>NZ_RCIH01000003.1:0-300000 GCF_003675855.1 Halostella salina | reverse complement strand
ACGACGCCGTCGTGTTCGGCCCGGGACTCGGCGACGCCGAGGAGACCGGCGCAGCGGCCCGGGAGTTCCTGTCGTCGTTCGACGGCACCTGCGTCGTCGACGCAGACCCGCTCCGCGAGGTGCCGGACGTGGAGACGGACGCCGAACTGGTCTGTACGCCCCACCAGGGCGAACTGGTTGCGATGGGCGGCGAGACGGCCGACGACTGGCGCGAACGCCGGGACCTGGTCGAGCGGTTCGCGGCCGACCTCGGCCACACGCTGCTGGTGAAGGGAGCGTACGACGTGATCTCGGACGGCGACCGAACCCGGGTCGGACGCACCGGCAACCCCGGCATGACCGTCGGCGGCACCGGCGACGTGCTCGCCGGGATCACCGGCGCGCTGGCGAGCATCCGGGACCCCGTGACGGCGGCCGGCCTCGCAGCGTACGTCAACGGTCGAGCCGGCGACCTCGTCGTCGAGGAGCAGGGGTACGGGCTGCTGGCGACGGACCTGCTGGACCGGGTTCCCGAGGCGATGTGGGGTGACGACGAATGAGCGACGACCTGACTCACACGGACGACGACGGCGACGTGCAGATGGTCGACGTTGGCGACAAGCCCGACACGGCGCGGCGAGCGGTCGCACGCGGGACTATCCGCCTCCAGCCCTCGACGGTCGAGGCGGTTCGCGAGGACGGGATCGGGAAGGGCGACGTGCTCGCGACGGCCCGCGTCGGCGCGGTCCAGGCCGTCAAGCACACCTGGGAGACGATCCCGATGTGCCACCAGATCCCCATCACGAACGTCGACACCGAGTTCGACGTGGGCGACGACCGGATCGAGCTGACGGTCGCCGTCGAGACGACCGGCAAGACCGGCTGCGAGATGGAGGCGCTGGAGGGAGTGACGACCGGCCTGAACGTCGTCTGGGACATGGTGAAGGCGGCCGAGAAGGACGCCGAAGGGGAGTACCCGGAGACCGGGATCGGCGACGTGGAAGTCGTCGAGAAGACGAAGCGGCCGCTGGAGTAGGGCGAGCAGGCGACGCAAGCGACCCGTGGGGCGGTGCGTCGCGCAACCGCTCGACGCCCCACGGCGACGGTCAGGTCACGGCGGGGTTGGCCGCGGCTTCGCGGATAAACCTGCGGTGGGGGCGAAGGTTTTCCGTGTCACCGGTGCTTGCCAGTGTATGGACACGCCGTTTACCGATCTGGTCGGTGTCGACCACCCCCTCGTGCAGGCACCGATCGGGAGCGCGACGTGCCCGGAACTGGCCGCCGCAGTGTCGAACGCCGGCGGACTCGGCCACCTCGCGGTCACGTGGCGAGGGGTCGACGAGACGAAGCACGCGATCGATCGCACCCGTGAACTGACTGACCGCCCGTTCGCGGTCAATCTCGTGCTGGACGAGGCGACGACCCGGCATCCGACGGAGGACCACCTCGCCGCCTGTCTGGACGCGGGGGCGGAAGTCGTCTCCCTGTCGTTCGGTAACGCCGCGCCGTACGTCGACCAGGTGCACCAGGCCGGCGGCGTCGTGTTCCAGACCGTCGGAAGCGCCGCCGAGGCGCGGGAGGCGGCGGCCGCCGGCGTCGACGCCGTCGTCGCACAGGGCTGGGAGGCCGGCGGCCACGTCCAGAGCGACGTAGCGACGATGCCGCTCGTTCCGCGGGTCGCCGACGCCGTCGAGGTGCCCGTCGTTGCGGCGGGCGGCATCGCGGACGGGCGAGGGGTGGCCGCGGCGCTCGCGCTCGGTGCCGACGCGGCGTGGCTGGGGACCCGGTTCGTGGCGACCGAGGAGGCGAACGTCCACCGTGCCTACCGGGAACGGGTCGCGGCGGCCGACGAGACGGACACGGTCCACACCGAACTGTTCGACAAGGGGTGGCCGGGGACCCCGCACCGCGTGGTCGAGAACGACACGGTCGAGGGCTGGACCGACGCCGGTGAGCCGGAACCCGGCGACCGACCCGGCGAGGACGAGGTCGTCGCCACGACGGGCGACGGGGAGTCGATCGAGCGGTACGACGAGGCGCTCGCGACGCCGGACGTGGCTGGCGACATCGACGCGATGGCGCTGTTCGCTGGGCAGAGCGCGGGACTGACGGGGGCGGTCTCGCCCGCTGCGACCGTCGTCGCCGACCTCGTCGACGAGACGGAAGCAGCGATAGACCGTGTCTCGGGCCGTCGGTCGTAGCTCAGCCAAGACTCTTCCGCGTGCCGAGTCAACTCCGGGTATGCCGAACCTGATGGACACCTACATCGAGAACCGGAGCCGCGTGCAGCCGAACCACGCCAACAATCTCGGAACGGTCCACGGGGGGAACGTGATGAAGTGGATGGACGAGGTCGGCGCGATGTCGGCGATCCGATTCGCCGGCCAGTCCTGCGTGACGGCCAGCATCGACCATATGGATTTCCAGCGCCCGGTCCCGACGGGGGACACCGTCGTCGTCGAGGCGTACGTCTACGGTGCGGGGAAGACGAGCGTCAGGACACGGATCCGGGCGTTCCGCGAGAAGCCAGAGACCGGCGAGCGCGAGCAGACGACCGAGTCGCGGTTCGTCTTCGTCGCGGTCGACGAGGACGGGTCGCCGTCGCCGGTGCCCGACCTGTCGGTCGACTCGGGACGCGGCGAGGAGCTACTGGCGGCGGCCGAGGAGATGGAGCAGACGGAGATGGATTAGGCGGACTCGGGGACCGACAGGTCGGACGCCTTCGCGCGAGACTGTTCGACGACGGTCGGCCGGGCCTCGAACTCGACGACCACGTCGCCGTCGCCGTACGTCACGTCGTCGACGCGGGCGTGGTCGTGGAGCCAGGAGACGACGCTCATCGTGTCGTCGGTCATCGGCATCACGAGCGTCTCGCGCTCCCAGTCGGGCAGTTCCCGGTCGATGCGGTCCCGGAGGCGGTCCACGTCGATCCCCTCCTTCCCGCTGACCGCGATGGGGTTCGGCGCGAGCGCGGACAGTGCCTCGCGCTTCTCGGCGAGTTCCTCGTCGTCCACGAGGTCGATCTTGTTCAGGACCGTGACGATGGGCGCTTCGTTGCGCTCGTACAGCGTGTCGTGGGAGGTGACGAGCTTCTCGCGGATCGCCTCCACGGACTCGCTCACGTCGACGACGAGCAGGACGAGGTCGGCCTGATACACCTCGTCCAGCGTCGACTTGAACGACTCGACGAGCCAGTGGGGCAGGTCGCTGATGAACCCGACGGTGTCGGTGAGCAACACGTCGCGGCGGTCCATGTCCATCCGGCGCGTGGTGGTGCCAAGCGTGGTGAACAGGCGGTCCTCGGACTCGGCGGTCTCGTCCAGATCCGGGTGGAGGTCCTCGTTCTCGTCGACGTCCAGGTCCTCGGCGAGGCGGCGCATCAGCGTCGACTTGCCGGCGTTGGTGTAGCCAGCGAGCGCGACGAGGTCGAAGCCGGACTCGCGGCGCTGGGCGCGGCGCTGCTCCTCGGTCCGCTCGATCTTGTCGAGTTCGTCCTTGATCCGGCTGATCTGTGCCTTGATGTCCTGTTCGCGGCTCTCGTCGTACTCGCCGAGCCCCATGAACCCGGGGCGCTCGTCGCGCTTGGCGAGGCTCGCCTTCGCCTCGGCGCGGGGCAGTTCGTAGCGCAGCTCCGCGAGTTCGACCTGTAGCTGCGCCTTCCGGGTCTGTGCGCGCTGCCCGAAGATGTCGAGAATGAGCGTGAACCGGTCGATAACCTCGACGCCTTCCGGGAGCTTCTGACCCAGGTTGAACGTCTGGTACGGCCCGAGGCGGTTGTCGAAGACGACCGCGTCGGCGTCGGTCCGATGGACCGTCGCCGCCAGCTCCTCGACTTTCCCCTCACCCAATTCGAGCGCCGGGTCCTCCGTCCGGGTCTGGGTCACCTCGCCGGCGACCGTGTAGCCGGCGGCGCGAGCCAGGTCGCGGATCTCCCCGGTGTCGGCCGTCCCGGAGTCGACGCGTTTTGCGATGATGGCCTTCATGCTGGTGCTTGCGATATCGCCGTCACCCTTTCACGGAGCTACGGGTTCGACCTATTTAAACCCGGGCCGCACCGCCGACTGTTCCGATACCTTACTATTCTGCCATGGGTTCCGGACCGGTATCGCGGGACACTGCCGTGAACTGACAGCCCAACGGGACATCCCACAAAACTAATACCATCTAGCTCCCGTCGTATCGGATATGGTAGCAATCGATCCACAACAACTCGGCCTCGAGTTCGGTAGCGGGGCCTTCATCGGAGCCATCATCGGCTTCGCCGCCAAGAAGATCGCCAAGATACTGGCGATCATCGTCGGGCTCGAACTGGCGCTGTTCAAGTTCCTCGAAGCGAAGGGGATCCTCTCCGTCGACTGGAACCGCCTCTCCGCCGGCCTGCTGAAGACCGGCGAACAGGTGCAGGACCCGGGCTGGATCGCCCCCATCCTCTCTACGATGTCCATCGGCGTCGGCTTCACCGGCGGCTTCCTGGTCGGCTTCAAGAAGGGATAGCGCCGCGCTGCTGTCGTCACTCATTTTACCGCGCTCCACGAAGCCGACATCGACCCATGAGCGATGATGCAGACTCCGAAGGGGCGGGGCGACGGAGCCCGTCGAAGGACGGCGAGGCGGTCGCGGACGTGCCCGTGCTGCGGCGCGTCGCCACCGAGACGGATGGACTGCTGACGATCGAAACGTCGGACGCAACCGCCTGGTGTCCGTACGAGGGCACCGCGGACTACTACGAGGTCACCCTGGAGTACTGCCCGGACGAGTACGTGGTCGAACTGATGAGCTACCGGGATTACATGCAGACGTTCCGGGACCGCGAGATCGGCCACGAGGAGTTTGCGGCCGAGGTGTACGACGACCTGCTGACGCTCCTCGACCCGGAGTGGCTCCGGCTGACGGTCGAGGCACCGCCGCGGTACGGGCTTGAACTCACCCTCCGTCACCAGACGGGGCCGAAGCCGGCGTCCCTACAGGACGCCGCGACGGTGACGCAATGACCCGGACAACGGGGACTCACCGAGGAGTAAAACGGCTGTCCGCAGTGGGTTAGCGGGTGCTGATCTCGTCCTCGTCGCGGACGATCCGCGTCTCGGCTTCGCCGCTCGTGATCTCGTTGACGGTGTCGTAGAAATCGTTCTGCAGGCCGGCCGGGAACGTCAGCACGCCGATCCACGAGCCGTCGGGCTGCCACTCCTCGCGTTCGAGGTCGCCGTACGACCGGATCTTCGCCTGCGCGCTGCCGGCGTGGTCCGCCGGGACGTTCACGGCGACGGTCACCTCGTCGAACCGGATCGGGATGACCGGCCGGAGGTCGTCCAGCGCCTCGTCGACCTGACTCTCGACGGGTTCCATCGGGTCGACGGTGAAGCCGGCTTCCTCCAGCGCGCTCTCGATGCGGTCGGGCGGGTGGGGCGCGTCGTCCATCTGTGGGTTGACGGCGTTGCGCGCGATGCGCTGGATCAGCTGTTTGCGCTTCTGTTCCTGCATCTCGCGGCGCTGCTCGGCGGTGATCTGGATCTCGCCGCGCTTGATGACCTCGGGGATGATCTCCAGCGGTTCGGTCGTCCCGAACACGTCTTCCAGGTCGCTCTCGGCCGGGCGGTCCCCCCTGCTGGCGTTCTCGAACACGTCCTCGGCCGCGATCACGTCTTCGAGGTCGCCCTCGAACTCGTCGCGTGCTATCTCCAGGGCTGCGTCGGGGTCGACGAGCACCTCGAAGCGCGCCCCGTGGGATTCGAGCCGCGCCGTCACCGCGTCCTCCAGCGAAATCATATCGGGCAGTAACGCGGCCCGGGTAAAAGGTGTTTCCCGCGAGAAATCGCCGGACGGGATTACTCGTCGGCGTCGTCCGACTCGCCCTCGGTGTCGGCGTCCTCGGGCGTCTCGTCGGCCAGCAGGTCGTTCTCGACGAGGTACTCCTCGATCTCGTCGTCGGTCAGCGAGATGTAGCTCTCGGACTCGCCGTCGACGGTCGCGAGACCCAGTCCCTGCGGGGAGAGCCCGCCGTCGTTGACCGAGGCCAGCGCCTCAAGCGCGAGCTTGATCCCGCCCTCGAGGTCGGCGTCCTCGTCGTAGTTGTCCTCCAGGTACTCCTGGATCTCGCCGCGGTCCGCGCCGACGGCCAGCGCCTTCCATTCGTAGGGAGTCCCCGACGGGTCGGTCTCGAACAGGCGGGGCTCGCCGTTGTCGATGCCGCCGACGATCAGCGCGACGCCGAACGGGCGCGCGCCGCCGACCTGGGTGTACTGCTGGATGTGGTCGGTGACCTCCTTGGTCAGCGTCTCGACGCCGACCGGCTCGCCGTAGCGGATCTGGTTCACCTGCGCGCGGCGGCGGGCGAAGTCGATGAGCTGGCGGGCGTCGGCGACGTGGCCCGCGCTCGCGATGCCGACGTGGTCGTCGGCCTTGTGCAGTTTCTCGACGCTCGTGCCTTCCAGCAGCGGCGACCGGATGCGCTTGTCCACCGCCAGCACCACGCCGTCGCTGGTTCGCACCCCGATGCTCGCCGTGCCTCGCTTGACCGCCTCTCGCGCGTACTCCACCTGATAGAGGCGTCCGTCCGGCGAGAAGATCGTGATCCCGCGGTCGTAGGCCTGCTGTTGGGCTTGTCCCTGCATAGTATCACTCGAAATCGAGTTCCGTCGCGCCCGCAAACGAGCCGTCGAGCCGCACGTCGTACGCGTCGTTCCGGCCGACTGCGGCCCGCTCCTCGTTCTCGAACACGACCGTGCTCTGGCCGGGAACTTCCGGACGGCGTCCTAAATACTTTTCTTCACAGGCGCGGACGGTGCCGCTCGTCCCGCGGACGGCGACGCCGACGGGCTGGTCGTCGACCGCGTCGACGCAGGCGACCGCGGCCCGCGCGTCGTCGGCGTGGCCCCGGCGTGCACGGACCACGGTCTCGCCGTACCCGTCGGAAAAGTCGAAGTCCAGCACGGTGAGGTCGGCGTCGGCGGCCCCGGCGTCGCCGAGCAGGTTCTGCCCGGCGTACCACAGCGCCCGCTGGAACGCGCCGCGGTCGATCTCGGCGTCGGGCCAGCCCTCGACAGTGACGGCGAGGTACCGCCACCGCGGCCGCAGGTGCTTCGGGAGGTGTTTCATCCGTCGTCGGTCCCGTCGGCTGCGAGGTCGTCCCCGACCGCGCCCGCAGCGTCCGGCGCGCGCTCGGCGGCGAGGACGCCGACCTGTTCATGAACCATCTCGACTGCGGTCAGCGCGAAGCCGGCGTCCGTCAGCGCGTCCGCGAGGACGCCGACGGTCGCGGGGTCGTCGACCTCGGGGCTGTAGAACGGCTCGTCGGGGTCGGGGTTGCCGAAGAACATCACGTCGCCGACCACGACCCGTCGCGGTTCGAGCGCGGCGATGGCCGCGATCGCCTCGCGCTTCTCGTCGTCGCTCAGGTGGTGCATGGCGAAGTTCGTCGTCACCACGTCCACGTCGGCGTCGTCGGGCGCGTTCGAGTCGCGGAACCGCCCCTCGCCGAACTCGGCGTTGTCGATCCCCCGGTCGGCCGCCTTCGTCTCGGCCTGCTCCAGCATCCCCTCGCTGATGTCGCGGCCGATCACGCGGCCGGCGTCGGGCGCGAGCGCCAGCGCGATGGCCCCGGTACCGGTGCCCAGATCGAGGACGGTGTCGTCCGCCTCCGGCGCGGCGTGGTCGACGACCAGATCCGCGCAGGCCCGGTACTCGTCGGACTTGTGCTCGTCGTACTCGTCGGCCTTCTCGGAGAATCGCTCGGCGTGTTCCTCAAGGCTCTTCTTCATACCGGCCACGTTCGACCCCCGGCTCAATGAACGCCTCGGACTGGTGCTCGCGGTTGCGCTCCGCGAGGCGGCCCCACTCCCGGAGCCCCGTCCGGACCTGCTCGGCCGAGAAGCCGACCGCCTCGCCGACCGCGACCAGCTCCCGCGGCGCGCGGAGCTGGAGATGTGATGCCGGGTCGGCGCTGACGACGTATGGGGCATCGTAGTGTTCGACGACCTCCCGAAGCTTCCGGAGGTCCGACAGCGCCTGCACCCGCCGGCCGCCGCTCGCCCGCAGGACCGGCGAGAGGTCGAACTCCACACGGACACCGTTCTCGCGGGCGGCTTTGGCTAGCACGTGGTTGAAGTCGCCGTCGCCGGCCATCGGATGGGCCAGCACGTCGACGCGGGGCTGTTCGACGGCGAAGCGGTTCAGCGCGGGCGTCCCGCCGTGGAGCGCGAGCACGGTCACGTCCCGCCGGTAGTTGCCGACGTAGCCGCTCGCCGCCTCCGGGTCGTCCGCCCGCACTTCGAGGCCCTCGACCACGTCGACGCCGTACTCGTCGGCGACGCGCTCGGCGTCGTAGTCGGCGCGGGCGTCGCCGTGGTTGCGGACGACGACGCCGTCGAAGCCGTAGTCGGCCGCGGTGCTGGCGAGCCGCGCGACCGTGCTGTCGCCGTCGGGGCGGGCGTGGACGCCCTCGTACATGGTTCGAAAGCGGGCGGGGCGGGCCTTTGCAGTTGCGGAACCGCGGTCGGCGGCGGGAGACGGTCGCAGCGGCGCTACTCGTTGCGGTTGCTCCAGGCCACCAGCAGGTTGCCGCCGCCTGTGACAATGCCCAGCAGTCCGAGCAGTCCGAGTCCGGCGCGTCGGAGCCGTGTGTCCCACCGCTTGTCGTTCGCGGCGCTACAGAACCCGTCCCCGCCCGACGAGCAGAACGACCCGCCCTCGCCGTACGACTTCACGCCCGTCTCCAGGATCGTGTAGTACGTTCCGTCGTGTTCGACGATCCGGTTCGCGTTCGGCAGCGGGTGTGTCGTGATCACCCGCCCGCGTTCGACTGCGGTCCGTTCGTCGTCGGTCAGTCCGGCGGCGTCCATCGCGAGGTACTCGAACGCCGCGTCCGCGTCGGTTCGCTCGTAGCCGTACGCCAGGCTTCCGGGACTGGCCTCTACGATCCCGTAGAACGTCCCGTCGAGGTAGACGAAGTCGTGTTCGCTACCGACACCATCGACGGTTCGGTTCTCCTCGATAGCCAGGTACTCGAAGGTACACTCCCTGACGTAGGCCGGGAGACAGGCGATCCGTTCGTCGACGTTCGTCTCCGTCGCACTGCTGCCCCGGCGTTCCCGGCCGGTCGCGGCGTTCGTGAGGACGAGTTCGTCGTTGTCGTGGTCCACCTCGAACGCCGTGTACTGGTAGACGGAGTCCGTCACCGGGCCGCCGGTGGTGACCGCAAGCGCGAGCAGGGCGACGCCCATGACGAGCACCAGAACCGAGACGCGGAGGGAGGGACGACTGGTCACATCCCTCGGTTCGGGCGGGTCGTGATATGCTTTCTGGAGTGTCGGACCGGGAAGAAAACCCCGGTACTGGACACCGCCGCGGCCAGCGGCCCGCACTCACCGCCGGATCCGGAACCCGTCCTCGCCCTGTGGCTCCTCGTACTCCACCTCGACGCCCTCGACGCTCGCCATCTCGCTCCCCTCGTGACAGAACTCGACCATCGACTCGACGGCGGCCTCGGGACCCTCGAACGCCGCCTCGACGCGGCCGTCCTGCAGGTTCCGCACCCAGCCGTCGACGCCGGCCTCCTCGGCCGTGTCCCGCGTCGTCGCACGGAAGTAGACGCCCTGCACCCGGCCGGAGACGAACACGTGTGCGCGCACTCGGTCGCTCATGGTCGGCGGATCGACTGCCCCGGGCAAGAAAGTATCGAGCGGTGCGGGTGGCTACTGGGTCCGCAGGTGGTGAAACACGTACGTCTGGACGTACCCCGCGTACGCGCCGCCGAACCGCTTCCGGATGGCCCGGGCGGTGTCGGCGTAGTTGCCGCGGTCGCAGTCCGGATAGTACTCCTCGATCGTCGTCCGGATCCAGGTGTCCAGCGGGACGGCTTCGAGGAAGTCCAGTGAGAACAGCAGCACGCAGTCGGCCACCTTGTCGCCGACGCCGACGAACTGCGTGAGGTACTCGCGAGCGTCCTCGTAGGTCATCTCCCGCGCCTCGGCCGGGTGAGCCTCGCCGTCGGCGACCATCTCGGCGGTGCGCTGGACGTACGGCGCGCGGTAGCCGAGTCCGAGGTCCCGGAGTTCGTCCTCGGTCGCCGCGGCGAGCTGTTCGGGTCGCGGGAACGCGTGGTACGTCCGGCCGTCGAACTCGACGGGGTCGCCGTACGCCTCCGCGAGCGCCGTCACCATCGAGTGGATCCGCGAGACGCGCATCTGTGCCGAGCAGATGAAGGATATCAGACAGCCAAACGGCGGGTCGTTCACCAGCCGCATCCCGCGGTAGGCGTCGTACGCCTCGCGGATCAGGTCGTCGCCGGGCGAGGCGTCGACGATGCCCGGCAGGTCGTCGTCCAGCCGGAGCAGTTCCCGGAGCTGCGGCGCCGCGTCGGTCGTCGACGCCCACTCCAGTCGACCGTCGACCTGTCTGGCCCGGATCACCTCGCCGTCGACGACCGTCGCGTACCACGCCGACCCGCCGTACAGCCCGTCGGTCTCGTACGTTCGCCCGTCCTCGCGCCGCCAGAGGTACGACTGGCCGCTCTCGACGGTCGACTGGAGGTCGAAGCCGCCGGGGAGCGTCGCCACGTCGATCGTGCCCGTTTCCATCGGTTTCGATGTGGGACGGCCGCGTAAAGCCGGTTTCGAGTTCGGCCGGGGCTAAGCTTCATACTGTTGGCCGACGAAACACAGGATGGCCATGAACTGCAGAGTCGTCGTCGAGGCCGCGGTGCCGGTGTACGACGTGGAAACCCCCGACGAGGCGGTCCGGATCGCCATCTCGAAGACGGGCGAGATGCTGAATCCGGACCTGAACTACGTCGAAATAAACATGGGGGAACGGCACTGCCCGCACTGCGGGGAGGGCATCGACCCGGCGTTCCTCGCGGCCGACGAGAGCCTCGTCGCGCTCGAACTGGAGATGACGGTGTTCAACGTCGAGCGGGAGGAACACGCCTCCCGAATCGCGCGCAAGGAGATCGGACAGCGCCTGGAGAACATCCCGCTCGAAGTGCTGGAGGTCGAGGTCGTCGAGGAAGAGGAGATCGAAGACGAGACCGAGGACGACGGAAGCGTGGCCGTCGACGACGAGTCCTCGGACGGGACCGGCGATGACGACGACGAGGTCCTCCCCGAGTTCGAGGACCTGATCGAGTAGCGCGACGGCTGCTGCAGTTCGTCTCTTTCGAAGCAGGTGACGGATTCGAACACGGAGCTATCGCTGGAGAGTGTGAGATCCGGCAGAACGCGAGTGTCCCGTCAGTCAGCGGCGGCGGGAACCGTCTCGGACGTCTCCTCGTCTTCCATCTCGGAAGTGATGCCAGTTGCCAGGGCAAAAACGGCGGCCTTGTGGTCGGTCTTCGACTTGTGGATCGATGTCGGGCGTACGCCCAGGGACTCGTACTCGTCGAGGTCTACGGGCACTCCGTTTCGCTCTTCGTAATGGTTGGAAATCTCTGCAAGCAGGCCGTGAAGGTGGATAAGCTCCTGCTTTTTCATGGACAGCCATGCCTTACGACTGGAGGGTTATATTATTATCTTGAGTCCCGTTAACACACATCTCCAAATATCGGGGTTGTGAGAGCTTTTGACACGGTATTTCGGATCGCTCGGGTACACATGAAGGTACGGCAAAAGTCTGAAGCTTTTTGTTCGCCGATCGGCTTTTGCCCGATATGGACTACGACGAGCAACTGGACCGCGCGATCGAGGCGACGCCGGAGATCGAGGGGACGACCGACCGCTTCGACGTTCCGGACCCGGACGTTCGTCAGGAGGGCAACGTCACCGTGTACGAGAACTTTCAGGACACGGTCGACCGGCTCGACAGGGACGACGAGCATGTGATGAAGTCCCTCCAGAACGAACTCGGAACCAGCGGCCACATCGACGAGAGCGGCCGGGCGCGGCTCACCGGCGAGTTCAGCCAGCAGCGCATCGACGAAGCGATCGAGGCGTACACCGAGGAGTTCGTCCTCTGTGACGAGTGTGGGCTGCCGGACACGCGGATCGAACGTGAGCAGGGCGTGCCCGTGTTGCGGTGCGAGGCGTGTGGCGCACGCTCGGCGACGAGTTCGTGAGCCCGGACGACGAGAACAGTCGAACCGTTTCGCCGGAGCGTCCCCGCGAACGGTCCGAAACAGTCGCCCTGGGTCTGCTTATTGGAGGGACTTCAGCGTCTCCAGGTCGCGGTTCGTACGCGTGAACTCGGCGGTTCTCCGGGTCGCATGACAGTTCGGGCAGTGGAACATATCGTCGTACTGGGGGAGGTCGCTCGGCGAGGATTCCCAGTCTTTCGCACATTCGGGGCAGACCAACTGCACAAACGCTTCCTCCATGCCATAGACCCTCACGCGGCACCGTGAAAAATCTTGTCGGAGCCATAATGAAGAGCGCGCGACGATCTACCGGAGCGACCGGTACGTCACCGGAAACGGGCAGCCGCCGGTATCAGGCGACGGCGGCGGCCGACTCGGACGCCTCGAGCAGTTCCGTGTAGCGGTTCCGGATGGTGACCTCGCTGACGCTCGCGACCTCGCCGACGGCCGACTGCGTCACCTTCTCGTTGGTGAGCAGCGACGCCGCGTAGACGGCGGCGGCCGCGAGGCCGACCGGCGACTTCCCGCTGTGGAGACCGCTGGTTCTGCCGTCTTCGAGGAGCGCCCGCGCCCGGCGTTCGACCTCCTCGGAGAGGCCCAGGTCCGAACAGAACCGGGGAACGAAGCTCCCCGGGTCGGCCGGCTGAACCTCCAGTCCGAGTTCGCGGACGACGTAGCGGTACGTCCTGGTGAGTTCCATCCGATCGACGCGGCTGACGGCGGCGATCTCGTCGAGACTGCGCGGCATGCCGGCCTGTCGTGCGGCGGCGTACAGCGAGGACGTTGCGACGCCCTCGATCGAGCGACCGGGGAGCAGGTCTTCCTCCAGCGCTCGCCGGTAAATAACGCTTGCCGTCTCGCGGACGTTCTCGGGGAGGCCCAGCGCCGAGGCCATGCGGTCGATCTCGCCCAGCGCCTGCTTCAGGTTGCGTTCCTGGGAATCACGCGTGCGGAACCGCTCGTTCCACTTCCGGAGCCGCTGCATCTTCTGGCGCTGGCGCGAGGACAGGGAGTTGCCGTAGGCGTCCTTGTCCTGCCAGCCGATGTTGGTCGAGAGGCCCTCGTCGTGCATCATCTTCGTCGTCGGCGCGCCGACGCGGCTCTTCCGGTCGCGTTCGCCGGCGTCGAAGGCGCGCCACTCCGGACCGTGGTCTATCTCGTCCGCCTCGACGACGAGCCCGCAGTCCGCACACACCGTCTCGCCGCGCTCGGTGTCCTGACGAAGCGGTCCTGTACACTCGGGGCAGGTCTCCGCCTCGTCGCGTTCCGCTGTCCGTTCCGCGTCCGTCTCGTCGCTGATCGTTCGTATCGTGTGGTCTGTCATGATGGGGTGGGACGGAACCGGCTACCGGGGGCGGGAAACCAAAAGAACCCGGGCGTCTTCCTAACTGTAGGTTAGGCCGATAAGCATATAACTATTGCTGTTGGTTTTAAATGTCTTCTTGCGGAGCCGTAAGAGGTTGTTGGAGAGTACCGGTAGATCGTTTGCTGTGTCCGTGGTGGTCCGCGTTCCGGTCAGACGGTAAAGAGGTGGCCGTCGGTCGGCACGTCGAACAGGCCGATGCGAGCGCCCGCGTCGAGCCACGCGTGGCCGTAGGAGAACGCGGCCAGCGCGTTGACGGGGTCGTCGTTCTCGCGGAAGTGCCTGCCGTCGTCGAGGTACGACTCGGCCATTTCGAGGCACTCCGCGCTCGCGTCGTCGAGCGGCGTCCCGTCCGGGGCGACCGGCTCGGCGGCGTCCAGCGCCTCGGCCAGCAGTCGCTCGTAGCGGTCCGTCTTCTCGGCGAGGTCGGCGGGCATGGGCGGGGAGACGGCCGACGCGGCCGTAAGCCCTTCGGGGTCCTGACGGGCGATAGCAAGCGTCAGCGGCCGACTGTCGCGTCGCAGGTGTCGGAAATCCATGTACACAACACAAGGTAAATACGCCGCGCAGGCGAACTATCGAGCATGAGTGACCAGCCGCGCGTGGAGATATACACCAAGGAGAACTGCTCTTACTGCGAGAAGGCGAAGGACCTGTTCGACGCCAAGGGTATCGAGTACGAGGAGTACAACGTCACCGGCGACGACGACCTGTTCGACGAGATGGTCGAACGAGCGGACGGCCGGCAGACAGCGCCCGAAGTGTTCATCGACGACGAACTTATCGGCGGCTGGGACGACACGAGCGCGCTGAACGAGACGGGCGAACTGGACGAGAAGCTCGGCATCGCGGACGGCGGGAGCGACGTGGTCGAGCACCGTAAACTGGTCATCGCGGGCACCGGCATCGCCGGACTGACGGCGGCCATCTACGCCGCCCGGTCGAACAACGACCCGCTTGTTATCGAGGGCGACGAGCCGGGCGGTCAACTCACGCTCACGACCGACGTGGAGAACTACCCCGGCTTCCCCGAGGGGATCAGCGGCCCGGACCTGATCAACAACATGAAAGAGCAGGCCCGGAAGTTCGGCGCGGAGACGGTAAACGGCGTCATCGAGCAGGTCGACGACTCGTCGCGCCCCTACCGCGTCGAGATGAAAAACGGCGACACCTACACGGCCGACGCCGTCATCGCCGCCAGCGGCGCGAGCGCCCGCACGCTCGGCGTCCCCGGCGAGGACGAACTGATGGGGTACGGCGTCTCGACGTGTGCGACCTGCGACGGCGCGTTCTTCCGCGGCGAGGAGATGCTCGTCGTCGGCGGCGGCGACGCCGCGATGGAGGAGGCCGACTTCCTCACCAAGTTCGCCTCGAAAGTGTACATCGCCCACCGCCGCGAGGAGTTCCGCGCGGAGGACTACTGGGTCGACCGCATTCAGGAGAAAGTCGACGAGGGCGAGGTCGAGATCCTGCGAAACACCGAACTCGTCGGGATCGAGGGCAGCGCCGAGGACGGCGTCGACGAGGCGACGCTGGTCGAACACCCGGAGGGCTACCCCTCCGAGAAGCGCGACGACCCCGAGACCGAGGAGTACGAGATGGACGTGGGCGCGGTGTTCCTCGCCATCGGCCACACGCCCAACACTGAGTACCTCGAAGACACCGCCGTCGAGATGGACGAGGCCGGCTACATCAGGACCGAGGGCGGCAAGGGCGGCGGCCAGACGAAAACGGGCGTCCCCGGCATCTTCGGTGCCGGCGACGTGGTCGACTACCACTACCAGCAGGCCGTCACCGCCGCCGGCATGGGCTGCAAGGCCGCGCTGGACGCCGACGATTACCTCGAAACGCTCGAAAGCCCCGGGACGGAGGCGTCCGCGGACGCCGTGGCGGAAGCCGACGACTGATCGGCTGAGCGTTTCATCGCGAGGCTGCGGTCGCGGCTTCTGTTTTGCCGACGACTGATCGGGTGAGCGTTTCATCGCGAGACTGCGGTCGCGGCTTCTGTTTTGCCGACGACTGATCGCCCGTCCGCGCGAACGGATGCCCATCGACGGAACACGCGACCCAAAGACGGATTAGTCGGACCCCCGAAGGACGCCGCATGACGGACACTGTTTCGGTGACGATAGCGTCGTCCGACGACGGCGAGGACGAGATCGAACTCCCCGAGGACCTGATCGACATGCTCGCGGAGGACGACGAGGACGCCGCGACGGTTATCGGCGACATCGCACTCTTTGGCTGCGCCCAGCGGATCCACGGCGCGATCCACCACGGTCAGGGCGAACCGAGCGAGGCCGTGAAGGAAGTCGAGGCCGACACGATGGAGATCTTCGAGGAGCGCTTCGGCGCGACGTTCGGCGAGCTAACCGGCCACGACCACTAGCGTCAGTCGCTCTTTTCGACGGTCCAGCGCAGGAGGACCCCGTCGTCGATGCGCTCGACGCCCGACAGCGACAGCGCCGGGAACTCCTCGACGAACCCCTCGCCGTCGGCCAGCGTCGGCGCGTCGCGGCCGCCGATGACGGTCGGCCCGACGAAGACGGATAGCTCGTCGACCAGCCCCGCGTCGAACAGCGAGAAGATGACCTCGCCGCCGCCCTCGACCATGAGCCGGTCGACCCCGCGCGCTTCCAGTTCGGCGAAGGCCGCCGCGAGGTCGACGCGCTCCTCGCCGGCCGCGACGACTTCCGCGCCGGCATCGCGGAGCGCCTCGGCTCTGTCGGCGGGCGCGGCGTCGCTCACGAGCACGTAGGTCATCGCCGCCTCGTCCAGTACTCGGGCATCGGTCGGCGTCCGTGCCCGCGAGTCGGCGACGACGCGGGCGGGATGGGCCGGCTCGCCGCGCTCGCGCCGCGCCGCCACGCGGTCGGTGTCGTCCAGCGTGAGGTGTGGGTCGTCCGCGAGGACGGTGCCGACGCCGACCGCGACGGCGTCGCTGTCGGCCCGGACGCGGTCGACGCGGTCGAAGTCCGCCGGCCCGCTGATGGCGACCTGCTCGCGCTCGCAGTGGGAGAGCTTCCCGTCCGCGCTCATCGCGGCGTTGACGACGACGTGCATGACGGTCCGTTGCGGGGCGGGCGTGTAACCGCTTTCGCCCTTCGATACCTCGTTTTCGGTCTACAGTAGCAAAATTTTATAACGTAGAAGAGAGAAACGACCACCCACATGTTCGGAATCAGATCGTTCATCCAGCGGATCCGGCTCGGCCTGACCCTCACGGTCGGCGGGCTCCGCGTCCTCCGAAACCATCCGAAGCTGCTCGTGTTCCCGCTCGTCAGCGGCGTCCTCTCGATCGCGTTTCTGGTCGCATTGCTCGGCCCGGTGTTCCTGTTCGAGACGACGTACGGGCTGGCGCAGCTCGGCGAGGCCGGCCTGTGGGTCGGATTGTTCGTGGTCTACTTCGGTACGACCTTCATCGCCACCTTCGCCAACGCGGCGCTCGTCCACGCCGTCGGCGAGAGCTTCGCCGGGAAGGAGCCGAGGGTCGTCCGGTCCCTGAAGGCGACCGGGAACAAGGCCGGGATCATCGCGGTCTGGGCGCTCATCGCGGCGGCCGTCGGGATACTCATCCAGTGGCTGGAGAGCCGGAGCTCCATCGCCGCGAAGGTCGTCTCGGTCGTGTTCTCGGCCGGCTGGTCGATAGCGACGTTCTTCGTCGTCCCGGTCATCGTCTTCGAGGACACCTCCGTCACCGGGATGTTCGGCGAGAGCGTGAACACGTTCAAGCAGACGTGGGGCGAGTCGATCGGCGCAGGGTTCGGGATCGGGCTGATCACCGGTCTCGTCACGGTGCTCGCCGTCCTCGTCGCCTTCGCTGTCCCCGCCGTGCTCGTCCCGTCGCTCGGCGGATTCGCTGTCGGGGGAATCCTCGCCGGGACCGTCGCGGTGCTCGGGTTCCTCGTCCACAGCGCGCTCTGGGGCGTCATCAAGACGGCGCTGTACGCCTACGCCGAAACCGACACCGCGCCCGAGGAGTTCGACGCGCTGGAGTTCGAGACGCTCGGCGGCACGCTGGAGTCGGGGTACTGACCGCGAACGCGCGGTCGAATTACGAGGCACCGTTGCTCCGATCGATAGCTGTCGTGTTTAATAACCGACTTGGACCGGTAACGCGGGCTATAGAGGTAGTCAATTGCCCACTTCGTCGCACGCTTGCCGAATGACCGATAATGGTAGTTTCGCTGCCGAGAGCAGTTGTTGTGTGAGAGCAAACATAGATACAATTCGATGACAGGTTCGAGAGTACTACGAATCGCGATGGTCGAGATGCGTTCTTAACGCATCCCTGATAGTTTCTTCATTCGAGCGGGCGTCTTTTCGAGAGAACCGGATGTCTGGGCGAAGTGACTGTCGGTGGAGGATAAACGCCTTGTCGGTCATGCTGAACGCATCGAACTGTGACCACGCGATGAATTGTCGGTGTTTGAAAAGTGTAGATTCCCGAGATTGCTCCAGCCCCGACGGAGTTAGCCGATAGACCCGTTCAGCGAAGTTCGATTTTACAGCGAACGCAGTCGCTGCGACGAACAGTAGTGTATACACTGTTGTCAACACTGAATACTTGGCCGCGAGCAAGCCGACGAGCACGAACCCGACGAGGACCACAACCGATTGTACTTTGACTCTGTCCTCCATTGGCCTTGCAGCCGTCCATTCGACCAATACGTCTTCATCTGCGATTGCCAACGAAGCAACCCGGTTTCGAGCTTCTCGCACCGTGATTTCACCCAGTAAACAGGCCGCAATGGCGAGGATGAAACCGACCGTACCGACCAAGGTAGCCGCCGCTCCGGACTTGAATTCAGTGAGCGAATAGGCAAAGAACTCGATGACAAAGAAATCGTAGGCGGTGAGTGGCGCGAACCCGAGGAGTGGAAGAATCCAAGATGACCATCCTTCGTTGAGCCACCTGAGCATTTCGCCGCTGTCGGCGAGCAGCAAGATGACCACGGAGTAGATGGCAGCACCGGTGGCCCCGAGAAGGCCGATCGCGAGCGGCCAACTACGAACCTGAAAGTACTGTACCATGAGGAGCGTGATAACAGGCGCAAGCAGCGACGCCGTGTAGCTTCCGGCGAGCATGCCGAACCGGGTGTCATGAACTTCCAGCGCCGGAAGCCTGTTTGTATCAGCCGTTCCCATCGGTTTCGACCTTACTTGTATGAATCGTATCATCCGGCATAATTGTTTTTATTATTATACCATAAAATAATTTGACATTCGGGGTCAGTCCCACGGGTTCCGTACGGTAACGGAACGAAGTCTTCCTTGTCGTTGGCCGTTCAACAGTCGCAATGCTGTGAAGATAGTGAATTCGAGTTCGTGTCGATTTTGATGCCGCAACCATCGTTCTCCAGGTTGACTCCAGTTGCACCCACACCAATGAGGACGCCAGCTGCAGCGAAAACGATCGGTCCAAGCGTAGCAGTTGTAAGCAATCCGACGATGGTACCAGCGACTGTAAACACACCGCCGCTCAGAGTCCCTCCCATCACTAACTCGTCTACTGAGTCGTCATCGAGGTAGATAGTGTCCCCCTCGATCTTGTTTTTACCGTCACAATGATCGGATACTTTGACAGGTGTGTCCTGAACTCCGCTGATGAGTTGTTGACCCCTCGCCGTCAGGTCGAACTGAAGTCCGCTCGGGCCGTCGCGGACGATCATAAAGCCCATTTCAACCGCTCGGTTGATATCTTCCGCCAAATCCATGGCGGTATATGTAATTGATTCCCCACTTTCTGTCTTCACTAAAACTTCGGCTTTCTTTGAGGAACGAGCTCACCCCTTCACCTTCGCTTTTCCATTTGCGATCGTAATCGCGTTTGATAGTTCTTTGATACTGAGTCCATTCTCCGTGTCTTGGGACTTTCGAGCAGAGTCGGCTGCCACGGAGCCACCGCATAGTGCACTAATGCCGACAATACCTGTACTTGATGCTAAAATTCTGCGTCGAGTGAAGTCGTTTGATTTCCTCATAACTCATCCCAAATAACATATCTATACTATATAAAATTAGCTAATTTTAAAAATAATTTGTATTCTATATTAGTTACTTCAGTTTCAATTTTAGCTAGTGCAAATCTAAGAGACCAAAGTTCTGTGGCGCATTGCCGAGCCGTACCGAAGATGATCGACATGAGTACAATCGTGCTTCCTCGAGACGGGAGAAACTTCGATCTTGAATAGACAGACCACGCCACCAGTTATATTAGAAATAGTATATGAGTCCAAATAAACAATAGATGTTTATAAGGTGGATAAAATATCGCCCGGATGTGTGCGAAAAAACGAGTGCGGTTCGGTGACACTGAGTCCGGGCGCTGAGTGCGAGCGCACGCTCCACGGGCCGAACCCACGGAATGGTTTTTAGGGAACCCCGCCGAAGTACCGCTGATGAGTTTAGACGACCATGCCGAGGATCTCGCCTCCGACCTCGGTGTCGACAAAGAGGAGGTCAAAGAGGACCTGGAGAACCTGGTGTCGTACAGCGTGCCGATGGACGAGGCGAAGCAGAGCCTCCGCCGGAAGTACGGCGACGGGAGCGACGGCGGTGGCGGCGCGCCGAGTCAGACCGACATCGCCGACGTGGAAACCGACGACGGCAACGTCACGGTCACCGCGACGGTGCTGACAAAGGGCAAGCGCTCGATCCGCTACCAGGGCGAGGACAACGTCATCTACGAGGGCCGCCTCGCCGACGAGAGCGGCGTCATCGACTACACCGCCTGGACCGACGTGAGCTTCGAGCCGGGCGACACCGTCACGCTCGGCAACGCCGGCGTCCGCGAGTGGGAGGGCGAACCCGAGCTGAACGTCGGCGAGAGCACGACCGTCGCCCGGGCGGACGAGGACCTGGCCGTCGAGTACGAGGTCGGCGGCGACGCCGACCTGATCGACGTGGACGTGGGCGACCGCGGCGTGAACGTCGAGGCCCGCGTCGTCGAGGTCGAGCGCCGCACCATCGACGGCCGCGACGGCGAGACGGAGATCCTCTCGGGCGTGCTCGGCGACGAGACCGCGCGGCTCCCGTTCACCGACTGGGACCCACATCCCGAGATCGAGGAGGGCGCGGACCTCCGGGTCGAGAACGTCTACGTCAGGGAGTACCGCGGCGTGCCGTCGGTGAACGTCTCCGAGTTCTCGACAGTCGACGCGCTCGACCGCGCGGTCGACCTGAGCGACGCCGCGCCGGAGATGGGCGTCGGCGAGGCCATCGCCACGGGCGGCGTGTACGACGTGGCGGTCGTCGGCAACGTCATCGCGGTGCGTGACGGCTCCGGACTGGTCCAGCGCTGCCCCGAGTGCGGGCGCGTCATCCAGAAGGGCCAGTGTCGCACCCACGGCGAGGTCGACGGCGAGGACGACCTGCGCGTCAAGGCCATCGTCGATGACGGCACTGGCGCGCTCACCGCGGTGCTGGACGAGGAACTCACCGAGGACGTGTACGGCGGCGGCGTCGAGGACGCCCGCGAGCAGGCCCGCGACGCGATGGACCAGGAGGTCGTCGCGGACACGATCCGTGAGAACATCGTGGGGCGCGAGTACCGCGTCCGCGGCCACCTCTCGGTCGACGAGTACGGCGCGAACTTGGACGCCGCCGAGTTCGACCGGACCGACGACGACCCGGCCGAGCGTGCGAGCGCCCTCGTCGAGGAGGTGGAAGCATGAGCGAGAGCGACGACGGCGGGCCGGGCACCCGCGAGGTCGCCCACCGCCTGTTCGCCGCCGAGTACGAGGACGCCGAGGTGGAGTTCTCCGAGAGCGACGAGGAGCGCGCCCCGAACTACGTCGTGACGCCGACCGGCGCGCGCGTCAACCGCCTGTTCGCGGTGGGCGTGCTCACGGAGATAGAGCAGGTCAGCGAGGACGTGCTGCGTGCCCGCGTGGTCGACCCGACCGGCGCGTTCGTCGTGTACGCCGGCCAGTACCAGCCAGACGAGATGGCGGCGCTGGAGCGACTGGACCCGCCGGCGTTCGTCGCGGTGACGGGGAAGGCAAACACCTTCCAGCCGGACGACTCGGACCGCGTGTTCACCTCGATCCGCCCCGAGAGCATCAACGAGGTCGGCGCGGACACGCGTGACCGCTGGGTCGTCGCCACCGCCGAGCAGACGCTGGAGCGCGTCGGCACGTTCGCCGACGCGCTGGAACTCGGCGCAACGGGCGACGAACTCGAAGCGGCCCTCGCGGACCGCGGCGTCGACCCCGCGCTGGCACAGGGGACCGCCGTCGCGCTCGACCACTACGGCACGACCCGCGAGTACCTCGGGGAACTCCACGCAGTGGCGGTGGACGCCGCCCGCGTCGTCGCCGGCGAGATAGACACCGACGATGTCGGCCCGCTGTCGCTCGAACCGGGCGAGGGCGGCGACGAGGCGGGCGTCCCGTTCACACGTTCGCAGGTCGGCGAAGCGACGGCAGCGGCGTCCACGGGGGACGACTCGGCGACGACGGCGTCGGACGCCGCGGCCAACGAGGCGACGTCCGACGAGCCTGCAACTGCGGACACCGACGCCGAGACGGCCGAGCCGACCGCAGAACCGGGCGACGAGGCGGCCGAAACGTCCGCAGACACGGGCGGCAAGACGGTCACGACGACCGCCGAACCGGACACTACGTCGGTCGACGCCGACGCCGAAGCGGACGCCGGCGACGACGGTCCCGGCGACTTCGAACCCGGGATGGACACCTCGGCGTCCACGGACGAGGGCGAGCGTGCGAGCGAAGCCTCCGACGGCGCGACCGAGGGAGAGATGCCCGGCGCGGGCGACGAGATGTACGAGTTCGACGAGGAGGAACGCGAGGAGATCGAGGCCGAGTACGGCACCGAGTTCTCGACCGGAACCGAGGTCGACGAACCCGGCGAGGCCGGCATCGACGTCGATCCGCCAGTCGAAGGGGAGGCGGGCGCGACCGACGCCACCGACGACGGGGACGACTCGGAGAGCGAAGCGGGGTCGGCGAGCGACGGGGACGCGGACGCCGCTGCTGCGGGCGACGACGAGGACGACGCCGGGCCGGCCGACGCGGACGCGCCGCTCGACACCGTCGTGATGGACGCGATGGAGGACCTGGACGACGGCGACGGCGCGCCCCGCGAGGAGCTGGTCGCCGCGGTCGTCGACCGGACCGGCGCGGACCCGGGCGCCGTCGAGGACGCGATCCAGGAGGCACTGATGGGCGGACAGTGCTACGAGTCCGGCGACGACACGCTGAAGCCGATCTGATGGCGGCGGTCGAGCCGGTCCCGGGCACGCCGGCCGCGACCGCGGACCTCGGCGGCGAGCGGGCGCTTGTGGTCGCGGACTACCACGCCGGGATCGAGGCCGGACTGCGGTACGAGCAGGGCGTGGAGATCGACAGCCGTGCGGAGCGCCGGCGGGACCGGCTTCGGGGACTGATCGTGGAGACCGACCCCGACCGGCTGGTGGTGCTCGGCGACCTGTTGCACGCCATCGGGGAGCCGGGCGGCGCGGAGCGCGGCGAGGTTGAGGTGTTGCTGGAGTCGCTCCCGGCGGACCTGCCCGTCACGCTCGTCAAGGGGAACCACGACGGCGACGCGGAGTCGTGGGTGGAGGGCGTCGAGGTGACCGACGGGGCGGGCGTCCGGATCGGAAACGTCGGGTTCGCGCACGGGCACACGTGGCCCTCGCGGGACGTGCTCGCGGCCGACGTGGTGTGTACGGGCCACGAGCATCCCGCGGTCCGGCTGGAGGACGAGGTCGGCGGGAGCCGGGTCGAGCGCGTCTGGCTCCGCGGGAGGGCGGCCCCCGGCCCCTTCGTGGACCGGTACGAGGGGCTCGACTGGACGGACCCCGACCTCGTCGTGTTTCCGGCGTTCAACGACCTCTCGGGCGGGACGTGGGTCAACGTCGAGGGACAGGGATTCCTGTCGCCGTTCCTGCCTGAGGGGCTGGTCGACGGGCAGGCGTACCTGCTCGACGGCACTCGACTCGGCGCGTACGACCGGGTCTGAGACGGCATGCGGACCCGGCCGGGAGGACAGCGGCCGGGACGTTCGGTCCCGTGACACTGTCCGCGGAGCTACCAAACTCTTTGGGACAAGGGTTTACCCGACTGAGCGTGGTAGGGGTAGCCGCCTCCAGCAGGGGGGCAACTGGGGGGAAACCAATGCATGACCTAACAGGATTTCAGCGCGATCTGCTGTACGTGATCGCCGGGGAAGACGACCCGCACGGACTGGCTATCAAGGACGAACTGGAGGACTACTACGAGTCCGAGATCCACCACGGGCGGCTGTACCCGAACCTCGACACGCTGGTGGAGAAAGGCATCGTCGACAAGGGCGAGGTCGACAGGCGGACGAACTACTACGCCCTGACCCAGCGCGGCGAGCGCGAGGTCGAGGCCCGGCGCGAGTGGGAGGCACAGTACTTCGACGACGGCGAGGATCTGGACGTCGGGCGGGTCGCGGAAGCCGAGTGACGCGGCCGCGGGAAACGCGAGGGGCCACCGCATTTTTCGACCGGGGCGGACGACGCGCTTAATCCGTTCGAACCGCTACTGAGGACCGATGAGCGACGGCCGCGTCGCCCCCGATTCTGCGGCGTTCACCCGACTCGGCGACGAGGTCCGGGCGGCGCTCTCCGAACGGGGGTTCCACACGCCGACCGAGCCACAGAAGCGCGCCATCCCGCCGCTCGCCGCCGGCGAGGACACGCTGGTCGTGGCACCCACCGGCACTGGCAAGACCGAGACGGCGATGCTCCCCGTCTTCGACGCCATCGCCCGGGCCGAGCCGCGCTTCGGCGTCTCGGCGCTGTACGTCACGCCGCTGCGCGCGCTCAACCGTGACATGCGCGAACGTCTGGAGTGGTGGGGCGAGGAACTCGGCGTCGACATCGACGTGCGCCACGGCGACACAACCGACTACCAGCGGAGCAAACAGGCCGAGGACCCGCCGGACGTGCTGGTGACGACGCCGGAGACCCTGCAGGCGATGTTCACCGGGTCGAAGCTCCGGCGCGCGCTCGAGGACGTGGAACACGTCGTCGTCGACGAGGTCCACGAACTCGCGGCGTCGAAGCGCGGCGCGCAGTTGACGGTCGGGCTGGAACGCCTGCGCGAACTCGCCGGGCCGTTCCAGCGCGTCGGCCTCTCCGCGACGGTCGGCGACCCGGCCGAAGTCGGGCGCTTTCTCACCGGCGGCCGCGGCTGTACCGTGCGCTCGGTCGACGTGGGGAGCAAGGTCGAGGTGACCGTCCGCGAGCCGACGGTCACCGACGAGGACGAGCGACTGGCCGGGGAGCTGATGACCGACGCGGAGACGGCCAGCCACGTCCGGGCGATCCGTGACGTGGTGGCCGAGAACGAGTCGACGCTGATCTTCGTCAACACGCGCCAGACCGCGGAGGCGCTCGGCTCGCGGTTCAAGGAACTGGACCTGCCGATCGGCGTCCACCACGGGTCGCTGTCGAAGTCGGCCCGCATCGAGGTCGAGGACCAGTTCAAGGACGGGGCGATCGACGCCCTGCTCTGCACGTCGTCGATGGAACTCGGCATCGACGTGGGCCGCATCGACCACGTCGTCCAGTACGGCAGCCCCCGACAGGTGACCCGGCTCCTCCAGCGCGTCGGCCGGGCCGGGCACCGGATGGACCAGGTCTCGGAGGGGACGGTCATCACGACCCGGCCCGACGACACGTTCGAGGCGCTGGCCATCGCCCGGCGCGCGAAGGACGGCGAGGTCGAGCCGACGGCGATCCACGACGGGAGCCTCGACGTGGTCGCCAATCAGGTCCCGGGGATGGTGATGGCGAGCGAGGACGGCGTCTCCGCGATGTACGCCTACGATGTCGTGACGAACGCCTACCCGTTCCGGGACCTCTCGCAGGACGAGTTCCGGGCGGTTCTCCGGGAACTGAAGGGCAACCGGATCGTCTGGCTCGACGAGGCGGAAGACCGGATCGAGTCCTCGGGGAGCACCTGGCAGTACGTGTACGCCAACCTCTCGATGATCCCCGACGAGGAGACGTACACCGTCGAGGACGTGGCCAGCGGCCGCGGGATCGGGACGCTCGACGAGCGGTTCGTCGTCAACTTCGCGGAGCCGGGCGAGGTGTTCATCCAGCGCGGCGAGATGTGGCGCATCACCGAGATAGACGACGACGAGAGCGAGGTGCTGGTCACCCCCATCGAGGACCCCGCCGGCGAGGTGCCGTCGTGGGTCGGCCAGGAGATCCCGGTGCCCCGCGCCGTCGCGGGCGAGGTCGGCGAGATGCGCGGCGTCGCCGAACCGCAGTTCGGCGCGGGCGCGGACGCCGCCGGCGTCGCCAGCGAGTTCGCGTCGCGCTATCCGACCGACGAGCGGACCGCCGAGCGCGCGCTGGAACAGGTCGAGCGCCAGGTCGAGGCCGAGGCCCCGATGCCGACCGACGGCCGGATCGTCGTCGAGCACCAGGGGCGAACGGTCGTCGTCAACGCCGCGTTCGGCCACCAGGTCAACGAGACGCTCGGGCGCGTCCTCTCGGCGCTGGTCGGCCAGCGCACGGGGTCGTCGGTCGGCCTCGACGTGGACCCCTACCGGATCGAACTGGAGGTGCCCAGCGGCGTGACCGGGCCGGACGTGGTCGAAGTGCTCGAAGAGACCGATCCCGACCACGTCGAGGCGATTATCGAACTGAGCCTCAAGCGCTCGGACGCGCTGAAGTTCAAGCTCTCGCAGGTGGCCGCGAAGTTCGGCGCGCTGAAGCGCTGGCAGGGGTCGGGCGGCTTCTCCGCCGACCGCCTGCTCGCCGCGCTGGAGGACACGCCCGTCTACGACGAGGCGGTCCGCGAGGTGTTCCACGAGGAACTCGACGTGGCGGGCGCGGCCGAGGTGCTGTCCGCGATACAGGCGGGCGACCTCGAACTGGTCTCCGTCGGCGGGCGCACCAGCGTCGGCACCGGCGGCCGGTCGGGCGGGCGCGAACTGCTCGCGCCCGAAAACGCCGACGCGAGCGTCATCGACACCGTCCGGGAGCGCATCCGGAACGACCGCGTGATCCTGTTCTGCCTGCACTGCCAGGACTGGAAGCGCAAGAAGCCGGTCCGACGCGTCCGCGACCGGCCGGAGTGTCCGGAGTGCGGGTCGACGCGGGTCGCCGCGCTGAACCCCTGGGCCGACGAGGTCGTGAAGGCGGTTCGCGCCGGGGAGAAAGACGAGGAACAGGAGAAGCAGACCGAACGGGCCTACCGGTCGGCCAGCCTCGTTCAGAGCCACGGGAAGCGGGCGGTGATCGCGCTCGCCGCACGGGGCGTCGGTCCGCACAACGCCGCCCGGATCATCAACAAGCTCCGCGAGGACGAGGACGAGTTCTACCGCGACATCCTCGCGCAGGAGCGCCAGTACGCCCGGACGCAGTCATTCTGGGACTGATAGCGTGTACGCCCGTCGGCCGCAGTGGCCCCCGAAAGCACTTGTCGCCCCTCCGGTAACTGCCGGCAATGTCATCGCTCTCGGAGCGCGTCGACGACCTGCCGCTGGTGGAGGGCGGCGTCGCGGGCGTAGCCGCCTTCGTCGCCGGCTACCTCGTCACGTACCTGCTGAAGGTAGGCGACGTGGCGGCCGCGAAGGCCAGGTCGGCGTCGGACGGCGGCCTGTTCGTCGCGACCCACGAGTCCTCGACGATCCCCGCCGGGGACGTGTTCGGCGAGGAACTGGTCATCTCCGCGCAGGAGTCGGGCGTCCAGTGGACGCTGAACGTCTTCGGCGTCGACCCGCCGGGCGACGCGACGATGGTCGCGTGGCTGTACGAGGGCGCGCACGGACTCAACCCCTCGGGTCGCCTCGTCGTCGAGACCGGCAGCGAGTCGGCGACGTACGCGCTCTCGCTCGCGGTGCCGGTCGAGACGTACCTCCTGCTGGTCCCGCCGGTCGTGCTGACCGCGGCGGGGTACACGGTCGTCTCGCGGGTCGGCGCGCCCGAGGAGATGCAGGCGGCCGGCCGGCTCGGCGGCACCGTCGCCGTCGGCTACGCGCTCGCCACGGTCGCGGCGGTCGCGCTGTTCCGCTGGAGCCAGACCGGCGCGGTGCTCAACGCCTCCGGGTCGTCCTCGACGGCGCTCTCCTACGGGCCGAACCCGCTGCTCGCAGTCGCGGTGATGGGCGTCGCGTACCCCCTCGTCTTCGGGGCGCTCGGCGGGTACGTGGCGTTCCGGCGGGCGTCGACCGACGCGCCGTCGTTCGACGACACCGACCGGCTGTAGGCGTCCGTAACGCACATACCCACGGCTTCCCACGCATCCACACATGAACCTCGCGCCCGGCGGCTGGCGCTACGCGGTGCCCCCGGCGCTCGCCGCCGCCCCCGCCCTCGTCTTCTCGGTCGGCCTGAGCGCCGCGCTGGTGGCGCTGGCCGTCGGCGTCGTCGCCTTCTTCCGTGACCCCGACCGGACGCCGCCGCCGACCGGGATCCTCTCGCCCGCCGACGGCAAAGTGTCGGTGATCCGTGAGGAGGACAACCGCCTCCGCGTCGGCGTGTTCATGAACGTCTGGAACGTCCACGTCAATCGCGCGCCGGCCGGCGGCACCGTCGAGTCGGTCGAACACCGCCCCGGGGCACACCGCCCCGCGTTCTCGAAGGACTCCGACCGGAACGAGCGGGTGTGGATCGACTTCGGCGACCACGAGGTGAGCCTCATCGCCGGCGCGTTCGCGCGGCGGATCCACCCCTACGTCGACGCGGGGGACGCCGTCTCCCGGGGCGACCGAATCGGCCACATCGCGTTCGGGAGCCGGGCCGACGTGGTCCTGCCGCCGGACGTGGACCGCGAGGACCTTGCCGTCGAAACGGGCGAGAAGGTGACCGCCGGCGAGAGCGTCATCGCCCGGACCGGGGACGGGACCGCCGACCTCGACGGGACGACCGTGCTAGGAGCCGAGAACGATGGCGGCGTCGACCCGGCCGCCGGCGACGCCCCCGCCGAGGAGGGTGATCCGGCATGAGCGGCGAGGAGGAGTCCCGCTCGGTGCGCGACCGCGTCGGCGATGTGGAGATCACCCGCCGCCGGCTGCTCGCAGGCGCGGGCGGCGTCGGCGCGCTCGGCGCTGGCAAGGCCGTCGACAACGTACTGATCGGCTACGGCGTCGTCGTCGGCACGAACCTCGTCACCCAGGACCTCGCGGCGCTGGTCGACGAGCGCCTCGACCCGTCGCTGGGCGACTCCCCCCTGCCGGACGGCCACCGCCTCGCCGTGGACGACGCGACGCTGTTCGTGATGGACGGCGACGAAGTGGCCGCGTCCGTTGCGCTCCCGGCCGACCCGTCGGAGGGAGCCGCCGTCGACGACGAACTCGGGTTTGCGGACGGCCCGGTCGAACAGCTCGTCGCCGACCTGTCGGACATCCGCCGGGGGAACTACGAGTACGCGTTCTCGAAGCGCGACCCCTTCTTCGAGCGCGTCGACGCCGCCGAACCGCGGGCATATACGACGGGGGCGCTCCGGGGACCGTACTACGACGACGTCGACCCCGAGACGATCCGGGCGTTCGCCGACGTCGACCCGACGCGACCGCGCGAGGTACTCCGCGGGCTGGTCGACGCGTTCCGCGAGCACTCCTCCTACGACGTGGCGCGGTACGTCGCCGGGTCGATCGAGGACAACGTGCTGTTCGGGACCGTCGACCTGCGCCAGCACTTCCGGACGCCCGCGAACTTCGACGCGGTCCGCGAGGACGACGGGACGGGGATGTTCTGCTGGGAGTTCACGAACCGCTCGCTGGAAGCGCTCCACGCGGTGCCGGCGTGGGGGCAGCGCCGTCCGGCGGTCGGCCTGAAGGTGATCGACGAGCGCCACAAGCACGTGTACACCGGCGTCGGGAGCGTCGTCCGGGAGGACGGCGACCTCGTGATCCCCGTCACGTTCGTCGACTACACGCACTCGACGCTGTACGACGACTTCTACATGACGGGGCTGCTCGGCGAGGGCGTGGAAGCGTACAACGAGCGCCACCGCGCGACCGACGTGTACTGGCCCTGAGGGCACGGAACCAGCCACCGGGTGACCAAGCTATTTGCGTCCGGTGGGCAAACGCGCCACCGTGGCAACGACAGGATCCGACGACGCCGGTTTCGGCTTCCCGGCCGTGCTGGGGGCGCTCGCCTTCCTCGCCGGCTACGCCGTCACGTATCTGGCAGCACGGAGCACGGTCGAGTCGGCGATCACGGAGGAGGGCTTTCTGACGCTCTCGCGACGGGGCACGTCGACGGAGCTGGTCGCCTCGGATTTCCAGGGTCTCTCGCCGCCCGGGACGCGCACCGTCGTCGGCTGGGCGTTCTTCGACCGTCACGGGGCCGCTCTGGACGGCGAGCTAACGATGTCCGGCGGCAGCGGATCGCAGACGTTCGACCTCTCGCTGGCTGTTTCGGCTGACGCGTGGCTGATGGCCGTCCCGCCGCTCCTGCTCGTCGCGGCGGGGTACCTCGTGGTCAGGCGAGGCGGGTCTCGCTCGGCAGCGGAGGCGGCAACGGCCGGTGCGACGATCGCCGTCGGGTACGCCGTCGTCGCCGCCCTCGCCGCACTGGGGTTCCAGTGGGGCCAGTCCGGCCTCGGCACCGGCGAGTTCGTCGAGTACTCGGTCCGATTCGGGCCGACGCTCTCGCCGTCGCTGCTCGTCGCAGCGGTCGGCTACCCGGTCGTGTTCGGAGCAGTCGGAGGGTACGCCGCACGCACACTGTCGGGCCGATCCGGTGATCGGCAGCGGCCCGGTCCGCGGCCGCCCGGCAGCGAAGACCGTTCCGGTGGACGGCGGACGGCCGCCCGGAACCGAGCAGGGCGCGGGCCGAACGCCGGACGAACGGGGCGCAGCGAGGAACAGGGACGACGGGACGGCCAGCGCGAGCGACGACCGGACCGGAACGACCGCCGCGACCGCAATGCCGGCGGCGACTGCGACGGGCGCTAACGGCCGCTCGGGTCGACCGCCGCGACCGCGGCGTCGAAATGTGCCGGCGTGACCTCGACCTCCTCGGCGCGCTCGTTGGCTTCCTCGGGGCCGAGTTCGTCGGCGAGTTCGCGGATCGCCCGCATCGTCGCGTCGCGGACGACCGCTTCGAGGTCCGCACCGGTGTAGCCCGCGAGTTCGGCGGCGAGCGCGTCCAGGTCCACCTCGTCGGCGAGGGGCTTGCCGCGGGCGTGGACCGCGAGGATCTTCCGGCGGGCGGCCTCGTCGGGCTCGGGCACCTCGACGTGGGTGTCGATCCGGCCCGGTCGGAGGATCGCCGGGTCGATGGCGTCGCGGCGGTTCGTCGCCGCCAGCACGACGACGTTCGGGTTCTCCGCGAGGCCGTCGAGTTCGGTCAGCAGCTGTGAGACGACGCGCTCGGTCACCTCGTGGCCCTCGCCGCGCCTGGCCGTGACGGCGTCTATCTCGTCGAAGAAGACGATGCTCGGCGCGGCCTGCCGGGCGCGGTCGAACACCTCCCGGACGGCCTTCTCGCTCTCGCCGACGTACTTGTCGATGATCTCGGGGCCGTTGACGTGGACGAAGTTCACGTCCGTCTCGCCGGCCAGCGCGCGGGCGAGCAGAGTCTTGCCGGTGCCCGGCGGCCCGTGCAGGAGGACGCCGCTCGGCGGGTCGGTGTTCGTCACCTCGAACAGCCGGTCGTAGGCGAGCGGCCACTCGACGGCCTCGGTGAGCGTGTCCTTGGCGTCCTGCAACCCACCCACGTCATCGAAGCTGGTCGAGGGCGTCTCCGCGACGTACTCCCGCATCGCCGACGGTTCGACGGCCGCGAGCGCCGAATCGAAGTCGGCGCGGGTCACCTCGCGCGGCTCGTCGTCGTCGGCCTCGCGGAACCGCGGGAGGGCGTGCATGGCGGCCTCCGTCACCAGCGCGTGGAGGTCCGCGCCGACGAAGCCGTGGGTCCGAGCGGCGAGCGTTTCGAGCGACACGTCGTCGGACAGCGGCATCCCGCGGGTCTGGACCTGCAGGATCTCCCGGCGGCCGACCTCGTCCGGCACGCCGATACCGATCTCGCGGTCGAAGCGGCCGCCGCGCCGCAGTGCCGGGTCGATCGCATCCGGACGGTTCGTCGCGCCGATGACGACCACGTCCTCGCGGCTGTCCAGCCCGTCCATCAGCGAGAGAAGCTGGGCGACGACGCGGTTCTCAGCGCCGTCGCTGTCGTCGCGGTCGCCCGCGATGGAGTCGATCTCGTCGAAGAAGACCACGGCGGGCGCGTTCTCCGCCGCGCGGTCGAACGCCTCGCGCAGGCGCTCCTCGCTCTCGCCCTTGTACTTCGACATGATCTCCGGGCCGTGGACCGTGACGAACTCCGCGTCCACCTCGTTCGAGACGGCTTTCGCGATGAGCGTCTTCCCGGTTCCCGGCGGCCCGTACAGCAGGACGCCCTTCGGCGCGTCGACGCCGAGTTCGCGGAACAGCTCCGGCTCCGACAGCGGGATCTCGATCATCTCCCGGACGAGTTCCAGTTCCTCGTCCAGCCCGCCGATGTCCTCGTAGGTGACGACCGCCTCGCCGTCGTCGCGCGCGTCCGCCGGGACGCCGGAATCGTCGGGTTCGTACGAGTCAGGTGCGGTAAACACCGTCGTCGTCGTGGTCACGCGGACCGGCCCGTCGGGGTCGGTGTCGACGACCCTGAACGGCGCGTCGGCGACGCGTTCGAGGCGGACCTGCTCGCCCTCGCTGACCGGCCGGTCGTGGAGGTCGCTGGTGACCGCCCGTTCGACGACCGCCGCGTCCACGTCGTCGAGCGACGGCGGCGGCGCGACGGTGACCGAGGTCGCGTCCTCGACGGCGCGCTTGGCGACGACGACGCTGTCGCCGATCTGCACGCCGGCGTTGGCCCGCGTGTCGGCGTCGACGAGGATGGCGTCGGCGGCCACGTCGCCGTCGGCGGGCCACACCTTGGCGACGGTCGTCCGCTCGCCCCGGACGACGACGGTGTCGCCGGAGAGAACGCCAAGCTTCCGGCGCGCCGCCTCGGGGATCCTTGCGACGCCGCGGCCGGCGTCGCGCTTCTCCGCGCCCCGAACGACGAGTTCGACGGCGGCGGAATCCTGCGAGTTCATGCCCGCCCGTAGCGCCGCGACGCCCTTGACCCTTTCCGGAGAAACGCATATGTCGCCGCGCGTTCGAAGCCATCACATGGTCGTACAAACGGAGCGCGACGACATGACCTGGTTCGAGTGCGAGGCCTGCGGCCTGCTGTTCGACGACCGGGACGACGCGCGCCAGCACGAGACGAACTGCGACGCCGAGGAGCCGTCGTACATCCAGTGAGGGCCGCCTCAGCGGCGGTCCCGGTGTTGCTCCGCGAGTTCCGCCGCCCGCTCCGCAGTGTTCGTTTCCTCCCACCGTACCTGTGACCCGTCGCCGTACGTTAGCGCCGTCTTCAGTTCGTCGCGCAGGACGCCGTGCCCGACCTCGACCACGTCGCCGTCCTCGCCGAGTTCGTACATGCCGTAGCGCTCGGGCGCTCGCCCGACCGTCTCCCGGGAGAGCGGCCGCCACTGCTTGCCCAGCGGCATCAGACGACCTCGTAGGACCGCTCGCTCATCTCGTCCTCCGCGAAGACGAACACCCGGCCGCGGGCGACCTCGGGGTCGGCCTCGACGACGACCGCGTGGCCGTCCACCCACGCGGTGACGCCAGGGAACAGTTCGGTCTCGTCCTCGACGAAGATCCGCCCGACGCCGGTCGTTTCGAGGATGTCGTCGTGCGTGTTGCGGTCGTTGACGTACATCATGACGCCCTCCGTCTCGGAGGGGTCGGTGACGAGCACCTGCACGTGTTTGCCGGGCGGCGTGCGTACCGACCCCTCGACCTTCTCCGGGATGCCGTGGTACAGGACCTCGCGGCCGTCGACGTACTCGACGTACACGCCCTCCTCCTCCAGACGGACGGAGAGCGTCGACGGCGAGACGTTGTTGCGGGCGCTCATGCCTCCGCCTTCGCCCGGCGCACCCAAAAGCGGCCCGCTCCGGCCCGGGGAGCGCTCGTGCGCGACGACCACCCGGCCAAATCCGCGGGGACCGCCAGCGGTAAGTGCGCGTTCTGATTCCCTTCCCGTATGGACGGTCGGGCCGAGGCCCCGGCGGCCGGGACGGTGTTGAACGCGCTCGCCAGCGGCAGAGGCGCGGCCTTCGCCATCGACGAGCACACGACCGCAGAGGTGCGTCTGGACGGCGACGCCGACGACGTGCGCGGCGAGATAGCCGGCGCGCCGGACGCCGACACCGACCTGATCGAGCGCTGCGTCGAACTGGTGACCGCCGAGTTCGGCGACGGCGAGGGCGGCACGGTCCGGACCGAGAGCGACGTGCCGATGGCTTCCGGACTGAAAAGCTCCAGCGCCGCCGCCAACGCGACGGTGCTGGCGACGCTCGACGCCCTCGGCGTCGAGGACGTGGACCGCGAGGCCGCCTGCCGGATCGGCGTGACTGCGGCCCGCGAGGCCGGCGTCACCGTCACCGGCGCGTTCGACGACGCCAGCGCGAGCATGCTCGGCGGCGTCACCGTCACCGACAACCGGACCGACGACCTGCTCGCCCGTGAGACGGTCGACTGGGACGTGCTCGTGTGGACGCCGCCCGAGCGGGCCTTCTCGGCGGACGCGGACGTGGACCGGTGCCGCCGGATCGCGCCGGTCGCGGACCTCGTCGCGGAACTGGCGCTCGACGGCCGGTACGGCGAGGCGATGACGGTCAACGGCTTCGCGTTCTGCGCGGCGCTCGACGCCCCGACCGATCCGCTGCTGGAGGCGTTGCCCGACGTGACCGGCGTCTCGCTGTCGGGCACCGGGCCGAGCTTTACGGCGGTCGGGGAGCGCGAAACACTGGAGGAACTACGAGAACAATGGGAGACACGACCGGGAACGACACGGCTGACGACGACGGAGACCAGCGGCGGCCGGACGAGATGAGTCTGGACGAACTCCGCGAGGAGATAGAGAGCATCGACCGCGAACTCGTCGAACTCATCGCGCGACGCACCTACGTCGCCGACACCGTCGCCGAGGTCAAGGCACAGGAGGGCCTGCCGACGACCGACGAGAAACAGGAGGAGGCGGTGATGGAGCGGGCGGGCGAGAACGCCGAGCAGTTCGGCGTCGACGCCAACCTCGTGAAGGCGATCTTCCGGCTGCTGATCGAGTTGAACAAGGTCGAGCAGCGGGAGAGTCGGTAGCAGAAACGGGGCGAACGTCACTCGTCGTCGGTCGGTTCGAGAGGAACTCGTTCGACCTCGATATCGTCGTAGTCCGTCTCCGAGGAGAGTACCTCCGCCCCTCGGGTTTCCGCAGTCGCCGCGTGGAACGCGTCGAACGGCGTCATTCCCTCGTCGTAGTAGTTGACGGCTTTCAGCACTACCTGTTTCTCCTCCTCGTCCCGTACGGGGACGAGTTCGAGCAGGTTCGCCACAAGCGGCACGTAGTCGAACTCGTAGCGTTCCCGTGCGAGGAGGAGTTCGAGATACGAGAACGGTGACGTCTCGACATCGTACTTGGTGAGGGCGTCCTCTGCGGAGCCCTGTAGCCAATCGGTATCTTTGGCGAGTGCGAGCAGGAAATCCGTCTCGACGTACACGGTCATCTGTCGCCGCCTACTTGCTCGGCCTCGTCTTTCGCCTCGGCCTCGATATCCGCTCGGATTTCCTCGACTGATGCGTCGTGGAGTTCGCCTGCCGCCTCGCGGACAGCCGCGAGCGGGTCGTCCGCGACCGGAATCAGCTCGATTCTGTCCTCGTACATGACGATGTGATACTTCTGGCCGTACTTCTCGCGCACCTCCTTCGGGATATACAACCGCCCCTGTGCATCCGTCTCTGTTGACATAGATGAGTGTAGAGCGCCACAGACAAAGAATCTTACCACTAAAACGTGTTTGATGGCATCCACCAAATCGTTTCAGTAGTGTGTGGGGTAGGTCACATCAATTTGGACAACGTCGAACAGCGGGAGAACAGGTGACCGAAACCACCGTATTCGCCGCTGACCACCTATCCGTTCACTTCACGGGGCGTTTTGACTAGCTTCAGTCCCTGCTTCCGGACGAACTCACGAACCCGTCTTCCCGAACTGGTGAAGACGAGCGCGGCCGCGAGTGCTATCGAGAGGCTCCGAAGCAGAACGTCGTACCACGGTGATACGAGCCACCCGGGGAGGAACAGGCCACCGCCGATAGCCAGTAGCGAGTGCAACCCCAACTCGGCGATAAAATAGCCACCAGTAGCGGAGGGCGAGGGGCGAACCCCGACTATCCAGAGCGAGACGACGACGAGGGTTCCGAAGAGCAGTCCAGTTCCCATCGAGGAGAGCGAAACCGAGAGCGGAACTGCATCGGTCAACTCCCGGCCGAGACCGAAAAACGACGGCCCGACGAGCAGCCAGACGAGCAGGAGACCCGGTAGTGAGGCGGCCCCTTCCGAGGAACCGGACCGAAAGCGAGTCATCGTACCGTCATCGTGGGCAACGCATCAAGAATTTTTTGAACAGATCCGATCCGAATATTTCTGCGGAGTCACCCGATAGGATCCGGAACCGCGAGGGGGACAGTCCCCGCTATGTTGATCTGGTCTGGTCGAACAGCCGGAGACAAATTCCGAGATCGGGATGAAAACCTCGTGAGCGCGTGGTTTCCGGGCTGAGGGCCGACGTCAGAACTCTTCAAGCCGTTCCACGCGCGACGCGATCTCGGGGTCGGCGTCCCGCAGCTGCTCGACGTCCGTTTCGCCGTCGACGTTGATCACGTGGACCTCGCCGCGCTGGCCGGAGTACACGTCCTGAAAGTCGTACACGACGCCGATGACCGACACGTCGTCCGGTACGTCGTCGCTCTCCCGCAGGAACTCGACCTGCCGGTCGACGTTGTACTCGACGAGGCGGTTGATCGCCGCCGTGCGCTCGATGTCGTCGGGGAGCGCCTCGACGCCCGGTTCGAGGCGGGGTTTCAGCAGGTCGACGCAGTGCTCGATGCCCGCCGGTTCGTCGCCGATGTCGCCGGTGATCGCGTCGTAGGTCGCCGTCACGGCCCCGCAACCGGTGTGGCCCACCACGATGGCGGTCTCCGTCCCGGTGTGGGCGATCGGGTACAGCACGTCGCCGGACACCGCCTCGCCGTCCGCGGTCCGCTGGACGACCCGGTTCCCGATGTTGCCGACCGTGAACACGTGGCCGGGGTCGTCGTTGCCCCACATGCTGTCCTGCAGGACGCGGGAGTCGGAACAGCAGACGGTGACGGCGTCGGGATGCTGGGCGTCCTGTACGTCGTCGAAACGGTCGTGGAACGCGGCGGCGTGGTCGGCGTTGCGGCGCAGCAGGTCGACGATCGTCCGGTTCATAGCTGTCACCACGGCGGCCGTCGAATTATTCCTTCGGCTTCGGGCAGCGTTTCGGCGCGGAGCGAGCCGGCGGCGACGGCCCGCATCGCGGGCCACAGGCCGCGAGGATTATGTCGGGGGAGCGAGGATACGGCGGCATGCAGGACGCGACGCTGTGTCACCCCGTCGTCGACGGCGAACTCCTCCTGATCCGCAAACAGCGCGGCGTCGGCGAGGGGAAACTCGTCGGCCCGGGCGGGAAGGTGGAGACCGGGGAGACGCCGGCGGAGGCCGCCCAGCGGGAAGTGCGCGAGGAGTTGCGGGTCGACCCGGTCGGGCTGGCAAAGCGCGGCGAGTTCGCCTTCCACTTCCGCGACGGCGAGGCCGACGACGACTCGATGTACGTCCACGTCTTCGCGGCCGACGGCGTGGACGGCGAACCGCGGGCGACCGCGGAGGCGGTGCCGGAGTGGCACCCGGTCGACGACCCGCCGTACGGCGAGATGTGGGTCGACGACCGCGTGTGGGTCCCGCACCTGCTGGCCGGCGAGACGTTTGCCGGCGAGTTCGTCCTGAGCGACGACGGCGAGTCGCTCCGCCGGTACGAGATGGAGATAGGGGTCGACCTGGAGTAGCTACCGCACGTCGGAACTCGACGCCCGGCGGATCGCGACGACGGCGACCGCACCGAGGGCGAGGTCGAGCGCCAGCAGGATCCCCACGGCAGGGAACAGCGTGTTCCAGACCGCGCCGAACTCGACGCCGCCGACGGTCGTCGGGAACGCCGTCACCTCCACGACGGTCATCACGTCGCGGCGAGGATCAGCGCCCGCGCGGCGTCGACGCCGTACGTGACCGGGTTGTACGTGGCGACCGTCTGGATCCAGTCCGGCAGCACCGCGAGGGGCAGGAACGCCGTCGAGACGAACAGCAGCGGGAACTGGAGCAGGTTCGCGCCGATGATCGTCGACTCCTGGTCGCGGGTGAGCACGGCCAGCGTGTTCGACAGCGAGACGAACCACACCGAGAAGAGGATCCCGACCGCGACGATGCCGAGCGCGCCGACGACGCCCGTCGCTATCTCCGCGCCGAGCAGGACGCCGAGCCCGAGGATGATCGCTATCTGGACGACGATCCGGACCATCTCCGCGGCGGTCTTGCCGAGGAAGACGGCGGTGCGGTTCATCGGCGACACCATCACCTTCTCGAACATCCCCTCCTCGATGTCGTTGACGAGGCCGATGCCGGAGGTCGCGGCGGCGGCGAGCGACACCTGCATCGCGATGGCGGGCACGAGATACGTCTCGTAGGTGATCCCCCCAGCGCCCTGGTTGACCGCGCCGGTCGCCACCTGCCCGAACACCTGCGTAAACAGCACGAGGAAGATCACGGGCTGGACGAGCGAGACGACCAGCACGAACGGGTTGCGGACCGCCTTCAGGTTCCAGCGCTTGAAGTTGATCCACGCGTCGCCGAGGAACGTGTTGCCCGACCGGCGCACCGTCCGGTCGGCGGCCGCGTCGCTCATCGGCCCACCTCCGCGGCCGCCGCGTCGTCCTCGGCCTCGGCCCGCTCGCCGGTGATCGCGAGGAACACGTCGTCGAGCGTCGGCGCACGGACGTTGAACCCCGACACCGACACCTCGGCGTCCCGCAGGGCGACCAGCAGGTCCGTCCCGCGCTGGCGCGCCACGGGCGAGGTGACGGTGATGCCGTCGTCCGTCACCTCGACCGCGGCGTCGTCGAACACGTCGCCCTCGCGTGCGACCTCGGCGGCCCGCCGGCGGGCGTCCGCGTCGCCCGCGACGTTCACGTCGAGGATCTCGCCGCCGACCTCCCGCTTGAGTTCGGCCGGCGACCCCTCGGCGACAATCTCGCCGTCGGCGATCACCGAGAGGCGGTCGCAGAGCTGGTCGGCCTCCTCCAGGTACTGCGTCGTCAGGAAGATGGTCGTCCCCCGGTCGTTGATCCGGCGGAAGTACTCCCAGAGGCGGTTGCGCGCCGAGGGGTCCAGCCCGGTCGTCGGCTCGTCGAGGAAGACGAGCGGCGGGCGGTGGACCAGCGCGGTCGCGGCGTCGAGGCGCTTTTTCATCCCGCCGGAGAACTCGTCGGAGCGCTTGTCGGCCACGTCCGCGAGGTCGACCAGTTCGAGCAGTTCGTCGATCCGGTCGTCCCGGTCGCTCCGGGGGACGCCGTACGCCTCGCAGGCGAACCGGACGTTCTCCCGGGCGGTGAGCTCCGGGTCGATGCTCGTCTCCTGGGCCATGTAGCCGATCGACTCCCGGACCGCCCGGGCGTCGCGCTCGACGTCGAACCCGTTGACGTGCACGTCGCCGCCGGTCGGCCGGAGCAGCGTCGCGAGCACCTTGATCGTCGTCGTCTTCCCCGCGCCGTTCGGCCCGAGGAAGCCGAAGAACTCGCCCTCCGGGACGGCAATCGACACGTCGCGGACGGCCTCCGTCCCGTCGCCGTACGTCAGTTGCAACCCGTCCACGTCGATCGCCAGCGACCCGCCGCTCCCGCCCATGTCGGCGGTCTCGTCTCGCCGCTGTTCGGTGTCCTCCGCGGCCCTCTCGCTCATGGTCCCCCGTTAGAGCCCCGTGTACATAGGCGTGGGACTCCGGCTTATCGCGACGAACTCGCGTCCGGCGATGCCCAGGCGAGCCCGGACGGGTCAGCGGGCGGTTCGAGCGGACTCGCCGGGAGGTCCGACGGCGGGTCCGGGAGGTTGTAGCCGCCCGGAGCCACGTCGTTGGGGGAGTCGGAGTAGAACAGCGACGCGACCGCGTGCAGGTGCTCGCGGCCGACGCCGAGTTCGAACTGACCGCCGCCGTACAGCGTGATATCTCGCTCCAGCGCGTACTCGACCGTGTCGAGCAGCGACTCGACGGAGCCGAAGCGCGAGGGCTTGACGTTGAGCCAGTTCGGCTCGAACGGGAGCGACTCGACGCTCTCGACGCCGGTGATCGGGTAGTCCCACGAGATCCGGTCGGCCTCGTCCTCGACGAACGCCTCGGTCTCGTCGGTCAGCGCCGGGTCCTCGATGGCCGCCTCGGGGAACGCGTCGGCGACGCGGCGGTACAGTTCAGGATCGGGCTCCTGGTCGACCTCCGTCCCCTCGTACTGCCCCTTCAGGTCAAGGATGCGGACCGTCGCCAGGTCGGCCAGATCCGCGACGAGGTCGTCGTCCCAGTCAGACGTGGGGTCTAGCTTGAACGCCAGGTCGTCGTGGACGCCGAGCAGCGTCTCGATCCGGTCCGTCGTCGGCGGGTCGCCCAGCCGCGTCGAGGCGACGAAATGCACCGGGTCGTACGTCCGGCCGAGCGCCGAGGCGAGCGTCTCGCCGGCCCGCCGCAGCGCGAGGTCCAGCGCCGCGCTCTCGAACGCCCACTGTCGGTAGTTCCGCGCTGCCTTCTGCTCGGGGTCGCCCGCCGGAAACAGGTCGGCGGCCCCGACGGCGTCGGAGAACTCGTCTAGCGTGTACTTGCCGGCGAAGTCGAAGTCCGCCACGTCGACCGCGTCGTGTGCCCCGGCGTCGTAGGTCACGTCCTCGCCGCGGCCCGTCACGTCTGGCCCGTGGAGTTCCACGGTGGTCGTCACGCGAGTGAAGTCGGAGGACGTCTCGCGTTCGTTGCGAACGAGTTCGACCGCGTCGACGCGGAGCGGGAGGTCCGCGAGTTCGTCGTAGAGCCCCATACCGTTACTTCACGGTGCGTCGGCATATGTGCGGCGACGTGACCCGTCGGGAGGAGCGGTCCGGAGCCGGTAGCGGCAAACCGTCCGGTCGGCGACAGGAATTTGGGGCGGCCGTGCGACTGTCGGGGCGATGACCGCGATACGCACCGAGGGACTCCGGAAGTCCTACGGCGACCTGACGGCGCTTTCGGACCTCTCGCTTTCGGTCGACGAGGGCGAACTGTTCGGCCTGCTCGGGCCGAACGGCGCAGGGAAGTCGACGACCATCGGGATCCTCACGGGACAGCTCCGGCCGGACAGCGGCGAGGTGTCGGTTCTGGGCACCGACCCGACGACCGATCCGGTGGAGACCCGGCGGCGCGTCGGCATCCTCCCCGAGCGCGAGTCGCCGCCGAGCTTCCTCACGCCGCGAGAGTACTTCGAGTTCGTCGGCGCTGTCCGGGGGATCGACGACGAGGACCGCGAGGAACGCGTCGCCGAATGGGCCGACCGGCTCTCCTTCGCGGAGAAGCTCGATACGATCTCGACGGACCTCTCGCGGGGCCAACAGCAGAAGGCGATGATCGCCGGCGCGTTCCTCCACGAGCCGGATCTGGTGTTCATCGATGAGCCGCTGGCGAACCTCGACCCGATCGTCCAGGAGCGAACGAAGCGGTTCTTCGAGTCCTACGCCGCCGACGGGAACACGCTGTTCTTCTCGACCCACCACGTCGAGGTGGCGGAGGAGATCTGTACCCGGGTCGGCATCGTCGGGGACGGCGAACTGCTCGCCGAACGCGACCCGCGCGAGATGGGTGACGACGAGTCGCTGCTCGACATCTTCCTCGACAACGTCGACGCGCCCGAAGCCCGCGAGGCGGCACCTCCGGAGCCATGAGCCTGACCCGGACCCTGTTCGGCGCGATGGTCCGCGAGGAGTACCGCCTGCACGCCGAACTGTTCGGCGGTCGGCGCTTCGTCGGCTTTCCCCTGCTCATCGGCGCGCTCGGGACTGGCACGATGTGGTTCCTCTCGCTGACCGACGTGACCGTCGCGACGGTCACCGCCGGCCTGCACGCGCTGGCGTTCGCGTTCGGCCTGCACACCGGCTCTGTCGGGTTCGTCGGGCGCGACGCTCTGGAGAACCTGCTCGGCGACATGACGCTGCTGGTGTTCTCGGCACGGACGCTCCCGCTGTCGCGCCGCCGGCTGCTCGCCGTCTTCCTCGTCAAGGACGTGGCGTTCTACGCCGTCGCCTTCCTCCTGCCGCTGGCGCTGTCGGTCGCGCCGCTGGCGTACGCCCGCGACCCGGCGCTGCTGGCCGGCGTGCCGGCGCTGTGGGCGACGACGACGCTGACGTTCCTGCTCGGGATGAGCGTCACGTTCGCGCTCGTCGGCCTCTCGACGCGCGGGCTGTCGGCGCGGGTCGCCGGCCTCGCGGCGGCGGCCGCGCTCGGGCTGGCCGTCGTCGCGGAGGTCGACCCCCTCGCACTCACGCCGTACGCGCTGTACCGCGACCCGTCGGCCGCCGCGCTCGGCGCGGCCGTCCTCCCCGCGCTCGCGCTTGCCGCCGTCGGCCTGGCGGCGTACGACCCGACGAGTCGGAGCGGCGCGCGGACCGCCGACCCGTCGTTCGGCCGCTGGCGTCGCCGCCTCGGGGACGAGAACGGCCTGCTCACCCGCAGTCTGCTCGACGTGGCCCGCTCCAGCGGCGGTCTCTGGAAGGTGGTGTTCTCCGGTGCCGTCCTCTTCGGCGTCAGCGCCGCGCTCATCGGCGTCACGGAGACGGTTACCGGCGTCGAGCCGTCGACCGGGCTCTCCTTCGGCGCGCTGCTCGGGCTGACCGCCTTCACCAGCTACAACTGGCTGACGCAGTTCGACGACCCCGGCGAACACCTCGCCTACCCCGTCTCCGTCGCCGACCTGTTCGCCGCGAAGTTCCGCGCGTTCCTCCTGCTCGCCGTCCCGAACGGCCTCCTCTTTCTCGCGCTTTCGGTCGCGTGGCTCGGCGGCGACCCGGCCCACGTCGCCGTCGGTGCGGCCCTGCTCGTCGGCGTCGAGCTGTACCTGTTCGGCCTGACGACGTACCTCGCCGGCTTCCAGCCAAACGAGTTCCTCTTCGACAGCGTGCTGTTCGCCGTGTTCGGCGCGGCCGTCGCCGTCGCGCTGGTGCCGGTACTCGTGATCGCGCTCGTCGTCTCGCCCGTCTCGACGACCCTGCTCGGTGGACTGGCGGCCGGCGGTGTCGCCTTCGCTATCGTCGGTGTCGCGTTGTATCAGCGGGCGGTGCCGCGGTGGGAGGCAAAGCTGCTGGCTGGCGGGTGACCTGTTCGACAGAAAGAGCCGGTGGAGGGAATCGTGAACCACGGTCGGAGCGAAGCTCCTCCCTGATTCAAATCCCACCACAGAGGGCTCTTCAGCCTCACTCCGTTCGGCAGAAAGAGCCGGTGGAGGGATTTGAACCCTCGGCCTAATCCTTACGAAGGATTCGCTCTAGCCAGTCTGAGCTACACCGGCGCGCTCGCGTTCGCTCGCGCACTTACTGATAGGCGCGATAATCGGTTTAAGGATTGCGAATTCACCCGCCCTCGCGAGTCAGTCGCACGTCGAGACAGACGTTCAGTTCGTGGGGGGCGTACGAACGCACCGTGTGTCGCGTCTCGACGGTCACGTCGTACTCGTCCCCTGCCGCCTCACGGATCGCCGCCTCGCCGGGGCCGAACGGGTCGTCCTCATGCTGGATGTCGTAGTAGTGGAGGACGCAGTCGTTGCCGGCGAGCGACACCGCCGTGTCGAGGAACTCGTCGGCACTGTGGGGCAGGTTCATCACGATCCGGTCGGCCCAGTCCGCGTAGTCGGCCGCCGTGTCGCGCACGTCGCCGGCCACCGCCGTCACGCGGTCGGCGACGCCGTTGCGCTCGGCGTTCTCGCGGAGGTACGCGACCGCGCGCTCGTTCAGGTCCACGCCGACGGCCGTCGCGCCCCGTTTCGCGGCCGGGATCACGAACGGGCCGACGCCGGCGAACATGTCGAAGAAGCGCTCGCCGGACTGGACCTGCTCGGCGACGCGGTGGCGTTCGGTGGCGAGCCGCGGCGAGAAGTACATCTCCGCGATGTCGACGGCGTACTCGCAGCCGTATTCGCGGTGGACTGTCTCCGTGGAGTCGCCGGCTAGCACGTCCCAGTCGCGGACCCGCAGCTCGCCCCGAACCTTCGAGGCGCGATTGACGACGGTCCCGACGGGCAGGTCCGACTCGACGACTGCATCGGCGACCGTCCGGGCGCGCTCGGGGTCGTCCTCGTCCAGAACCACGATGTCGCCCAGCCGGCCGTAGCTCGGCTCGTCGTCGAGCAGGTCGGCGGGCGTCGTCTGGGTCTCACGTTCCGGGACGTCGCGGACCACCACCTCGTACTCGTCGGGGACCGCCGCCGCGTCGGTGACGGGGAGATAGAGGGAGCCGTCCTCGAACTCGATCTCCAGGTCCTCGGCGACGAGGTCGGCGTCGGCAAGGATGCGGCGGGTCTCCTCGCCGTCCTCTCGGGCGACCCGTACGCACGGAGCTTCCATACGGCTGACGTGGACCCCTCGCGGGCGTAAGGCTAACGCTTCCGGGTCCGCACGCGTGACGCGTCCGAACCCCGGCCGTTAAGCGGCCGGGCCGCCGAGTCCGGATATGCTCACGTTCATCGGTCTCGGTCTCTACGACGAGCGGTCGGTCACCGTCGCCGGGCGCGATGCGCTCCGCGACGCCGACCGCGCCTTCGCGGAGTTCTACACCAGCACGCTCGTCGGGACGAACGTAGCGGACCTGGAAGCGTATCACGACACGGAGATCGAGGTACTGGAACGCGCGGACGTGGAACAGCATCCCGAGCAGATCCTTGATGCCGCCGAGTCGGAGCACGTCGCCTTCCTCACCGCCGGCGACACGATGATCTCGACGACCCACGTCGACCTGCGCCTCCGCGCACAGGACCGCGGAGTCGAGACCCGCGTGATCCACGGCACGACCGCACAGACGGCTGCCAGCGCGCTGACCGGGCTCCAGAACTACCGCTTCGGGGAGGCGACGACGCTCCCGTTCGACTACGCCCACGGCGCGGACGGTCTCCCCGCCAGCGTCACCGAGACGATCGACGAGAACCGGGAGCGCGGCCTCCACACGCTCGTCTACCTCGACATCAAGGTAGACAACGAGGCCGCGGTCGCCCGCGCCGGCGACGAGGAGCTACAGGAGTACATGACCGCGGACACGGCCGCCGAGTATCTCGCCGCGGAGTACCCGGACCTGCTCGCCGTCGTGGTCGCACGCGCTGGTAGCTCCGATCCGCTGGTCCGTGCCGGCAGGATGGCCGACCTCGCCACGGAATCGTTCGGCGGTCCGCTCCACCTGCTCGTCGTCCCGGGCGACCTCCATCACATCGAACGAGATGCGCTTCGGGACCTTGCCGACGCGCCGGCCGAACTGCTCGACTGAGCGACGAACCTGTTAGTTCCAGGCGGTGCGAGTACAGTAACTCCTCAGCGAACAGCCGTCGCTGTCGGGGGTAGCACGCGAAAAAATGAAACCGCGAAGAACCGGCGTGAGCCGGAAGTTAGTGGACGTTAGTCCTGACGACGCAGGGCCAGCATGGCGGCGGCGAGCAGCGCCACGATGGCGATGCTGATGCCGAAGCCGGGCTGACCGCCGGAGTCGGAGTCACCGTCACCGTCACCGTCACCGTCGCTCGGCGTCGTGCCGGGGTCGTCGGTGGTGGTGGTGGTGGTGGTTTCCTCGGTCGTCGTGGTCGTCGTGGTTTCTTCGGTCGTCGTAGTCGTCGTGGTAGTCGTCGTGGTCGTCGTCTCGTCAGTCGGGAGCGTGACGTCCGCGCTGGCCGTCACGGCGTTCCCGTCAGCGGTGTACGGACCGTCAGCGTCACCCTCGGAGGAGACGAAGTCGTACTCCTCGTTGTCGTTGGAGTCCATGTGCGGCATCGCGATGAGCTCCTGATCCTCGGTGAGGGCGCTGTCGAGTTCGACCTGCACGTCCGTGTGCTGGCCGGACTCGAGGTACTCGGACGTACCGAGCACGCTACCGAGCGGGTCGTCCTCGCTGACGAGGGTGCTGTCGTGGATGGTGACGAAGCCGCCCTCGGGCAGGAAGGCCTCGTCGACCGTGACAGTCGACCCGTCGTCGCTGATCTCACCGCTGAAGGTGACCTGGGCGTCAGGCGCGTCGCCGACCGTGCCCGTCTGGGGTTCGTCCAGGAGCTCGGTGTCGCCGATCACCTGAACGGTGAAGTTGTCACCGGCGGACGCGTCTTCGCTGAAGTCGAAGTCAGCGGACCACGTGCCGTCTTCCTGAACCGTCACCTGGTCCTCCAGGATGAACGGCGGGCTGACGTCGGATGTGCTTTCGACGCGGATGGTCAGCTCGGTGCCGGCGGCCGCAGTCGAAGTGCCCTCGATGGTCTGACCGGACTCCGCCGAGACCTCCGGCGGCGTCACGGTTGCCTCGAGCTCAGAGAGCTCGTAGGACCCGCTGACCACCTCGTCCTCGTCACCGCTGGCGAGGGGCGACTCCTCGGCGATGGTCAGATCCGTAGTGTAGCTGCCGTCGTCCGGGGTGAACGCGGTGCCGTCTGCGTTTTCGACGTTCGCGCTGTCAACGACGACGTAGTACGTGTCGTTGGCACCGTCAGCGAAGACGACGGTGTTGCTGTCGTTCAGCGCGAGCGACTTGGCGTCACGGTTCGGGGCAGGGTTGTCCTGCGTGGCCGTGAGCGTGACGTTGGCCTCCCCGGCGCCGGTGCCGAGCAGGTTGAAGAACTTCTCGGTCGTGTCAGCACCGTTCTGTGCGGCGATCGCGCCGGACAGACCGGTTGCGTCGACCTCGTGGACGATCCAGTCGCCCTCGACGATGGAGCTATCCTCGGTGACGGCCTCCGTCACGTCGGAGAACTCGCTCGGGCTCGCAGTGCCCGGCACCGTACCGATGGTCATGTCGTTGGTCGAGCGACTCTGCAGGTTCAGCGAGGCGCGCGCGTCGGAGCTGGCGTCGTAGCTCTGGTCACCGGCAGCCACGTTGACCTCGTACGTGGTCGTGGCCAGAAGCTCGCCCAGGTTGGAGTCGTCTGCGTCGGTCAGCTCGTCGTCCTCGCTGACGACGCTGATCGCGTCACCGTTGCCGCTGCCAGCCTGGAACGTGTTGAACTGGACCGTGGCCTGGCCGTCGTCGTCACCGTCCACGACGGTCAGGTTGGCCTGGTAGCCGGAGCTCTGGATGTCACCGATGACGACCGAAGCCGTATCGGTGTTGTCCATTTCGACCGTGAACTGCGCGTTGTCACCGATCTGCTCGGTGATGAGGCGGTTCTGGAAGCTGGTGTCAGCCTCGCCCGCGCTGGTCACGTTGACCGACGCCGTGTCTTCGGCGTCAGTGTCGTTCACGCTGAATTCCAGATCGTAGGTGTCAGCGGAGACGCCGCTGAAGTTACCTACGAGCGAGCCGCCACCGGAGACCTCGAGCTTGACCGTGTCACCGTAGACGGTGTCGACGTTCTCGTCCGCGAAGACTTCAGACGCGTTCAGGCCGTCCGCGGAGGCGTTCACGAAGAACGTGCCACGGCGGGAGTCGATGTCGAACTCCTCGGTGGAGCCGTCGTTGACGACCCGACCGTCGTCAGCCGTGACGTTGAAGTCCTGCGGGGCGACCTCGAACGTGTACTGGACGGTGCCAGTCGAGTCGGTCAGGTTGTACTGACCGTCGAGCCCCGACGTGTCGATGAGGAACCCGTTACCGGACGAGTCGGCGGTACGCTCGCGCTCGAGGGTACCGTCGTCAGCGTCGCGGATCTGATAGTCTTCGCCCTGTGCAATGTCTGGTGTGTTAGTAAAGTCTACGTAGACCTGCTGACCCTCCCAGAAAGTCTGTCCGTTGCTCGTCAGCTCCTCGTCACCATCGGCCTGGTTCGCCGCGGCGGCGGAACCAGCGAAGGCGACGGAGCCTGCGAACACGGAGAAGACCATGAGAGCGGCCAGGAACAGGCCACGGAACTTCTCTGTTTTGCTTGTCATAGTTTGTCTTGGATTGCTGCACCGGCGACCGCAGCTTTCTCTGCCGCAGATGCACCCGTGAACGGGGTGCGACCATCGATACTCGCTACTGTCACCATGGGTAGGGGTACGATTGATACCCTTGTCCCGTCGTTATAAATGCTTTGTGGTGGGAGTACCGCGTGAGAACCTTTCACAACCTCGGTAGCGCCGGGTTACCGCCGGTTTTCGCCGCGTGAGCGTCGTCGACGGGGGGAGGGAAGGTATATAAAGGAAACTGGAATCCGTCGTTCCGTCCAACGGACCAGTCGGGACTGTGGGAGATCCGGCAGAGAGTGCGTGTGGGCGCTTGGTCGCGGATTTCGGGGCGGCACCGCAATATTGATTCGGTCGGAGCGTCAACGCTGTCAACAGGGATGTCGCCACAGATTCGCCTCGAGGATCACGTGTACGAACGCATCAAGTCGAACAAGCGTGCCGACGAGTCGTTCAGCGACGCCGTCGATCGGCTAATCGGTGGCCGTTCGCTGCGCGATCTCCGCGACGTGTTCGACGACGACCAGACGAGCAGGATGCGTGACGCCATCGACGCCGCCGACGAGAGCGACCGCAAGGAGGTCCGGAGCGTCGCCGAGCGGTTCGAATGATCGTCGACACGAGTTTCGTCCTCGATGTCATCGACGGTGTCGAATCGGCCATCTCGAAGGAACGGAAACTCGAAGCCGAAGGCGTCCCGTTAGCGATCCCCACGATGACCGTACTGGAGCTGTACATCGGTGTCGGAACGGTCGCGAACACTCGGCAGGAACGCCGATCAGTCGAGGCTGTGCTCGATTCGTACCCGATAGTCGAAATGACACCGAGCATTTCCCGCCGAGCGGGTCGACTCCTCGGCGAGCGTATGGCGACGACCGACGAAGGGGAGGGACCCGGGATCGGGAAAGGGGATGCAGCGATCGCCGCTACTGCCATCGAACGTGACGAGCCTGTTCTCACCGGCGACATCCATTTCGAGAATATCGACGGAGTCAGCGTCGAGACGTACCGCAGTTGACCCCGTATCCGAACGAGGCGAGCACCTTCGTCACTCGCAGTTCGACAAGTCCATCCTCAGTCCGACGTGACGATCTCAACTTCGCGGCCGTCCGGGTCCTTGGTGAACGCGTAGCGCATGTCGCAGGACTCGGGGTCGCGGTAGTCCTCGGCGTCGCGCAACATCGCGGTGTCCCAGAAGCCCTGCAGGTCGTCGACCTCGACGGCGACGTGGCCCCAGGCGTCGCCCACGTCGTAGGAACGGCCGTCGTAGTTGTACGTGAGTTCGACCGACATCGCCTCGTCGGCGGCGTCGTCGGGCTTCATGAAGTACAGCGCGAAGGAGTCGTGCTCGCTCCGACGGAACAGTTCGTAGTCGAGCACGCGCGTGTACCAGCCGATGGCCTCCTCGGCGTCCTCGACGCGGATCATCGTGTGGTCGAGGCTCCAGCGCGCGCCGTGGTCGCGCTCGACGATCTCTATCTCGTGGCCGTCCGGGTCCGTGACGAACGCGTACTGGCCGCCGCAGGAGTCGGGGTCGCGGTAGTCCTCGACGCCGGCGTCCATCAGTTCCTCGTAGGCGTCGTACACGTCCTCGACGCGGACGGCGATGTGCCCCCAGGCGTCGCCCATGTCGTACGTGCGCCCGTCGTGGTTGTACGTGAGTTCCAGCAGCGCGCCCTCGTCGTGTGCGTCCTCGGGACCGAGGAACACGTTGGTGAACGTGTCGGCCTCCCAGCGGCCCTTCTCCTCGTAGTCGAAGTAGTCCTGGTACCAGTCCAGCGATGCCTCCAGGTCCTCGACGCGCATCATCGTGTGGTCGAGCGGTGCGCTCATGCCCGATCGTACCGTCGCTCGCTCGAAAAGGGTACCGGAAGGGGCGGACGGTTCCGGGGCCGTAGGGAGGGTGGGTCCGCGTTACCCCGGACTCACGAGCCGCCGGAGGTCGTCGGCGTGGAACCACCACGCAACGACGAGAGCGGCCACGGGGCCGACGGGCACCGTGATGATCCCGGCGTGGTCTGTGCCGAGCGAGAAGCGGAGATGGGCGAGCGCGGCGATCAGCAGCAGCGCCCCCGTGACCCGTCTGTCCTCGCGGTCGGCGATGGCCCCGAGAAGCGCGCTCCCGGCAGCGATGCCGTAGACGAGCGCGCTGAGGCCCCACGCGGTCAGGTGTGGGGGGAGCGTTGTCGCGTGCGTGTACGTGATGTAGTACTCCGTTATCGGAACCGCACCGCCGGCACCCGGGTAGTAGAGCGCCCACGGGAAGACGAACCCGCTCCCGCCGGGGTAGATCGTCACGGTCCAGGGAAGCAGTGCAAGCGCGAGAACGGCTGCGAGGCGGCGGTCGATCACTTCCGTGTGATCAGCCGGAGCACGTCCTCGTCGGCGAGTTCGTGGTCGGTGCCGACCTGCTGTTCGTCGTGTTTCGCGCTGGGGCCGGAGACGCGGGCGAAGCGGAACCGGTCCTCGAACTCGCCGCCGAGCTTGTGACAGGCGTCCTCGACGGTCGCCCCCTCGAAGAGGACGAGCGGCTCCTCGTAATCGACGCCGCGGCCGGGCTTGTCCATGTAGATCCGCATCAGGCCGAGTTCGTCCCAGATGCGCTCGGCCAGCGCGTCCAGCCCCTTCTCCTCCTCGGCGCTGATGAACACGGCGTCGTCCGGGTCGATGTCGTGGGCGCGGAGGTTCTCGTTGACGGTCTCGAGGTAGTCGGGATCGATGAGGTCGGCCTTGTTGACGGTGACGACGGAGGAAATGTACTCACGGTTGTCCATCACGCCGTCGATGAGCCGGTCGAGGTCGAGCTTCTCGCCGATCGCCACGTCGGCGTTGATGTAGTCGTGCTCGCGGAGGACGCCCTTGATCGCCTCCTCGGAGAGATCGAGGTCGACGCTGGCGTTTATTTTCAGACCGCCTTTCCCCTTCTTCGTGATCGATACGCGCGGGGGCTTCTGGTCGAGCCGGATCTTGTTCGCGTACAGCTCCTCCCGGAGGCGTTCGTACTGGTCGATCTCGAAGGCGGAGAGGACGAACACGACGAGGTCCGCGGCGCGGACGACGGAGAGCACCTCCTGCCCGCCGCCGCGGCCGCTGGCCGCGCCCTCGATCAGCCCGGGCACGTCGAGCATCTGGATGTTCGCGCCGTTGTACTGGAGCATCCCGGGGTTGACGTCCAGCGTCGTGAACTCGTAGGAGCCGACCTCGCTGTCGGCGTTCGTCATGGCGTTCAGAAGCGTCGACTTGCCGACGCTGGGGAACCCGACGAGTGCGACTGTCGCGTCGCCGTGTTTCTCGACGTGGTAGCCGGTGCCGCCGCCGGCGGAGCTCTGGTTCTCCAGCTTCTCCTTTTTCTCGGCGAGCTTGGACTTCAGGCGACCGATGTGGGCCTCGGTGGACTTGTTGTAGGGAGTGGTCGCTATCTCCTCCTCGAGTTCCTCGATCTCCTCTTCGAGCCCCATCGTCCCCCAGTCGGCCGCCGACGCCGAAAAAGCCTTCCTTCCGGGGCGGGGAGGAGGAAACTTCGACACGTTAATACACCGGCCACCGTTCGCAACGAATAGAGAATGCCGGATCCGTCCAGGTTGCGAGACAGCACCCAGATCGTCCTTCCCTTCGACGACCTGGACGGATCCGGCGGGCTGAAAGACGGCCTGCGCGAGGAGTTCGTCGTCACCATCTACGAGGAGGACGGCTACTACCGGATCATCGGCAGCCCCGTGGAGATCAAGGAGGCGAGCAAGTACCTCTCCCGACACGGGATCAGTCTACCGTAGTCGGCGGCCGACCTGTTTGTAGGGAGGCGGGTCCTTGCCCTGTAGTCGGGCGTACCATCTTCTGCCTCGAGTGAGATCATGCGTGACTTCTGTGCCGTTCAGTACAGTGTACCTACAGGAGCTACCGCGACAGATGAGGTAGTCTGGAGTCAACCGAGTACACCCTGTAATCGGGGCTCTGAAAGCGTGAGGATCCCGTATCGCGGTTATCGAGGACGCTCCGGGATCGTACACTCCCGCTACAGACCGCAAAGGGTCCGTGAACCGTGGTGTGTACCCTTCGGGATCCCCAGTACCCCTCTCTGCCGATAATCATGGTGGCGGCGGCCAATACAGACCCCGCTCATCCCCGGAGAGACGGCTTGACAGCCGGATTAAGATTAGTTATACTTGTATCTCTATATTTGGATTGAGATAGTCAAGATCGCAGTACTGAACCCGATTGTACGACTTTACAGGTTCTATATACCCGCCATGAGTGCTGTATCTGATACTTATTGCGTGTAGCTCTATTCGACGATAGTCGGCCGAGAGTGTCTGAGAGGGGGACAGACAGGTGATACGCCGTCCGCAGAGTGGCGCAGGTCGAGTCATGCATCAAGTGCTGATATCCGGGTCCTAAACCTGATTGTACGCCCGAATCGCGAAAAATCGTCGGCGGCTGGGATTGGACCGTATCTCCACCACCCATCCCCACACGCCGAACGGGAGAGCGATGAGCGACGAATCGCACGGTGCTGGTTCGACACCGCAAGGCGATCCCCCGCTGATGCAGGCCGCCACATCAACAGTCAATCACGTGGCCAAGGAATCGATCCACCCATCCCCGTACATGGAGCCAGGAGTCCCCTGTTTCCGGATCGTTCGGACGAGTGTACGAGGAACCGGGGTGCGGTCGGAACCGCAACCAGCGAGGTTTGTCGTGGCCCGGTCGAGTTAGAGGACGAACTGCCCGACCAACCCCACGAGACCCACGACCGTCCCGACCACTTCGACGGCGCGGCTCCGCTGGCCGCTGAACGACGATACACCGAGCAGCGTGCCGAGGCCGAGGATCACAAGCAGCCCCCCACCCGCGTACTGCAGGAGCGACGCCGGCGAGCGCAGTTCCGGCCCGCTGACGAGGAACACCGGAATGACGGCGATCACAAGCCCGATCACGAGATAGCCGAGAGATCCAACCGTGCTCCGACTCATGATGCTACCTTGTCATGGCCGGGGAAAAGTGTTTCCTGTATTAACTGTACGGTCAGTCTCCGGCGACGGCGTCGAGCGCTTCGAGGAACCCCTCGCCGTGTGCCCCCTCCGTGATTTCGTCGGCGGCGGCGGTCGCGGCGGCGTCGGCGTTGGCGACGGCGTAGCTCCGACCGGCGTACTCGAACGTCGACACGTCGTTCTCGCTGTCGCCGACCGCGACGAAGTCGGCCGGGTCGTGGGGCAGGACATCACAGAGTGCCGCCAGCCCGGCACCCTTGCTCACGTCCGGCGACTTGACGTGGTAGGCGTAGCCCGTGTCGACGACGGTCAGCCCGTGGTCGGCAGCCAGTTCCTCCAGCGGCTCCAGCGGCGCGCTCCGCCGGACGGCGACCTCCGTCTCTCGCCAGCGGTTGACCAGGTCGGCGTCGCCCCACCCCAAGTCGTGGCCGAGCGCGGCGAACTCCTCGGCGACGGTTCGGGCGGCCTCTCGCTCGCCGACGACCGACACGTCGTCGCGGGTGCAGACGACGCCGCCGTTCTCGGCGATCACCAGCTCCTCGATCCCGACGAACTGGCAGAGCGCGACGGGGTAGGGGAACGACTTCCCGGTGGCGACGACCACGTCCGCGGGCCAGTCTCGGATCGCGTCGAACGTCCGGGGGTCCAGCCCGCCCTCGGGGCGGGTCAGCGTGCCGTCGATGTCGACCGCGAGCGGGGGCGCGTCCATACCGACGGGTCGGGCCGGGAGCCACTTAACCGGCCGCAAACGCCGTCGCTGGCGGGTCGGTGTCGACGGAGAGGAAGAAAGTGGACCGCGCTACAGGCCGAGGTAGCCCGAGTTCGGCAACAGACCGGCCAGATAGAGGACGCCGATCGCCAGCGTGTAGATGAAGATAGACATCGCGGGCGGGTCGACGTGGGTCCCGGAGTGGGCGTAGAACAGCCGCTGGGTGATCTCGCCCAGCAGCGCCCCGACGACACCGCCGGCGATAGCGGCCAGCATCACGACCAGTTCGCTACCGGTCGCGCCCGCGGCGACGACGGCGAACGTCGAACCGCCGAGGGTGATGTGGTGGGTGACCGGGAACTTCTCGACCCCGAGGTTGAGGAACAGCAGGCTCGCGGCGGAGATGCCGTACGCCATGAAGATGCTGCCGGTCATGATCCATGTCCAGCCGCCGAGCGCGCCGCCGACGAGACCGATCGCCGTGACGCCGGACCACTTGTACTGCTGGGGGAGCCACGGTTCGACGGCGAGTCGGCCGCTGCCGTCGCCGCGCTCCTCCTCCCGTTCGAACGGCGTCATGTCGAAGTAGCCGCTCCCGCCCGCGCTACCGACGATCGGATAGCCGAACGCCGGCCGTGCGAGGAACGCGGTGAAAAACACCGTGAAGGCGATGGTGTCGAACGGCATCGCCAGCCCGTTCCCGATCCGCACCAGCAACATGCCGAGGACGCCGAACACCGCGCCGACGGCGAGGATGTCCGGCTTCGTGCCGAACGCGTAGAGGATGTTCTTCCCGAAGTGGTAGTCCCAGTCCGGCGGTTCCATCTCGCCGTATCGTCGGCCGGCGTAGGCCGTGGCCGCGACGCCGCCCGCGAACGCGACGTGGGGGCCCGTGACGGGCCCGAAGCCGATCGTGCCGGTGACGCCGGACGCCAGGTCGGCTCCGCCGAGTTCGGTGAACTCGGTTCCCTCGCCGGCCAGCGCCACGAGGCCCTCGCCGAGCAGGACGACGAAGCCGGTGAACACGAACGACGGCAGCGCGCCGACTGCGGCACCGAACGCGCCGCCGGCCGCCGCAGCGAGGACGAGCACGATGAAATGCTCGGTTTCGAGGCCGATGACCGGCACCTGCATCACGGCGTCGAGTAGTTCGAGTGCCATCCTCACTCACCACCGTCCTGCGCCCAGCCCTTCGACCGCTCTATCGCGTCGTCCCAGCGGCTGTAGAGTTCGTCAACCTCGTCCTGACCCTTTTCGGGTTCGAACGTCCGGTCGACCTGCCAGTTCTCGCGCAACTCGTCGAGCGTGTCCCAGTAGCCGACGGCCAGCCCGGCGGCGTACGCCGAGCCGAGCGCGGTGGTCTCGTCGACCTGCGGCCGGGCGATGTCGGTCTGGATGATGTCGGACTGCAGCTGACAGAGGAAGTTGTTCTTGACGGCTCCGCCGTCGACCTTGAGGCTCTGCATGTCGATGCCGGAGTCGGCCTCCATCGCCTCGGCTACGTCGCGGGTCTGGTAGGCGATCGACTCCAGTGCCGCCCGCACGATGTGGGCCTTCTCGGTGCCCCGGGTCATGCCGACGATGGTCCCCCGGGCACGGCCGTCCCAGTGAGGGGCACCCAGCCCCGTGAACGCCGGGACCATGTAGACGCCGTCGGTCGAGTCGACCGAGCGGGCGAGTTCGGCGGTCTGTGCCGCCGAATCGATGAGGTCGACGTCTTCGAGCCACTCGATCGCCGCGCCGGTGATGAAGATCGACCCTTCCAGCGCGTACTGCACGTCCTCGCCGGACCGCTGGAAGCCGATCGTTGTCAGCAGCCCGTGGTCGCTCCCGACGGCCTCGTTGCCGGTGTTCATCAGGAAGAACGACCCGGTACCGTAGGTGTTCTTCGCGTCGCCCTCGTCGAAGCAGGTCTGGCCGAACAGCGCGGCCTGCTGGTCGCCGAGCGCGCCGGCGACCGGCACCTCGGCGCCGAGGAACCCGTCCGGGTCGGTCGTGCCGTACGTGTCCTCGTCGGAGGACGGCCGGACTTCCGGCAGCATCTCCCGTGGGACGCCGAACTCGTCCAGCAGGTCGTCGTCCCACTCCATCGCCTCGATGTCGTACAGCATCGTCCGGGACGCGTTCGTCACGTCCGTGATGTGGTTGCCGGTGAGGTTCCAGATGAGCCAGGTGTCGATGGTGCCCATCAGCACCTCGCCCGCCTCGGCACGGTCACGGACGTCCTGTACCTGCGCGGACTCGAGCTTCAGCGGGTCGGCGTTCTCCAGCAGCCACTCGGCCTTCGTCGCCGAGAAGTAGGCGTCGGCCTCCAGCCCGGTCTTCTCGCGGATCTCCTCGACCTGCCCCTGCTCCTGCAGCTCCTCGACCCGGTCGGTCGTCCGACGGTCCTGCCAGACGAGCGCGTTGTGGACCGGCTTGCCGGACTCGGCGTCCCACAGCAGCGTCGTCTCGCGCTGGTTCGTGATGCCGAGCGCCTCCAGCTGCTCGGCGTCGACGCCAGCGTCGTCGAGCGCACGGTTTACGACCGTCTTCGTGTTCTCCCAGATCTCCATCGGGTTGTGCTCAACCCAGCCGGGTTCCGGGTAGATCTGTTCGTGTTTCTCGTACGCGTTGGCGACGACCTGACCGCTGTGGTCGAACACCATGAATCGCGTGCCGGTCGTTCCCTGGTCGACCGCACCGACGTATGTATCGTTTGTCATTCTGGAATCACCAGTGGTTAGCGCCGGCTTCCGCCGGACTGACGGCACCCTGATGTCTTTATCGATGGTGCCGCTCTACCAGTAAACAGTAAGCACTTTCATTATAAAACTTTCCCTGACACGCCCGATAGAGCGGGTTCTATCCGATCAGCTTGGATGTTCGGCGCAGTAGATCGCGTCAGTTTACTGGCTACTTGCGTTTGGCGGTAAAGTAAAGTGGGAGCGACACCACATCCCAGAAAACGGATGACACACACAACCGAGGCACTGGTCATCGGCGGGGGGTCGACGGGGACGGGGATCGCCCGCGACCTCGCGATGCGCGGGGTCGACGTGACCCTCGTCGAGAAGGGCAACCTCACACACGGCACGACCGGGCGGATGCACGGCCTGCTCCACAGCGGCGGGCGCTACGCGGTGTCGGACCAGGCCAGTGCGACGGAGTGTATCGAGGAGAACCGCGTCCTCCGGGAGATCGCGAGCCACTGCGTCGAGGAGACCGGCGGCCTGTTCGTCCAGCGACCGGAGGACTCGGACGAGTACTTCCGCGAGAAGCTGGAAGGGTGTCGGGAGTGTGGCATCCCTGCCGAGGAGCTCACGGCCGAGGAGGCCCGCGAGGTCGAACCGTATCTCGACGAGGACATCAAACGAGCCATCGAGGTGCCGGACGGCGCGATCGACCCGTTCCGGCTCTGCGTGGCAAACGCCGTCAGCGCCGAGAACCACGGCGCGCGCATCGAGACCCACGCCGAAGTGATCGACCTGCTCGGCGACGAGGACGACGTGACCGGGGTGAAAGTCCGCCACGAGAGCGGCCCCGGCAAGCGCGAGCACGCCACCCCTGGCACGACCGAGGAGATCCACGCGGAGTACGTCGTCAACGCGACCGGCGCGTGGGCCGGCCAGATCGGCGACATGGCGGGCGTCGACGTGGAGGTGCGCCCGTCGAAGGGCGTGATGGTCGTGATGAACTGCCGGCAGGTCGACACCGTCGTCAACCGCTGCCGGCCGAAGGGCGACGCCGACATCGTCGTCCCCCACGAGACGACTGCCATCCTCGGCACGACCGACGAGGAGGTCGAGGACCCCGAGGACTACCCCGAGGAGGGGTGGGAGGTCGACATGATGATCGACACGCTCTCCGAGCTGGTCCCCATCCTGGAGGACGCCCGGACCGTGCGGTCGTTCTGGGGCGTCCGCCCGCTGTACGAGCCGCCGGACGTCGGCAGCGAGGACCCGACCGACATCACGCGGGACTACTTCCTGCTCGACCACGAGGAGCGCGACGACCTGCGCGGACTCACCTCCATCGTCGGCGGGAAGTTCACCACCTACCGGATGATGGCCGAGGAGATAAGCGACCACGTCTGCGAGCAGCTGGGCGTCCGGGGGGAGTGCCGGACCGCCGACGAGCCGCTGCCCGGCAGCGAGAACCCCGGAAACCTCGACGCCGCGATGGACCGCTTCGGCCTGCGCTCGCCGGTCGCCCGCCGGAGCACCCAGCGGCTCGGCTCCCGCACCGAGGAGGTGCTCGCGAAGGCCGACCCGAACCCGGTGCTCTGTGACTGCGAGGGCGTCACCCGCGCCGAGGTGCAGGACGCCATCGAGGGAGCCGGCACCGACCTCAACGCCGTCCGCATCCGCACCCGCGCGTCGATGGGGAACTGCCAGGGCGGCTTCTGCTGTCACCGGATGGCCGCCGAGTTGTATCCCGAATACGACGAGCCGACCGCCCGCGAGGCGCTGGACGAACTGTTCCAGGAGCGCTGGAAGGGCGAAGTGCACGCGCTCTGGGGCGAACAGCTCTCGCAGGCTGCGCTCAACTACGCGCTGCACGCGACGACGATGAACCGCGACCGCGACCCCGCGAAGACCGGCGGCGTCGACTACGCCGCCTTCGACGACGGCGCTGACGCGCCCGACGCCGCAGGTGGCGGTCGCGGCGTGGCCACCGACGGGGGCGACCATGGCGATTAGGGACGACGTGCTCGTGGTCGGCGGCGGGCTGGCGGGTATCGCCGCCGCGCTCGCCGCCAGCGACCACGCCGACGTGCGCCTGCTCTCCCACAAGCAGAGCACGCTCCGGAACGCGAGCGGGCTGATCGACGTGCTCGGCTACCCGCCTGACGCCGGGGACGAGGCGGAACCGATCGTCGACCCGTTCGACGCGTTCGGCGACGTCCCGGACGGCCACCCCTACGAGCGCGTCGGGAGCGAGGCCGTCCGCGAGGGGCTGGCGCTGTTCGACGACGCCGTCGGCGACGCGTACCGCGGCGGCCACACGGACCGGAACGCGCTCGTCCCGACCCACGGCGGTACGGTGAAGCCGACGGCGCGCTACCCGAAATCCGCCGCAGCGGGCCTCGCCAGCGACGGGCGCGACGCCCTGCTGGTCGGCTTCGCCTCGCTGACGGACTTCGACGCGCCGCTCGCGGCGGACCACCTCGCGGCGGCGGGCGTGCCCTTCGAGACACGGGGCGTCACGATACCGTTCCCAGGCGACTTCCGGGACGACGCGAAGGTGACGCGGTACGCCCACGCGCTGGACCGCAACGAGAGCCTGAACGGAACACCCGCCCGGACGGCGCTCGCCGAGGCCGTCGAGCCGCATCTCGACGGCGAGGCGCGCGTCGGCTTCCCCGCCGTCCTCGGCGACGACGACCCGGCCGGCGTCCGGGCGTCGCTCGCCGATACCCTCGGCGCGGACGTCTTTGAGGTGCCGATGGGGCCGCCCAGCCTCCCCGGACTCCGACTGGAGGACCGCCTCTACGACGCGCTCGACGAGGCCGGCGTCCGCGTGACGACGGGGAACCCCGCGGTCGACGTGGAGACAGTCGACGACCGGATCCGGGCGGTCGTGGTCAATCGAACCGGCCAGCCCGTCCCGTACCACGCCGACCAGGTCGTGCTGGCGACCGGCGGCCTCGTCGGCAAGGGCATCGACTCCGACCGCGAGTCGGTCCGCGAGCCCGTCTTCGACTGTCACGTCCCCCACCCCGAGGACCGCTACGACTGGTTCGAGGGCGACGCGTTCGGCGACCACCCCTTCGCCCGCTTCGGCGTGGACGTCGACCGCGACCTCCGGCCGCTGGCGGCCGACGGGAGCATCGAGTACGAGAACCTGCGAGCCGCCGGGAGCGTGCTGGGCGGCTACGACTTCGCGGCCGAGAAGTCCGGCAGCGGCGTCTCCCTCGCGACGGGGTACGCTGCCGGCGACGCGGCTGGCAGGGCGGCGGCGAGCGGCGCGACGAGCGACCCGGCGGCTGGCGGGACGGACGGCGCGACGATCCACGGTGATACCCAATGAGCGACGCAGAATCCCCTGACGACGACTTCGAACCGGTACAGGTGTTCGGCGACGAGACCGACATGGACCTCCGCCCGGGGTCGGACGACTGTTACAAGTGCTCGACCTGCGACACGAACTGCCCGGTGGCGGAGGTCGACGACGAGTTCCCCGGCCCGAAGTTCCAGGGCCCGGAGCAGTGGCGGCTGAAGCGCAAGGAGGACCACGACATCGACGACTCCGTGATGAAGTGTTCCAACTGCATGCGCTGCGACGACGCCTGCCCGTCGAACGTCCCGCTGAGCCAGATGCACAACACGGCCCGCGGGGAGTACGTCGACGAGCAGATGGACAAACTGTCGGTCGAGTATCTCCGCAACCGGATGCTCTCGAACTACCGCTTCTTCGCGAACCTCGGGAGCAAGGTCCCCCGCCTCACCAACTTCGTGCTCGGACTCGGCGTGTCCTCGTGGCTGGGGGAGAAGGTGATGGGCATCTCCAGCGAGCGCGACATGCCGGAGTTCGCCACGCAGACGTTCCGCGAGTGGTGGGACGAACGCGGCGGCGCGCAGGTCGAGAACCCCGACAAGCGCGTCGCCTACTTCCACGGCTGTTACTCCAACTACAACACGCCGGAGGTCGGCAAGGCGATGGTCCGCGTGTTCGAGGAGTTCGGCTACGAGGTGATGGTCCCGCCCCAGCGTTGCTCGGGGACGCCGATGTTCGCAAACGGGATGCTGGACGACGCGCGCCGCGCCGCCGAGACCAACGTCGAGGAGTTCGTCGCCGCGATCGGCGAAGGCGCGGACGTGATCGCCTCCTGTACCTCCTGCTCGATGTCGCTCCGGCAGGAGTACCCCGAGCTGTTCGACCTCCACGGGATCGACGACCTGGCGGCGAACACCTACGAGTCCGTCGAGTACCTCCGGATCCACGAGGACCTGGAGGGCGAACTCGAAGACACCGAAGTCGACTTCCCCGACGTGGCCTACCACGCGCCGTGTCACGCCCGCAACCAGGGGCTCGCCGGGCAGGCCGTCGAGGTGACCGAATCCATCGACGGCGTCGACGCGCACGACGTCGGCGACTCCTGTTCCGGCATCAGCGGCACGTACGGCTGGAAGGAGGAGAACTACGACACGTCTATGAAGATCGGGGAGGAGATGTTCGAGCACATGGAAGCCGCGGACGCCGACACCGGGATGACCGAGTGTCCGACCTGCGCGATGCAGATGGAGCACGGCACCGGCTACGAGATCAAGCACCCGCTGGAACTGCTGGAGACCGCACTCGTCGAGGCGTAGCGAGGCATGGACATCAGCGACCGCATCGCACGGCGACAGACCCGGACGCGGGAGGGCGGCCTCATTCTCGACCGCGGACCGCTGAACCCGGCCGTCCACCTGACCGAACCGGTCGGTCGGGGCCCGGTGCTCGAACGGCTACTGGACGCGCTAGATCCCGTGTTCCGCGACCGACTACCCGACGACGTTGCCGTCTACGGGACCAAAGGCACCGGGAAGTCCGCCGTCGTCAGCGCGCTGCTGGCGGCGCTGAGCGACCAGATCGGCCGCAGCCGGCAGCCGATCGGAACCACCACACGCGCCGGCAGCGCCGAGGCCAGCGTCGGCTTCGTCCGCGTCGACGCCTACCGCGCCACCAGCGAGTTCCGCTTCTATCACACGCTGCTCAACGCCGTCGCGGACGACCCGGTCCCGGAACGCGGGGTCGGCACGGAGACGCTCCGCGACCGCCTCCGCGAGCAGTTCGACACGCCGAACCGCCAGGCCGTCGTCGCCGTCGACCACGTCGGGGGCGCCGAGGAGGTCACCGTCGAGGACGTGCGGTCGTGGCTGGCCCCCGTCGAGGACTCCGTCTCGCTCCTCCTCGTCAGTCGGACGGTCCCGCCGTCGTGGACGGGCGAGACCATCCACGTCCCGGCCTACCGCCAGCACGCGCTGGTCGACGTGCTCACCGCCCGCGCCTCGAAGGCCCTGGAGAGCGGCGTCCTCCGCCACGGGCAGGCCCGCCGGATCGCCGAATGGGCCGGCGGCGACGCCCACGACGCGCTCGCCGCGACGTTCGGCGCGGCCGACGCCGCGGACCGGGCCGGCGCGGACCGCATCCGGGCCAGCGACGTCGACGCCGGAATGGACGCCGTCCCCGACGGCTGCGTCCACGTCGGCCGGGTGCTCGCGCTGCCGGAGAACCGCCAGCGCGTGCTCGCGGCGCTGCTCGACCTCGACGAACCGGCGACGGTCAGCGAGGCGGCCACGCGGATCGGCGAGCGTTCGGACCTCACGGCAAGCACGGTGAAGCGGTTCCTGTACGAACTCGCCGAGAGCGGGGTCCTCGAACGCGTCGCCGCGACGGACGCAGAGGGAACCGGCCGCCGCCCGAGCCGAGTCGAGCCGCGGTTCCCGACGCTGGTGTTCGAGCGCCTCTACGCGGGACAGGCGTAGCAGGGACCGTTCGACCCCACAGGAGACCGCCCGTCAGGCGTAGTCCAGGTCGTCCGTGAGCGAGTCCACGGCGAAAACTAACGCCCCGCCGGCGACGGCGGCGACGACGATCGTCACGGCGTCGGCACTCACGGCCGCCAGTACCCGCTCCACCGGCAGGCGAAGCCCGCCGACCATGAGGCTCACGAGGAAGGTGAGCGTCGCCGCGCGGTAGTTGCTGAGCGCCCAGTCGATGACACGCGCCAGCGTGAGCACGCCGACCAGCGCGCCCGCGACGAACACGAACACCGGCGGCGTGGCGTCGACGACAGCCCCGAGCGACCCATCCCCGACGAGCGCCGCCAGCGCGCCCGTGAAGTTGTTCAGCGCGCCGAGCATGTACTCGTACTGCCCGAGCAGAATGAGCAGGAAGGAGCCGGAGACCCCCGGCAGGATCATCGCACAGACAGCGATCGCGCCAGCGGCGAGGAGCACGGGGAGGGCGTGGGAGACACCGGCGCTGGCCTCGCCCGTCACCGCCGCCGCGAGGACGACGCCGACGACGGCGACGCCGAATCGGCGAGGGGTCGTCACGTCGACCTGGTCGTACAGCACGACCGCCGACGCGCCGATAAGCCCGAAGAAGAACGCGTAGGCCGGGCCGGGGTACTGCTGGACGGCAGTTTCGAGCGCGTGGGCGAGCGTGACGATCGCCGTCAGCATCCCGGTCCCGAGCGTGAGCAGGAAGGGGAGGTCCATCCGGACGAGCTGGTCCCACACCGCACGCCGGGCGTCGGGGTCGTGGGGACGGGCAAGATCACGGAGCGTCGCCGGGTCGACCGCCGTCAGCGCCGCGATGAGCCGCTCGTAAATCCCGGTGATCAGGGCGATGGTCCCGCCGGAGACGCCGGGGATGGTGTCGGCACTGCCCATGAAAAACCCCTTCAGGTACACCGACAGCAGCTCCCGAACGGATCCGACGGAACCGAGCACCATCGTGTGTCAGGGTGCCACGGCCGTCATCGAGCGGGCGTCGATTGCCGCGGTCGTGGTGGTGTTCGAACCGTCGCCGGCACCGCTGGTGCCGTTGGTGGTGTTCCCGTCGGTCGTGTTGCCGTCCGTGGCGTTGCCGTCGGTTGTGTTACCGTCAGTCGCGTTCCCGTCGGTCGAGTTGTCGGTCGTCTCGTTCCCGTTCATCGCCTCGCTCAGCGACTCCATCTCGACGGTGATGCTGTCGCCCTCGTGGATCGCCGGTTCGGGCACGTCCGCCTGGCCGATCTGCTGTGGCTGCTCCATGTTCTGGAGCATCACGAGACGGTTCACTCTGGAGAGGTCCTGGTCCGCCAGACTGCCGGTGAACACGGTGTAGTTGGTGACCGCACGGACGCTGGAGTTGGTGTAGCCGTCCTCGGGGCCGAGCGTCTCCTCGGTCGGGTAGGGGACGGTCATCTCGAAGTTCCCGTCCGCGTCGGTCTCGACGGTCTGGTAGTAGCTGAACTGCCGCTGGTCTGCCGTCCCGTTGAGGGTGACGTAGGCCGTCACGGAAGTGGCGTTCGAGGTGTTGACGCTCCCCTCGAGGGTCGCGCCCTCGACGCGCTCGTACGTCTTCACGGTCGACTCCTGACGGACGTCGTACGGCACCAGCCCTGAGGTCGGGTCCCGGATGCTACTGAGCACCTGCGGCGTCAGCCGTCGGTTGATGAAGTTCGTGGCCTGGATCCCGCCCTCGGTCTGCTGTGCGACCGAGAGGATCGTCGTGTCCGACTGCGTCTCGTGGACCAGCCGGTAGTGGGACAGCCCCTGCGCGTCGTGGTAGTACATCCGGGACAGCATCGTGTTCTCGAAGCGCTCGTTCATCCCCTGCAGGTTGGCGGTCCGATTCCCACCGAGGCGGTACTCCTGGACGCCGATGTAGTCGGCGTAGTCCGCACCGGCCCACCGCGTGATCGGCGAGAACTTGTTGCTCGCCATCTGGTCGTCGATCATCACGTAGCGGGTGTCCTCGCCGGCCTCCTGCTCGGTCTGCTGGGCGACTATCTCGCGGAGCTGGGCGTTCGAGAGGTTACTGATGTGCTCGTCGCGCTCGTCGAGCGACGGGAGCGCCTCCAGGATCAGTTCGGCGCGTGTCTCGTTGGTCGTCTGGAGGAACGCCGAGGCGGGACGTGGCCCCTGCTGGAACGGGTTGGCGTTCGGGATGCGCTCGCCCTCGACTGTGATCCAGTGGCCGTAGTCCCACCACGACATCACGCCGTAGGCCCCCTCGGGGTAGTCGAAGTCCTCGGTCCGCTCGTACGTCCCGTAGTACTCCATCGCTTCACCGTCGGGGTTCGCGTAGGTCCCCGGTGCGGGCGTGTTCTCCTGCATCCAGTCGCTGCTCTGGGCCCAGTAGACCGACTCGCCCGGCCCCGTCTGGTTTGCGGCGCTTGCGGCGGTCGTCGGTGCCAGCGGGCCGACGAGCGGCACGGTTACGAGCAGGAGGACGGCGACCAGCGTGAGCACCTGATACCCCTCGATGTCGCCCAGGCGCTCGACGGTCGTCGGCACGTCAAGCAGCTTGATCACCTGCCCGAACATCCACGCGTTCAGCACGAACACGGGGATCGCGAGGTAGTAGAAGAAGCGACGCTGGGTCAGCGCCATCAGCGTGAAGAACACGGTCAGGACGACCAGCAACAGCTCGTCGGACCGGTAGGCGTCGCCCGCGAAGACGAGATGCGACGTGAGCCAGAAGAGGCCAAACACCGCGGTGAGGTAGGTCAGCCCGAACTGTCCGGTCATGAAGCTGCCGACGCTGCCCAGCGGGACGGCCTGAACCTCGCCGACGGTCCGTCCGGTGTCGCTCGAGCCGAGTGCCAGCACGCGCTCAACGTTGCCGACGATCAGGTCGAACCCCTCCGGGAGGACCACGGCGAACAGGACGAGACTGACGACGATGGCGCCGGCGATGGCGGCCGGGTAGCCAGCCGTCGACAGTTCCCGGTCGTCCCACTCGCGGGCGAGCCACGCCATGAACGCACAGCCGACTGCGACGGCGAACACGAGGAAGTACTGCGTGAGCGAGATGGTCGTCGTTGTGAAACTGAGCGAACCGGTCTTCGGGATCAGCATCACGAGCGTGGTGGAAAGCGCGACGACGCCGACGAACGCGGAGTGGTCCGGACTCCGGCCGCGGACGTAGTCAAGCGACAGCGAGATTGTGAAGAAGACGCCGAGGATGCCGACGAACACGATGCCCGGCGGCCAGGTCCACATGTACAGGGCGATGGCGACGCCGGCGAGAACGCTGGCGACCGCCGGGCTCCGGAGCGTCTCCCAGTCGCGGTCGGCGACGAGTTCGTACACCGGCTTCTCGCGCTGGGCGACCCGGAGGGCGCGGGCGACCATCAGCAGGGCGATGGAGAGGAAGAAGGCCTCGGCGATGTGGTGGTCGGCGAAGCCGACCGTCGCACGCGTGAGTATCGTCCCGGGGACGAGGGCGAAGACGAACACGGCGAACACGCCCGAGAGGCGGCCGGCGTAGTGTTTCCCGAGGTAGTAGACGGGGATGGCCGTCAGCGTCCCAAAGACAGCGGGGGCGTACAGCAGGACGGTGCGGACCGTCTCGTTGGAGGGGTCACCGAGACCGACGATCAGCGCGGCCGTCGCGACGATCTGGTCGAACAGCGACCCGAACTGGCCGCCTGAGGCGTTGCCGAACGGGAACCGGGTCCACGGATCGAACGCCATCGTAAACGGCCAGTTCTCGACGGCGTACTGGACCTCGCGGTAGTGGTAGAACGCGTCGTTACCTCTGTACAGGATCCCGTCGCCACGGAGGAACCGGTCGCGCGCCTGGATGCGAACCCAGAACATGAACGCGACCAGCACCGAGAGCACCGGTACGTGGTACCAGTCCTCCCAGATGTCGAGCGGGGACCGGTCGCTTACGGTCTCCTCCTCGACGGTTTCGGTCTCGCTACTCATTGGATGATGTAACTCCGAAAACGCCTATAGGCCTTGTGATACGGAGCGACGCAGGGACCGCAGGACCGCGACGGGACAGCGACCGGCCGGGGATGAAAAACGACTACTGTCGGGGGATCGAACGGGTCGATAATGAAGCTCTCGGTCGTGCTGTGCACGTACGCGATGGACGCCTACGACGACTTCCGGGAGGCGGCCGACAGCGTCCTCGCCCAGGCGTACGACGACGTGGAACTCGTCGTGGTCGTCGACGGCACCGAGGCGGTGTACGAGCGCGTCCGCGAGGAGTACGGCGACCGCGACGGCGTCGTCCTCCACTGCAACGACGAGAACGTCGGCCTGTTGCGGAGCCGTAACCGCGGCGCGGAGATCGCGTCCGGCGACGCCGTCGCCTTTATCGACGACGACGCGATAGCGGACAGGGAGTGGGCCGCCCGCCTCGTCGACGCCTACGAAGAGCGGGACGCGGTCGCCGTCGGCGGGAAGATGACTCCCGCCTGGGTCGCAGGCAAGCCCGTCTTCCTGCCCAGCGAGTTCTACTGGCTCGTCGGCGTCACGCATCGCGGGTTCGCGGACGGTCCGGGCGAGGTCCGCAACACGTTCGGGTCGAACATCTCGTTTCGGCGGGACGCCTTCCTCGAACTCGACGGCTTCGACCCGGAGATCGGCGGCCGGAAGGGCGACAGGAACCTGCAGGGCGGCGAGACCGAACTGTGCGCCCGCCTCGCCCGCGAGTACGGCGAGGGCGTCTACTACGTCCCCGACGCCGAGGTGGCTCACAAGGTGTTCGACTACCGCACCGACCCGATGTGGCTGCTGGACCGAGCGTTCTGGCAGGGGTACTCGAAGCGGGCGATGGAGACGCTCGTGCCCGACTCCGGTGACGAGGAGAGCGAGTTCCTCGGGAAACTGCTGTTCCGGTTCCTCCCGGACCGCGTGCGACGTGCGGTGACCGGACCGTCGGCGACGCAGGCGCTGCAGGCGGTCGCGCTGCTGGTGTTTACGGCGGCGGTCGGACTGGGGTACGTGTACGGAGCGTGGAAATGGTGAGCGACATTTCCGACGCGGACGGCACGACCGACGGCCGCCCGAACGTCTGCGTCGTCACCCACCCGCTCTCCGCGGCCGGCGAGAACGCGACGCGGACCCTGCTGGAGATACTGTCCACGGTTACCGCCGTCTCCCTGATCACCGCCGACCTGCCCGACGACTCCGAGATCCGGGACCGCCACGAACTCGTCGAGATCACGACGAAGGGCGCTGGCTCCAACATCGCCCTCGCGGCGGTCCGGTTCCTCCTGAACCAGTTCCGGATGTGCAAGGCCATCGCCGACCGCGACGATGAGGTGGTCCTCTTCTTCGGCGCGACCTCGTACCTGCTACCGGTCGTTGCCGCCACCCTCCTCGGTAGGACCGTCGTCCTCGAACCGCGCGGCGACGTGCCGCTGACCCTCCGCCTGAACTGGGAGGAACGGATCCCGTCGCCGGTTGCTCGACTCCTCGCCGGCGCGGTGTGGACGCTGGAACGGATCAACTACCGACTGGCGGACGGAATCGTCACCTACACCCCCGGGATGGCGTCGGAACTGGACCTCGACCGCTACGGCGACAAGCTCTACTCGAACGGCGCGCGGTACGTCGACACCGACGAGTTCGACGTTACGGTACCGTACGACGAGCGCAACCGGACGGTCGGCTTCCTCGGCCGCATCGACGAGGAGAAGGGCGTCGAGAAGCTGGCCGCCGTAGCGAAGCGACTCCCGGAGGACGTAACGTTCCGGTTCATCGGTGACGGCGACCGCGCGGACTGGCTGGCGCGGGAGCTGGAAGCGGAGGTCGCCGACGGCTCCGTCGAACTCGCCGGATGGGTGGACCACGACGACGTGCCCGCGGAGCTGAACGACCTCCGACTGCTCGTGATGCCGTCGCAGCCGACGGAGGGACTGCCGACCACGATCCTGGAGGCGATGGCCTGCGGGACGCCGGCCTACGCAACGCCAGTGTCGGGCGTGCCGGACGTGGTCCGGGACGGCGAGACAGGGTACCGCATGACCGAGGAGACGCCCGCGGCGATCGCGAACAGGATCACCCAGATCCTCGACGACGACGCCGCGGCGACGAGCCGACGGGCGCGCGAACTGGTCGAATCCGAGTACTCGTTCGACGCGGCCGTCCGGCGATACGACGACATCCTCCGTTCGCTCGGCCGGTGATCGCGCCGTTTGTCGGGGTGCCGGGGCGGGGGAGAGGGATCCCGCGGTTATACCGGGAAACGGTCACGGCATTCCGTATCAGGGCTTGTACCCGAGCCGCTCGAGACGCTCCTCGACTTCGGCGTCCATTTCGACACCCACGGCATCGTCTGACGTATGAGCGAGCGTTTCCGCGTACTCCTCGATCCGTTCCCTGCACCGTTCGACGACCGCCGGGTTGCGATCGGCGACGTTGTCGGTCTCCTTCGGGTCCGCAGGCAGGTGATACAGCTCCTCTCGGCCTTCGCCCTGACGCTGGATGTACTTCCACTCCTCATCACGGTACATGTACACCCGTTCGTCGGCGTCGCCGTAGCCGCCGAGGACGGCGTCCCGGTCCCAGTCGCCGTCGAACACGAGGTTCCGAAGGCTCCGCCCGCACCATGTGTCCGGGCTGTCGAGGCCGGCCTGGTCGACGAGCGTCGGGGAGAGGTCGTTCAGGCCCACGAGGTCGTCGTACGTCCCGTCGTCGCCCCAGCCGTCGACGATGAGCGGCACGTGTAGCTTCTCGTCGTACGGCCGGTGGCCGCTGAGGCTCCCCCGCCGGACGAAGTGCTCACCGTGGTCGGCGGTGATCGCGACCGTCAGGTCGTCCCAGGCGGCTTCCGCGGCGTCGACGAGTCGGGCCACCTCGTCGTCCGTGAAGCGGATCTCCGCGTCGTAGAGGTCCAGCATGTCGTCGAGTTCGGCGTCGGTGACCTCGTCGGGGTCCTCGATCGCCTTCCGCCGGAGTTTGATCGCCTCCCGGTCGTCGACGACGGAGTCCCGAAACAGCAGCTGGTACTCCTCGGGCGGGAGAAACGGGTGGTGGACGTCCATGTAGTGGACCCACAGGAACGTCGGGCGGTCCGGGTCGGCGCCCTCGATGTAGTCGACGGCCATGTCGGTCATCTCGTCCGCGGGGACGTGATACGAGCCCACGTTGATACCGCTCGACGACTCAACCGAGTCGTAGGCGCGCTTCAGGAGGTCGAGGAGGAACGTTCCCTGGAGGTTCTTCTTCGCGTAGCGCCGGGCACGCGTGGTGACGGACGGGTCGGGTTTCGAATCGAAGAACTCGTCGAACCCGCGTTCGTAGCCGTACTCGCCGCTCAGCCACAGGTTGGAGTGGAATCCGCCCGTCTGGTAGCCCGCCTCGGAAAACGCCTCGGAGACGAGCGTCTGTTCGTCCGAGATGCGCTGCGGACCGCCGTACATGAGCGTGTGGACGGACGAGAGGATGCCGGGAAACGACGGCTGCGTGCCGCCGACGTGCGCGAAGGCGTTCGTGAACTTGCTCCCGCGGTCGGCGTACTCGTCGATCCGGGGCGTGGTGTCCCGGTCGTAGCCGTAACACCCCATGTGGTCCGGGCGGAGCGAATCGACGGTTATCAGGAGGACGTTTTCCATTTGCGGTGACGTAAACGGAGTCGCGGCTTAACCCTGTTGTCTCGACCCACCCGGCGGGAACGGGAGACGAACGCGCCGAACGACGCGATTCGGACCCATCAGGGCAGCGCCGTATCCGGGAGCACCAGCCCCACTTTTTCCCGGAAGCGCCCGGAGAACGTCCACAGCAGGGTCCCGTACACTGCCGCCCCGAAGAGGACCAGGGACACCGTCCCGACGGCGTTACTCGGCGCGTATTCGTCCACGACGACGAGGAGGACGGCCATCGCCGCCGCGGCGAGCGTCTGGATCCCGATCTCGGACACGGGGAACGGAGGCCTGTCGAGCAGGCTGTAGACCGCCCTGTACCCGAGGAAGAGAGCCAGCCCGGACGAGAGCACGGTCGCGGCGGCGGCACCGTACCACCCGTACTGCCAGATAAGCACCACGTTCAGGGTGACGTTCGTGACGATGAACTGAACGTTGATCCGGAAGGTCACGTCGGGGCGGTCGATCGCGTTGATGACGGACGTCAACGGCGACTTGTACACGTTGAATATCTGTGCCACGATGAGAAGCAGGAGTATGCGGCCACCCTGTGTAAACTCCGTCCCGTAGACCCCGAGAACGCGCGGACCGATGACGGCCACGCCGAAGAGCCCCGGGATCGTGAGCACGCCGGTGAACGCGAGCCCCTCCTCCAGAAAGTGGAGGACGCGGTCCTCGCGGTCCTCCGTGCTCAGTTCGCTTAGTTTCGGGAAGAGCGTCGTCCGGATGGACGCGCTGGCGATGCCCAGAAACGACGACAGCGTCCAGGCGACCTCGTAGATGCCGATGAACGTCGAGCTGACGAACAGTGCCAGAACCAGCGTGTCCATCCAGCCAAACACCCGCGATTCGAGTGTCCCCATCCACGAGTACCGACCGTACGTGTACAGGTCGTGGAAGTCCTTCCGAGTCGGGAGCCGGACCGACAGGTTCGAGACGGCCAGTCCCGCCACGACGACGATCAGCAGCGACAGAACGTGGCCGATGACGAGGCCAGCGACGTGCCAGCCCAGCACGATAAACACGACCTGCCCTCCGGTCCGGAAGACGCGCTCGGCAGCTTTGAACAGCCCCGCCTCGGCGACGCGCTGTTCTCCTTCGAGGCCACACCGAACGCTGATGAACAGCGCGTTCGCAACGACGAGGAGGCCGACGAGACTCCCCACTGGTGCCCCGATGTAGGCGTTCAGTTCGTCCCGGAACAGGACCACGACAGCCGCGATCCCGGCGGCGATGCCCACATTCGACAGGAAACCCGCGGTGAACCGCGATCCCGTGTTCGTTCCCTCGCTCACCCGTTTCGTGATCGCGCCGCCGATCCCGTTCAGCGGGATACTGAACCAGAACAGCAAGCCGACCGCGATGGCGTACTCCCCCAGCGGTCCGGCTCCGAGAAGCCGGGCGATCAGGAACGTGGCGACGAACCCGGCGACGGAAACGACGACCTGCCCGACGAAGTGGACCGTCGCGGTTCTGCCCAGCCGCATTATTCCATGTACCCGAGGTCCCGGAGCTGTTTCTGCATCGCTTCGGAGAGCTCCGAGTCCTCGCCGGTCGCTATCGGCTGTCCCTCAGTGGCGAGCCACTCGGAGAGCTCGTCGTTGAGTTCCGCGGCGATCTTGGGGTGCGCGTCGGCTACGTCCGTCGTCTCGTCCGGGAGCGCGTGGAGATCTACCCGGTTCTCGCTCTTTTTCAGTCTGTACTGGTGAGTGCGAAGACCGGTGAGGGTCCCCTCGTGATACCGGGACGTGTCGAAGTCCGGGTTACAGTTCAGGTACGGCTCGAAGTTTGCGGGGCCACGCTGCGAGAGCACGTGGTCCCGCGTCCCGGTTCGGAGGTCGATCCCCTGGAACTGGTCGGTCTCGCCGCCCGCACGGGAAAGGATCGTCTGCAGGACGTCGATGTGCTGAATCAGCTCGTCCGTCGGGTACTCGACATCGTCGAGCCCGGATATCACGAGCGGGACCCTGGTGACTGCGTCGTTCACGGCGAAGTCGTGTGCGAGCAGGCCGCGTTCGCCGAACAGTTCGCCGTGGTCCCCGGTGATCACGACCACCGTGTCCGAGAGGTCGAGCGAGCGCAGATAGTCGAGCAGGTTCCCGACCTGTTCGTCGGTATAGGCGATCTCGGCATCGTACATGGCTTCAACAGCCGCCAGTTCGGTCTCGGTAAGGTCGCAGCCGTCGGCCACGATGTCCTCGAGTTCGTAGTGGACCCGCATGGAGATCTCCGCCGCTTCGGACGCCGAGATGTCGAGGTGGTCGGTGTATCGGTCCAGATAGGGGAGCGGCGGGAAGTACGGACGGTGGGGCTCGTTGTAGTGGAGATACATGAAGAACGGTTCGTCACGGGCCAGGTCGGCGAGCCACTGCTTCGCCATCTCGTTCAACAGGTACGGGGTGGCGTGTTTCGCCGTATCCAGCGACAGTCCGGCGGAGTGTTTTCGGATGTTGAAGAGGTACTTCGCGATGGTTCTGAAGTCGACGGCGTCGAGCATCGTCGAGGCAGCGACCCACTCGAACCTGTCGAAACCCCTGTCGAGTCCCGTCCCGGAACTGACGTAGGAGTTGCGCGTCAGTCCCGCGGTCGCGTATCCGACCCGGCGGAACAGTTCCGGGACGGTGTCAATGTTCTCGGGGAGGTACTCGTTCGAGATGCCGAGGCCGTGTCGAGTCGGGTACGTCCCGGTGAGCATCGATCCGGTAGACTTGGGGGTCGAGTTCCCGGTGGCAAAACAGTTCGAGAAGGACCGCCCGTCCGCGAGGTTCGCGACCGCCTGCATCCGTGGCGTCGTGTCACGGGAGTAGCCGTCCATCGAGGTGTGGTCCGCCCGGACGCTGTCGAGGGTGATCCAGAGAACGTTAGGGCGAGAGGTCATATGACATCTACTGCGACGAACAGTCATTTCCATCTTTCCCTCCGGAGCCTCCGACCGAAAGACAAAGATATTTGACTGACCGCTGTCCCCACGAGACCATGACAGTCGTCGTACTCGGGATCGACGCGCTCGATCCCGAGTTGGTCACCCCCACCGAACACCCTCATCTGACCCTCGACAGGTACGACCCGATCGAGACGATAGTCAGCGACACGGGGGAGCCGAGCACACACGAACTATGGCCGACGATCATCACCGGGCTACGGCCGACAGACCACGAACTGACGCTCGCCGACGACGGTGTCGCCTGGGGGAATCCGCTGCTGGAGCTCGGGAGCACCGTAGCGGACGTCGTCCTCCCGGAGGCGATCCAGACACGGCTGGGCGCCTGGCTACTGACCAACACCTCCGCGGACGCCTTCCGAACGCCGGCGACCTACTACGCCGACAACAACATCGCGACCGTCTTCGACGACCGCGAGGCGACCGCGATCGGGATCCCGAACTACGTCGTCGACCCCGACACCGAGGACCGGGAGCACAACCTCCGACGAAACCTCGGGGATCTCTTCGAGCGTGACTCGACGGCGACAGGCGGACACACGTCGGCCGACCCCTACGAGTTCTACGAACAGTGCATGGAGATGGCAATGGTACGCATTGCCCGAGTACGGCGTGGCCTGCGCGGTGGCCGACACGAACTCGTCTTCGGGTACACGAGCGGGCTCGATCTGATCGGCCATGTGACGTACGACCTGCCCGACCTCCGGAAAGCGGCGTACGACGAACTCAACGAGTTCGTCGGAGAACTCCGGAGCGACCTCGGACCCGAGGACGAACTGCTGCTGGTGAGCGACCACGGCCTCCAGAACGGCGTCCACACCGACGTGGCGATGGTCGCCGGAACGTCGCCGGAGATGGTGTCGACGATCGACAGTGTCCTCGACGTTCGCGGCGCTATCGAGGCCGAACTGTCCCGTCACGACCACCTCGACGACTACGAACGGGGAAGCCTCGACGGAGGGAGCGAGGTGGAGCAGCAGCTTCAGGACCTCGGGTACATGTAGCCGGTCGCAGATATCGACACACATATAATCGTCTCCTTCGGACCCCGACTATGGCGGCGAACGTTCTTCTCGTTATCTTGGACAGTGTGCGGGCCAGGAACTGTTCGCTCGGCGGCGCAGGGAACGGGACGACGCCGTTCTGTGAGACGTTCGCCGACCGGGCGACCACCTACACCCAGGCGCGGTCGCCGGGCGCGAAGAGCCTCACGAGCCACATGAGCATCTTCACCGGGCTTCACGTCGAGCAGCACAACATTACCTCGGCGGGCGATAGTCTCGCTGGCGGCTACTCCGTCTTCGAGCGACTCCGCGACGACGGTTACGCGACCGGTGTCTTCTCCGAGAACACATGGGTAACCGACGTAGAGGTCGGCCTCAAGGACGGGTTCGACACCGTCGAGGGGCCGCGCAACGTTCCGTTCCCGGACGCCGTCGACCCGAAATCGTTCGTCGCCGAGGAGGGTCAGGGACAGTACCGCGAGTATCTGAAGGCGAGCCTCGGCGGCGACCAGCCCGTGCGGTCGCTCACCAACGGTCTGGTCACGAAGCTCACCTGGGACTTCCCCTGGCTGCTTCCCGAATCGCTGCGAACCAGCACGCCGGCAGACGTGTACGCGGACCTGTTTCTGGACTGGGAGCGCGAGCAGGACGGCCCGTGGGCAGCCTGTATCAACTTCATGGACGCCCACATCCCGTACGAGCCGGACCCCGAGTTCGATCACTGGGGCGGGCCGGACGCCAGGGAGATACAGGACGACCTCGAGGATCTAAAGTGGGTGTTCCTCGGCGGACAGGAGCCCTGGTGGAAGCGGCGCGCCCTGGAGGGACTCTACGACGGGGCGATCGCCCAGATGGACGCGCAGTTGCGCCGGATCGTCGAGACGCTGGCTGAGCGCGGATCGCTGGACGAGACGCTCGTTGTCGTCACGAGCGACCACGGCGAAGGGTTCGGCGAGCGCAGCGAGATCCGCGACGTCCGTGTCGCCGAACACGGCGTCGCAATCCACGAGGGCGTCACCCACGTGCCCCTGCTCGTGAAGTACCCGGGCCAGACCGAGGGGGCAACGGTTACCGAGCCGGCGACGCTGACCCGGTTCCCGGACGTCGTGGCCGAGTCGCGGGAGGGGACTGCCGGTCCGGAGAGCTTCGTGCCCGAGGGGCCGGTCCTGGTCTCGGCGGTCGGCCTCAACGACGCACTCCTGGACCGGGCAGGGCAGTACATCGACGACCTCCGACCGTACACCGCCACGGCCCGCGCCGTCCTGACCGTGGAGGACGGCACGGTGGTGAAGGACGTGACCTGGCGCGACCGCGCCCGGCGGGTCGTGGTCCGGGACGCGCAAACGAGTTACGCCGTGGACGCGGATCCCGACGCCGTCCGCTCCCGGGTCGAGGAGGCGTTTGCCGACGTGAGCGACGCCGGCGTCCGGGCCAAAGGCAAGGGGATCGAGGGGGCGAGCGACGCGACCCGCCAACGTCTCGAAGACCTGGGATACGTGTAGGGGACTCCGACACTCGACCCGTGAAACCCCCGGCCTCTCCGCACTCACCGGACACAGAGGACACGTTTATTACCGCTCCGGGTCGCGTTTCCGAACATGCAGGCCGTCATCCTCGCCGCGGGCAAGGGCACCCGCCTCCGCCCGCTCACGGACGACAAGCCGAAAGTGATGGTGGAAGTCGACGGGAAGCCGCTCATCGAGGACGTGTTCGACAACCTCATCGAGGTCGGCGTCGACGAGTTCGTCGTCGTCGTCGGCTACAAGAAACAGAAGATCATGGAGCGGTACGACGACGAGTACCGCGGCGTCCCGATCACCTACGCCCACCAGCGCGAGCAGCTGGGCCTCGCACACGCGCTCCTCCAGGCCGAGCCGCACGTCGACGAGGAGTTCGTGCTGATGCTCGGCGACAACGTGTTCCGCGCGAACCTCGGCGACGTGGTCAACCGCATGCAGGAGGACCGCGCCGACGCCGCGTTCCTCGTCGAGGAGGTACCGATCGAGGAGGCGTCGCGGTACGGCGTCTGCGACACGAACGGCTACGGCGAGATCGTCGAACTGGTCGAGAAACCCGACGATCCGCCGTCGAACCTCGTGATGACCGGCTTCTACGCCTTCACTCCGGCCATCTTCCACGCCTGCCACCTCGTCCAGCCGAGCGACCGCGGCGAGTACGAACTGCCCGACGCCGTCGACCTGCTCATCCAGTCCGGGCGTACCATCGACGCGATCCGGATGGACGGCTGGCGGGTCGACGTGGGCTATCCCGAGGACCGCGACCGGGTCGAGGAGCGCCTGTCCGAGGACGGAGGAGCGGAGGCCGCGACAACCGAGACAGGCGAGAGCTGACCCCCGAAAATACCGGAAACAACAAACCCGTCCTCGCCGACAGGTGGTGTATGAACGTCCTCGTGACGGGTGGCGCGGGCTTTATTGGCTCCCACGTCGCCGAGCGACTGCTATCCGACGGGCACCGGGTGACGGTACTCGACAAAATGGACCCGTACTACGACCTCGGGATCAAGGAGCACAATCTGGACCGGTGTCGCGATGCCGGCGGTGACCGCTTCCGGTTCGTGGAAGGCTCGATCACTAACGAAGACCTCGTCCGGAACGTGGTCGCGGGCGACGACATCGAATTCGTGTACCACGAGGCGGCGAAGGCCGGCGTCCGCACGAGCGTCGAGAACCCGAAGGCGTACACCGAGAACAACGTCGGCGGGCTGTTGACCGTCCTGGAGGCCGCCGAGGACCACGGCGTCGAACGCGTCGTCAACGCCTCCTCCTCGTCGGTGTACGGGGAGGTCGACTACCTCCCCTACGACGAAGAGCATCCCAACTACCCCCAGAGCCCGTACGCGGTCACCAACCTCAGCGCCGAGCACCACTGCCGGGTGTGGAACGATCTCCACGACGTGGCGACAGTCAGCTTGCGCCACTTCACCGTGTACGGCCCGCGGATGCGACCCAACATGGCGATCACCAACTTCACGTCGCGCTGTCTCAACGGCGAGCCGCCCGTCATCTACGGCGACGGCCAGCAGACCCGCGACTTCACGTACATCTCGGACATCGTCGACGCGAACCTCGCGCTGCTGGAGACCGACGCGGCCGACGGCGAGGCGGTAAACGTCGGCTCCGGCGGCAACATCACCATCCAGGAACTGGCCGACCACATCGTCGCCGAAACCGGGGCCGACGTGGACATCGAGTACACCGACGCCAACGAGGCCGACGCCCGCCACACCCACGCCGACGTCTCCAAGGCCCGCGAACTGCTCGACTACGAGCCGAGCGTGAGCATCCGCGACGGCGTCGCCCGGTTCGTCGAGTGGTACCGTGCAAACCGCGAGTGGTACGAACCCTTGGTGATGAACTCGTGAACGTCTCCATCGTCGGCAGCGGCTACGTCGGCACTACCGTCGCCGCCTGCCTCGCGGACGCTGGGCACGAGGTAGTGAACATCGACATCGACGAGTCGGTCGTCGAGACGATCAACGCAGGCGACGCGCCGATCCACGAGGACGGACTGGGGGAACGCATCGAGCGGACCGCGGGCGACGGCCTGCGCGCGACGACCGACTACGACGCGGTCGTCGAGACCGACCTCACGCTGCTCTGTCTCCCGACGCCGTCGCGCGACGACGGTAGCATCGACCTCTCGGTCATGGAGGCCGGCGCGGAGGCGCTCGGCGAGGCACTGGCCGCGAAGGACGGCCGCCACGCCGTCGTCACCAAGAGCACGGTCGTCCCGGGAACGACCGACGGGACGATCGGACCCACAGTCGCCGCGTCGTCCGGCAAGACCGTCGGCGAGGACCTGGGGCTCGGGATGAACCCCGAGTTCCTGCGGATGAGCACGGCCGTGTCGGACTTCCTGAACCCGGACAAGATCGTGTTCGGAACGGAACAGGCGTGGGTTCGCGACCTGCTCGACGAACTGTACGAGCCGGTCGTCGACGCGCCGGTCGTCAACACCGGGCTCCGCGAGGCCGAGATGATCAAGTACGCCAACAACGCGATGCTGGCGTCGAAGGTGTCGCTGGTGAACGAACTGGGCAACGTCTGCAAGGAGCTGGGGGTCGACGCCTACGACGTGTTCGACGCCGTCGGCATGGACGACCGCATCTCCGCGCAGTTCCTCCGGTCCGGCCTCGGCTGGGGCGGCTCCTGCTTCCCGAAGGACGTGGACGCAGTCAGGGCGGTCGCCCGCGAACAGGGGTACGAGCCGGAACTCCTGAACGCCGTCGTCGCCGTCAACGACCTGCAGCCGCGCCGGATGGTCGACCTCCTCGCGGACCACGTCGACCCCGACGGCGCTCGCGTCGCGGTGCTGGGCGTCGCGTTCAAGCCCGGCACCGACGACGTGCGTGGCTCCCGTGCGATGGATCTCGTCGGGCACCTCCGGGACCGCGGCGCGGACGTGGTCGCGTACGACCCCGTGGCGATGGACAACGCCCGCGAAACGTACCCGGACGTGACCTACGCCGACTCGGCCGCCGACGCGCTGGCGGACGCCGACGCCGCAATGGTCGCGACCGACTGGCCGGAGTTCGACGATCTGGATTACTCCGGGATGACACGAAAGGTCGTGGTCGACGGCCGGCGGATCGACGTCGACAAGGACGAACTCGACGTGTACGAGGGGCTGACCTGGTAGGCGGAGCGCCGGCCCGGGCTACTCCACCGTGACGCTCTTGGCCAGGTTCCGCGGCTTGTCGATGGACCGCCCCTTGATCTTCGCCACGTGGTAGGCGAACAGCTGGAGGTAGACGTTCGCCAGCAGCGGCTCCAGCCGGCCGAGGTCGGGCACCGCAAAGGAGGCGTCGAGGAACTTCTCGGCGTCGTCGTGCGAGGTGACGCCGATCACCGGCGCGCCGCGGGACTCGACCTCCTTGACGTTGTTCAGGGTCGCGCCCGGGTTCGCCCCCTCGGTGAGGACCGCCAGCACCGGCGTCTCGGGCGTCACCAGCGCGAGCGTGCCGTGTTTCAGCTCGCCGGCGGCGAACCCCTCGGCGTGGGCGTAGGATATCTCCTTCAGCTTCAGCGCCCCCTCCAGCGCCACCGGGCAGCCGAGCTTCCGGCCGACGAAGAAGAAGCCGTCGCCGTCGACGTACTCCTCGGCGACCTCGCGAATGGCGTCCTCAACGTCGAGGATCTGCTGGATCGCCCCGGGTAGCCCGCGGGCGTTCTCCAGCAGGTCCCCCGCGTCGCTGGCCGAGAGGGAGCCGCGCTCGCGGCCGAGGTAGGCCGACAGCAGGGTGAGCGTCGTCACCTGCGCGGCGAACGTCTTGGTCGCGGCGACGCCGATCTCCGGGCCGGCGCGGATGTACAGCGCGTCGTCGGCCTCGCGGGCGGCGGTGCTGCCGACGGTGTTGGTCACCGCCAGCGTCCGCGCGCCGGCGCGGGCCGCCTCGCGCATTGCCGACAGCGTGTCCGCCGTCTCGCCGCTCTGGGTGACCGCGAGGACGAGCGTGCGCCACGGATCCCGGCCGCCGGTGAAGTCGTACTCGCTGGCGACGTGGACCGTGACGCGCACGTCCGCCAGCGACTCGATCAGTTGCTGTGCGTACAGCCCGGCGTGGTAGGAGGTGCCGCAGGCGACGATCTGTATCTCCTCGACGGACTGGAGGTACTGCTCGGGCAGGTCGACGTCCAGGTCCACGTCGCCGTTGACCGCGTCGACCCGGCCGGACAGCGTCTGCCGGAGCGACCGGGGTTGCTCGTGGATCTCCTTCAACATGTAGTGGTCGTAGCCGCCCTTCTCGGCGGCCTCGGCCTCCCAGTCGACAGTGTTGACCGGGCGCTCGACGACCGCGCCGTCGGCGTACACCGTCACGCCGTCGGCGTCGACCGCGACCACGTCGCCGTCCTCGATGTAGGACACGTCGCGCGTGTGTTCGAGGAACGCGGTCACGTCGCTGGCGAGGAAGTTGCCGTCCTCGCCGTGCCCGACGACGAGCGGGCTGTCCATCCGTGCGGCGACCATCCCGTCGTACCCGACCGCGGTGACCGCAAAGGCGTAACTCCCCTCGAGTCGGCCGAGGACGGCCTGGACCGCGCCGACGAGGTCCGACCCGTCGTACACCTCCTCGATCAGGTGCGGGATGACCTCGGTGTCCGTCTCGCTGGTGAACCGGTGACCGTCCAGTTCGCCCTTCAGGGCGTCGTAGTTCTCGATGATCCCGTTGTGGACGACCGCGATCCGACCGTCGCAGTCGGTGTGGGGATGCGCGTTCGCGTCGGTCGGTTCGCCGTGGGTCGACCAGCGCGTGTGGCCGACGCCGACCCGGGCGTCCGTGGACGCCGGGAGTTCGAGGTCGTCGATCTCGCCCTCCTGCTTGTACACCTCGATGCTTCCGTCGTTGAGCGCGACGCCCGCGGAGTCGTAGCCGCGGTACTCCAGGTTCTTCAGGCCGGTCGCGACGACGGAGAGGGGGGACTGCGGGCCGACGTAGCCGACGATCCCACACATGTTACCCCCTCCGCACCTCCGCGTTCGGCGGCACGCGCCCGGAGACGGTGACGCCGTCGCCGACGCGAGCGCCGTCGCCGACCACGGTCCCCTCGTCGAAGACAACGCCGGCACCGGCGCTGGCGTTGTCGCCGACGACCGCGCCGAGATCCACGTCCTCGTACACCGTCCCGTCGACGATCACGTCGGCCGGGCCGCCCGGCACCGTCGCGTTCGGTCCGACCGTGGCGTTCTCGGCGACGACGCAGTCCCGGAGCACCGCGCCGTCGCCGATCGTCGCGTCGTCGAAGGCGACGACGTTCGAGAGGACGGCGTTGGCCCCGACCGAGACGTTGTCGCCCAGCGCGGTGCCGTGGCGGACCGTCGCGTTGGCACCGATGCGGGTGTTCGACCCGATCCGCACGTCGTCGGCGACGTGTGCCCCCGGCTCGACCGATCCGTGCTGTGTCGCGTCCGCCGTCTCGTCGAGTACCCGGGCAGTCACCTCGGTCACGTCCCACAGGTACGACACGTCGACCCAGAGCCCCCGGTAACGGAGGCCGCGGACGGTCCCGCGGTCGACGAGTTCCTCGATCGCGGACGTGAGCGCGAGTTCGCCGGTCGGGCCGACGTCTATCGCACGGATCGCGTCGAACACCGAGCCGTCGAACGCGTACACGCCGGCGTTGACGATGTCCGAGGGCGCTGCCGCGGCGCGGGGCTTTTCGGTGATCCCGACGACGCGGTCGCCGTCGAGCGTGACGACGCCGTACTCGCTCGGCTCGTCGGCCCGCGTCAGCCCCAGCACCGTGTCGCCGGTGTCCGCGCGGGCCTCGACGAGTTGCTCGACCAGGTCCGCGGTGATGATCCGGTCGCCGTTCAACACGAGGAACTCGTCGTCGATGCGCTCCTTCGCCTGCAGGACGGCGTGGCCGGTGCCGAGCTGTTTCTCCTGGACGGCGTACTCGATGTCGACGCCCCAGCGGTGGCCGTCGCCGAAGTACGTCTGGATGCGCTCGCGCTTGTAGCCGACGACGAGGACGACCTCGTCGATGCCGGCGTCCGACACCGCCTCGACGACGTACTCGAGCAGCGGCTGGTTCGCGATCGGTACCATCGGCTTGGGCCGGCGGTTCGTCAGCGGTTCGAGCCGCTGTCCCTCGCCGGCCGCCAAAATGACTGCTTTCATATCGAATCCCCTCTGTCCTCCATCACCGCCTCGCCGGGGCGGGTCATCGCCCCCGCACCGAGCTTCGTTCCGGCGTTGAGGCTGGTGTTGATCCCCGTCTTGGCCTCGTCCCCGAGGACGACGCCGAGCTTCCGCCGGCCGGTGTCGACGCGTTCGCCCTTCACGGTCATCTTCACGTTCGCGTCGTCGTGCCGGAGGTTGGCGACGGTCGTCCCAGCGCCGAGGTTAGCGTCGCGGCCGACCACGGAGTCGCCGACGTACGACAGGTGGCCGGCTGACGCGCCGGCCATCAGGATCGAGTTCTTCACCTCGACGGCGTTGCCGACGCGGACGTCCGGGCCGATCACCGACGCACCGCGGACGTAGGCGTTCGGTCCCACGTCCGCGCCGGACTGGATTATCGCCGGCCCCTCGACGTACGCGCCGTTCCGGACGCGAGCGCCATCTTCGACCACGACCGGCCCCTGCAGGGTCGCGCGCTCCTCGACCTCGCCGTCGATCCGGCCGTCGAGGTCCGCGAGCGCCGCCTCGGTCGCGTCGAGCAGTTCCCACGGCCGCCCCACGTCGAGCCACCGGCCGTCGTGCTCCACGACGGCGACCTCGTGACCGTCGTCCAGCAGCATGCCGAGCGACTCGGTGATCTCGTACTCGCCGCGCTGGCTGAGCGTCGTGCGGTCAATGTACTCGAAGATCGCCGGGTCGAAGGCGTACAGCCCGAGGTTCGCGAGGTTCGACGGCGGGTCCGACGGCTTCTCGACGATGCTGGTCGCGCGGCGCGTGCCGTCGTCCCGACTCCCGTCCAGCCCGACGACGCCGTACGACGTGGGGTCGTCGACGCGCATCGTCGCTATCGTCGTGGTGCCGGTGTCGGCGAGCCGGTCGACCAGTTCGGGGTCGAACACCACGTCGCCGTTCAGCGCGAGGAAGCGCTCGTCGACGTGCGGTTCGGCCTGCCCGATCGCGTGGGCGGTGCCCAGCTGCTCGTCCTGCTCGACGTAGTCGACCGGCAGGCCGCGGAACTCCCGTCCGACGTGGTCGCGGATCGCCTCCGCGTGGTACCCGACGACGACCACGTAGCCGTCGACGGCGTCCGCGCAGGCGTCCATCACGTGCTCCAGCATCGGCTTCCCGGCGACGGGGAGCATCGGCTTCGGCCGGTTCGCGGTCAGCGGGCGCATCCGCGTCCCCTCGCCGGCGGCGACGACGACCGCCTTCATCGTACCATCTCCCGGACCGCGCGGTCGACATCGTACTCCGCCTCGAAGCCGATCTCGTCGGCGGCTTCCGAGGTGTCGACGGTGAAGTCGCCGACCTCCGTCTCGCTCTCGCGGGGGTTCTCGACCATCTCGATCGGCACCTCGTAGCCGCGTTCCTCGGCGACGATCGACTGGACGGCCTCGGCGATGTCGAGGATGCTCCGGTCGTCGCCACTTGCGAGCGTGAACGTCGTCGCGCCCGGGTCGCTCCCGACGAGTTCGTCGAGCGAGAGCGCGTAGGCGCGGGCCACGTCCTTCACGTGGATGAAGTCCCGCGCCTGGGTGCCGGGTTCGTGAACGGTCAGCGGCTCCTCGTTCAGCGCCTTGTCGACGAAGATGTTGATCACGGTGTTCTTCCCGATCTCCCGGCCGTTCAGTTCGTGATGGCCGTACAGGTTCGACTTCACGTACACGTGGGCCGGGAACTCGCCGTCCGCGAGCTGGTGGACGTCGTTCTCGGACAGCGCCTTGCTCCGGCCGTAGAAGTTCAGTGGGTTCCGCGGGTGGTCCGCGGAGATGGGGAACTCGACGGGGTCGCCGATGATCGCCATGCTGCAGGGGAACACCATGGGCGTCCCCCACTCGCGGCAGAGCCAGGCGACGTTCTCGGTGCCGCCGACGTTCACGTCGAAGGCGTACTCCGGGTCCTCCTGACAGTCCGGGACGCCGCTCACCGCGCCGAGGTGCATCACGGCGTCGACGCCGTCGAACGCCTCGCGGAGCGCGCCGCGGTCGCGCACGTCGAGTTCCTCGACCCGTCGGCCGTCTATCGACTGTACGTCGCCGACCGAGAAGTCGTCGACCGGCACCACGTCGTGGCCCTCGTCAAGGAGGACCTTCGTGACGCGGGAGCCGATGTAGCCCGCTGCTCCGGTCACGCCGACCGTGTGGGTTTCCGTCGTGTCCGCTGTCATGTATGCTCTCTCATCGTGAAGTCTGATAGTCGTTCGGTGTTGGCGAACCGCTCGGTCAGGTCCCGGACCCCCTTCCGGAGCGAGAACTCGGGGACGAAGTCCCGTTCGGCCATCCGGTCGAACGTGACGCTGTAGGAGGGGCCGGGGTCTTTCTCCTCCAGATAGTCCGTCTCGACCGGCTTGCCGACGACCTCCGCGACGGTGCTTGCGATCTCCTCGATCCGGTAGTTGTCCTCGCCGACGTTGTACCGGCCCTCGGGCCAGTCGAGCGCCGCGGCGAACGCGCGGGCCGTGTCCTGCACGTGGAGGAACGGCCGCCAGTTCCGGCCGTCCCCGTAGACGGTCAGCGGCTCGTCCATCACCGCGCGGAAGGCGAAGCTGTTGACGACGAGATTGAACCGGACGCCGGGACTCCAGCCGTAGTTCGTCGCCAGGCGGAGCGCGACCGTCTCCACGTCGGCGTCGAAACAGGCCTCCTCGGCCGCGAGCTTCGACTCGGCGTAGGGGTTACCGGGGTCCGTCGGCGAGTCCTCGTGCAGGTCCGTCTCGTAGGTCTCGCCGTACACGTTGCAGGAGCTAGCGAGCACGACCCGGTCGACGCCCGCGTCCTCGGCGGCCGACAGCGCCGTCTCCGTGCCGCCGAGGTTCACGTCGAACGTCTTCTCGGGGATGTCGTGGGTCTTGGCCGCGCCGGTGATCGCCGCGAGGTGGATCACGGCGTCGACGTCCGCCATCGCCTCGTGGACGGTCCCCTCGTCGCGCACGTCGCCGCGGACGAAGTCGACGGGCGGGGCGTCGACGAGGTTCCGGGGCGACGACAGCGAGAAGTCGTCGAGCACCCGCACCTCGTGGCCCGCGTCGGCGAGCACCGGCAGGAGGGCGCTGCCGACGTACCCCGCGCCCCCGGTGACGAGGACGTTAATCGAGCAACACCTCCGGCAGGAACCGGTCCTCGCGGGCGGTGATGCGGTCGCGGTGGCGCGTCAGCGTCGTCAGCACGTCGCGGACGCCCGCTTCGAGGGACTGCGGTTCGCCAACGAGTTCCTCGAAGCGCTCGTTCTCCATCTCCATCTGGTGCTCCTCGTCCTCCTCGCGGGGGTTCTCGACGTGGGTGATCTCCACGTCGAGGTCGAACTCCTCGCCGACTTCCTGGATCGTCTCGGCGAGTTCGACGATGGCGACCGGCCGGGTCACCTGGTTGTACACGTCGACGCCCTCGCCGTCGTGGCCGTCCTCGACCAGCGTGGCGATGCTCTCGACGGTGTCGCGCAGGCCGACCATCGGCTTGCGCTGCTCGCCCTTGCCGTAAACGGTGAGCGGGTAGCCCGCGACCGCCTGCGCGCAGAAGCGGTTGACGACCGTGCCGAAGTAGTAGTCGAAGTCGAAGCGCGTCGGGAGGCCCAGTTCCTCGGTCTCGTCGGTCTCGGTGCCGTAGACGATGGCGGTCCGGAGGTCGCTGACCGGCTGGTCCCACTGCGTGTTCGCCAGCCGGGCGTTCGCGTTGTCGAACGACTTGGTGACGTGGTACCATGAGCCGCCCATCGCCGGGAACGGCACGTCGTCGCGCTCGCCCTGGTTCTCCATCGTCGCGCCGCCCTCGGGGATCGGGAACTCGGGCGCGCCGTAGACGCCGGTCGTCGTCGTCTCGATGAAGTGAGTGTCGTCAAGCCCCGCGTCCTTCAGCCCGTGGAGCAGGTTGACGTTCATCGAGAGGTTGTTGCGCTGCGTGTACAGCGCGCGCTCGCCGTTGATCTGGGAGTACGGCGCGCTGGGCTGGGCCGCCGCGTGGACGACGGTGTGGGGCTCGTGCACGTCGAGCAACTGCTGCACTTCGTCGCGGTCCGCCAGATCCGCGTACACGAAGCTCAGGTTCGGCTCCGCCGCGTACCGCGTCTCGGGGTCGTCGACCGGGACGGCGGAGACGCTGCCGACGTCCTCCACCCAGTCGCGTCGCGCGAGGTTGTCCACGCCGACGACCCGCTCGTCGAGTCGTCGTGCCAGTCGAAGCGCTGTCGGCCAGCCGACGTAGCCGTCGGCACCGGTGACGAGAACCGTCATAGTTACTCAGAATGTGAGTAACTGATGGCATAAGCCTTTTGTTCGGATCGGGAGGGGTCGGCAGCGGGAGCGCCGCGGCTACCGCCCGGACGGAGCCACGAAAAAGCCGGAAACAGCCCGTTCAGCCCGGATACTCGGCGAGGCTCTCGTGGTCCCACACGAGGTCGAAGTACCGCTGCATCCCCGCGACGAACGACCCGTTCTCGGTGATCGCGGCCTGGCGCTTGTGGTTCGGCACGTCCCGCTCCTCGACGAGGAAGATGGCCTTCCCGGAGTCGTACGACGCGCTCGGGTCCGCGAAGGTCCCGCGCCAGGGGAGCCGTTCCTCGGAGAAGCGAATGCCGACTTCCGGGTACTCCGCGGCGATGCGGTCGACGATGTCGGCCTGCGTCTCGCGCTTCGCCTCGGGCAGGTGTGTCGGGTGGAGAAAGAGCACGTCCACGTCGACGCGGTCGGCCGCGTCCGCGAACGCCGGCTCGACGGCGTCGAAGTAGGCGAAGCTGTTCGTGATGACGTTGACTCGCTCCTCGGCGTCGGCGTAGAGGGTCCGGGTCTCGGACTCGCTTGGCTCGCCGACGTCGACCACGTAGAACAGCTCCGCCGTGGGCGACGTGTCCTCGTCGGCCTGCTCGTAGCGCGGGCGGAACTCCGCGAGGAACTCCTCGCGCAGGTCCTCCACCTCACGACACCGGCGCTCGTACTCCTGTCGGCGGTTCTCCTTGACCCGTTCGAGTATCTCCGCGGGCGACTTCGGCTGGTACTCCTTCGGCCGGCCCGGGAACACCTTGATGTAGCCCAGGTCGGCGAGCGAGTCCAGCACGCCGTACACCCGCGCCTTCGGGATACCGGTCGCCTCGGCGATGTCGGGCGCGGTCGTCCGACCGGCCGTGAGCAGATGCGACAGCGCCGTCGCCTCGTACTCCTTCAGGTCGAGCCGTTCGAGGAGGTCCGCCGGTTCGCGCGTGGCCATTACCGGCCCGTTGCGCCCCGAAGCACGTAAATGGGGTGTTGCGCGAGTCGACGGCGCGGCTCCCAAAAGCTTATGGCGGCCGCCGTCAATCGGTTACTCACGAACTGAGTAACTATGGTCGACGGGACAACCGAGGACGAGGGCGAGGCGTGTGGCGTCGACGACCACCTGGACGGCGTCAACGACGGCTGTGGCTGCACCGAGATCTGGGAGCACCTGAGCGAGCGCCGCGAGGCCGCCGGCGACTGACCACGGCGTCCCGCACGACCCGACGCCGGCAACGCTCGGCCCCGGCCGAAAGCAAACCTTTTGCGCCTCCCTCGTGGAGTCCCTGTCAATGGCGGACTACGGGGACGTCTGCGTCCTGATCCCGACGCTGAACGAGGCCGCGACCATCGGCGAGGTGATCGACGGGTTCCGCGAGCAGGGGCTGGAGAACGTCCTCGTCGTCGACGGCGACTCGTCGGACGGCACCCGTGACATCGCTGCCGAGCGCGGCGCTCGCGTCGTCGTCCAGTCGGGAACCGGGAAGGGACAGGCCGTACAGGAGGGGATCGAACTCGTCGAGAACGAGTACGTCCTGATGCTGGACGGCGACGGCACCTACCGCCCGGAGGACGCCCCCGCGATGCTCGAACCGCTGCTCGCCGGCGAGGCCGAGCACGTCATCGGCGACCGGTTCGCCGACATGGAGGCCGGCGCGATGACCCGGCTCAACCAGTTCGGCAACGGGATCATCGACCGCGCGTTCCACTTCATCCACGGCCAGGAGAACTACGACATCCTCAGCGGCTACCGGGCGTTCACCCGCGAGTCGGTCGAGCGGTTCAGGCTGAACTCGGAGGGCTTCGGCATCGAAACGGAACTGGCCGTCGAATGCGTGAAACACGGCGTCGAGATGGCGGAGGTGCCGATCACCTACCTCGCGCGCCCGGAGGACTCCGAGACGAACCTGCACCCGGTCTGGGACGGCGGGACCATCATCCTGACGCTGTACCGGCTGGCGAAGACGAACAACCCGCTGTTCTACTTCGGAAGCGTCGGCGCGACAGGCGTGGCTATTGGCGGCGTGATCGCGGCGTACGTCGGCGTCGAGTGGTTCACGCGCGGGATAAGCCACGAGGTCCTCGCGATCGTCGCGGCGTTTTTCCTCCTGTTTGGCGTCCAGTTGCTCATCTTCGGCGTCCTCTCGGACATGATCGTGACGCTCCACCGCGACCAGATGCACCGCCTACAGCGGATCGAAACCGGGCGGGGCGTGGGGCGCGGTGAGACCTCGGCCGCCGAGCGCGGGACTGGGCAGGGCGGCGCGGAACACGGCGTCGACTCGGAGGGGGTAACGGACGCCGGGTCTGAAGCGACGCGACCGGACCAGTCGACGGCCGAACACGAGGCCGGACCGCCGGACCGCTAGAAGGGAACCATCGCCCGCAGTCGGTCGAGCAGGCTCATGGGCGACGATCGCCGGTTCTCGAACACCGGATGCAACTCGTTTAACAGGTCCTGCTCCGAGTCGAACTCGTGGCGGTCAGTCTCGTCGATGGCCTCGGCGAGCGCGACGGTCCGCCCCTGGGCGTCGTACGGCACCTCGTCGTCCAACGCGTCGACGAGGTCCGTCCTCGTCGCCGGGAACGTCACGTCAGCCGCGTCGAGTCGGGCGTCGACGGCGGCGATCCCGAACTCGATGGCGTCCGGTTCGTCGCTGTCGTTCGCTGGCGGCCGTACTCCCATATCGGTCGGATCCGATTGTGGGAGCAAAAAACCCCGGCGGACCGGCTCCGGCGTGCCGAGGCAGTCCCGGCCGGCGGCGTGGTCGCAAAGCCTTTCGGTCGACCGGCCCCACTTCGGGTATGACCGAGTACACGACCGTCTCCATCCCGAAGGACCTGGCCGAGCGGGTCGACGAGACGATCGAGGGGACCAGCTTCCAGAGCACGAGCGACCTCGTCCGGTTTCTCCTCCGGAGCATCGTCATCCAGCACCAGCAGCAGGGCGAGCTGACCGAGGCCGAGTTCGACGAAATAACGTCACAGCTGCGCGACCTCGGCTATCTGGAGTAGCGCGGAAGCCGAGCGCTACGGGAGCGACTCGTGGGGGGGCTCGGCGTCGACGACGGTGAGGTCGCGGCTGCGACCCCGCCGGTCGAACGCCGCGAGGTTCGCCTCCTCCCACGGCGGGACCGCGACGAACACCGCCTCGTGGAGGTCGTCCGTCCGGGAGACCGCGAGATCCCCCTGCGGGTGCGAGACGAACCGCCCCTGCGTCTGCCGCGAGGGCGTCGAGAGGTCGACCCCGAACACGGCGTCGACCGCCCCGCCGCTGTCGGGGAGGTAGAAGTCCGTGAACACGGGCGCGTCGGCCGGCAGGCGCTCCGCGCCGCTGAGCTCCCCCGCCGGCGTGACAGCGAGGTTCGCCGTGACCTCGCCCGGCTCAGCGTCCCGGGCGAGTTCGAGCAGAACCTCGACGAGGCCGCGCGTGACGTAGACCACGGCTCCCGTACGGCCCCCGTGGTGAAATGTGCATCGCCGGGGCCGGTCGTATTCGGCGGAAACGGCCGCTTACCCGGCGGACAGTCGACCTCTACCGTAGTTTGCTAGCGTATAACAAGGTCCGGGCGGGCCGACTGACGGGGCGTGCTGGTCGTGCTCGCCGTCGCCTTCGCCTGGCTGTTCGCGCTGGGGGTGCTCTGGGCGCTCGTCTACGCCGCCGGGAAGCGCGAGGCCGCCGGACGTGGGACCTGATCGCCCGCCGGAGCGAGGAGGCTCGTTTCGACGGCCGGAGGAGAACGGCGGATCCGAAGGCGTTTTGTCCGGCGCGTGACGGGAGTTGCGCATGGATAGCGCCACGCTCGTCGCGCTCATCGCGGGGATCCTGCAGGGTATCTTCGAGTGGCTGCCGATCTCCAGCGAGGGCAACGTCGCCGTCTTCCTCACCGCGGTCGGCTCGTCGCCGGACGCCGCCGTCCAGTTCTCCCTGTTCCTCCACGTCGGGACGGCGCTGTCTGCGACGGTCTACTACCGCGACGAGTTCCGCGACGCGCTCGCCGTCGCGCCGGAGTGGCGACCGGCGACTGCCTTCGGCGACGAGACGGCCGATCTGTCCTTCGTCGTCGTCGCGACGCTGGCCTCGGTCGGCTCCGGACTCGTCGCCTACCTCGCGCTCGACGGTCTGGTCGGCGAACTCACCGGCGGCGCGTTCATCGTCGTCGTCGGACTCCTGCTGGTCGCGACCGGCGCGTTCCAGCGCTTCGCCGGCGAGCGGGCGCTCGGCGCGCGTGACCTCCCGGACCTCGTCGACGCCGTCCTCGTGGGGACGCTTCAGGGGATCGCCGTGTTGCCGGGCGTCTCGCGCTCGGGGACGACCGCCGGCGCGTTGCTCCTGCGGGGCCACGACGGCCCGGCGTCGTTCCGCCTCTCCTTTCTGCTGTCCGTCCCGGCCGCGTTCGGCGCGGGCGCGCTGACGGTGCTTGACGAGGGGGGCATCCCGAGCGTCGCTCCCGGCCCCGCGCTGATCGCGGTGGTCGCCGCCGCCATCGTCGGCTATCTCACCATCGACGCGCTGATGCGCGTCGTCGAGCGCATCGACTTCTGGGCGGTCTGTGTCGGCCTCGGCGGCCTGGCGATGCTCGGCGGCGTCGCGCTGTGGATCTGAGGCGAACGCGACCCATCGGACTATCGAACCGAAGCGTTCATTCGCAGCGCGTCGGCAGTCGACGGTATGTTGCCGTGGCGTCGCGCGGCCGTCGGAGTCGTCCTGCTCGCCGCAGTGCTTGGACTCTGCGTCCACTTCGACGCGACCGAGGAGCGGCGCTGGGACTCCCCGACGGAGGACGAACTCGCGGCGGACTACGACGCGCACGTCGGCGAACGGGCGCTCCTGTTCGGCACCGTCGAGCGTATCGACCGCGACGCCGGCACCGCGACGGTCCGCGTCGAACACGACGGCGGGGAGTTCACGATACGCCTCCGGTCGGTCCGGGCCGACGTAGCACCCGGGGGCCTCGTGCAGGCGTACGGACGGCTTGGCCCGGGGCGGACCATGACCGTCTCCGAGACGGTCGTCGTCGAACGCGACGGCGGGGCGGCGCTGTACAAGTACGCCGTCTCCCTCGTCGGCGCGGTCGGGATCCTCGCGCTGTTCTTCCGGCGCTGGCGGGTAGACGTGGCGACGCTGTCGTTCGTGCCGCGCGAGGGTGAGACCGTGACGTCCGGACCGACCGCCGACGAAGCGGGGGGTGCCGACGATGCCTGACCTGCTCTCGCACGTCCTGCTGGCTTACGCGGTTCTCACCGTCGCGAGCTGGCGGCTTAACCGGCTCACGGACGAGTGGATCGCGGTCGGCGTCGCGGGGGCGGCGATCCCGGACCTGATCAAGGCCGAGCTGCTGGTCGACTCGGCGGTCGTGAGCCGTGCGATCGGCGTCCCGTTCGACGTAGAAGCCATCGGCACGCTCGGCGGCGTCCTGCTCGTCGCCGGCGTCATCGCGCTCGCGTTCGGCCGGCGGTGGCGGCCGGCGTACGCCGCGCTGGTCGCCGGCGGCGGGGCGTCGCTCGTCTTCGACGGTCTCCGGGCGTACGCGGACGGACGGGCGAGCTTCTGGCTCTACCCGATCCCCTGGCGACCGCCGACGCCGAGCCTGTACGTGTCGTCCGACCCCGCGGTGCTGGCCGCGGCGGCGCTCGTCGCCGGGGGGGTCGCGGTCGCGGACCGGCGCGTCGGCGAGTCGGCCGACCGACCGCCGGGCGGGCGAACCGGCGAGTAGTTGGTTTTATGCTGATGTGAACTCTCGCCGGGAACATGACCGACGCTCGTGAGGAGGCCGCCGCCCTCCTCGCGGACCGCCCCGAACTCGAACCCGCTCTCCGGGCGATCCACGAAGTCGACGGGGGCGAGGATACGTGGACGTTCGACGACGTGCCCGTCGACTCGGGGGCGTTCGGCGAACTCGTTTCGCGCGGCATCGTCGAGAGCGCCGGCGACGAGTACCGGCTCGCGGACCGCGACGCCGTCGCGGCCGTCCTTGACGGCGAGGAGCAGACGACCGACGACGCCAGTGGAACGGGCGCGGGAACGGCGCTCGACCTCGACGCCGTCCGGACCCGACTGCCGACCGTCCGCCGCGACGCCGCCGCCGGGCTGGCCGCGGCGCTCGCGCTGGTCGCCCTGTTCCGGCTGTTCGCCTACCCGAGCGTGTTCCGCAACGGCGACATCGTCCTGCTCGCGAACGACCCGTACTTCTACCGCCACTGGCTGCTCCAGCTGTCCGCGAGCGACGCCGGGGCGTTCGCCGTCCCGGAACACCTGATCGAGGAGGAGCCGCTCCTGACCGCGGCCCTGTGGACGGTCGCGAGGGCGGTCGGCGGCGACGCTCGCGCCGTCGACCTCACGCTGGCGTGGTACCCCGTCGTCGCCGCGCTGGTGACCGGACTGGCCGTGTACGGGGCGGCGCGGCGGCTGACTGGCGACGCCCGCGTCGGCGTCGCCGCCGTCGGGCTGCTCGCCACGACGCCGGTCCACGCCTACCGCTCGGCGGTCGGCTTCGGGGACCACCACGCGTTCGACTACATGATCGTCGCGGTGACGCTGTACGCGCTCGTCGCGCTTGCGGCGGTCGACAGGGATCAGTCGCTTCGAGAACTCGTCGCGGCCGCCGCGCCATGGACGGTTCTGTTCGCCGCGGGCACTGCAACGCAGGTACTCGCCTGGAACGCCGGGCCGCTGCTGGTGCTCCCGGTCGGCCTGTACGTCCTCACCCGTGCCGCGGTCGACCTCCGTGCGGGACGGTCGCCGCTCCGGACGCTGGGTCCGGAACTCGCGGGGGTCGCGCTCGCGACGGTCGCGGTGTTGGTGGCACACGAGACGGGTGGCTGGCACGCCGATTACGTGGCGTACACCCCTGCGTTCCTGCTTGCCGGGAGCCTCGCGGTCGTTCTCGTCGCCGAGGCGGGCCGGCAGGCCGGGCTGTCGTGGCGCGTGACGGGTGGCGGACTCGTCGCAGCCGTGGGGGCCGTGTTCGCCGGCGCGTGGCAGGGGTTCCCGGTGTTCCGGACGGAGTTCCGTCAGGAGGTCGAAAAGCTCGTGCTGACGCCGGAGCAGGGCGACATCGTCGAGTTCCAGTCGCTGTTTCAGTCGGACCTCGGCGGTCCAGTCGCGCCGGTTTTCTACTTCGGGCTGGTGCTGTTCCTGGCGCTCCCGTACGCGGCGTGGGGCGGCTGGATGGCCGTCTCGCGGGACCGGGCGGAGTGGCTCGTGGTCGCGACGTACACCGCGTTCCTGCTGGTGCTGGGCGTCCTGCAGGTCCGCTTCGCCGGGGCGCTTGCGGTGCCGGTCGCCGTCCTCGGCGGCCTCGGCCTTGTCCACCTCGCCAGCGTCGTCGACCTCGCACGCAGACCAGCCGTATTCGGCGGCAGGAGGGAACGTCGCGGCGCGCAGTCCGTGACCGACACCGGGACGCTCCGTGGGGACGGCGCGGGACGAGCGTTCGACCTCGGAGGTATCGACGGGCGAACCGCCGGGCTGCTGGCCGCCCTCGTCATCCTCGTCGCCGGCCTCGGCGCGGGGCTGACGCCGGCGCTCACCGCCGACCTCACACACAGCGAGGAGTCCTATCGGGCCGCGACCTGGATCGGCGACGACGCCGACGAGCGCGGGCTGGCGACGGACGACCGCTACGTGTTCAGCCGCTGGGACCGCAACCGACTGTACAACGCCTTCGCCAGCGGGCAGTCGGAGTCCTACGGCTACGCCCGAGCGAACTACGACGGCTTCCTCGTCAGTACGAACGCATCGACGTGGTACGAGCGACTCGACGGGCGGGCGGCGTACGTCGTCACGGAGGACATCGAGTCGGGGGACGAGTTCGACGACGAAACGCTGTACGCCACGTTACACGAGCGCTACGGGAACGGAACCGCCCACTACCGCGCCGTGTACGCGACCGACGGTGGCGAGCGGAAGGTGTTCCGCCCGGTGCCGGGCGCGACTGTGAGGGGTGTGGCGTCTTCGAACGGGACCGTGACGCTGTCCCGCGAGGTCGACCTCGGCGGGACGGCGTTTACGTATCAGCGGACGGCGGCGGTCGAGAACGGCACGTTCGCCGTCACCGTCGCACACCCCGGCGAGTACGCGGTCGGCAACCGGACTGTGACGGTGCCGGAGCGGGCCGTGGCGAACGGCACTGCCGTCGCGGTGAACGGGACGGTAGCTGTGTGAGCCCGCGGGTTCCGAGTGGCCGCTTTCGAGCCGCAACGATAGGTTTTGAGTGACCCCGGGGAGAAACCCACGCAAATGCCGCTTATCGACGATGACGGGAACCTGTTCGGCCGGGTGAACGTCGTCGACGCGCTGGTCGTCCTGCTGGTGGTCGCCGTCGTCGCCGCGGGCGCGGCGCTGGTCATGGGGGGCGGTGGGTCAGCTGATGCGCCCGCCAACGAAACGACGAACGGGAGCGCGGCCGACGGGGAGCCGCCCGGCGAGCGCGCCGTCCGGTACGCGACGGTGGAGCTCGGCACACAGCCCGAGCGCCTCGCCGAGCGCATCCACGCCGGCGACGAGGTCGCGGTCGGCGGCGCGAACGCGACGGTGACCGACGTGCACGTCTCGCCCGTCGACGGCGGCGCAGCCACGACGCTCCGCATGCGACTCGACGGCCGGGCGATCGCGGACGGGAACCGCACCGCGTTCCGATACGGGAGCGGCAACCTCACCGTCGGCGACGGACTGCGCCTGCAGACGCCGGAGTACCGGGTCAACGGGACGGTGTCGGCGCTCGTCGCCGACGGCGAGTCGGTCGACGCCGGCGAGACCGACATCGTCCTCGACGCCACGGTTCCGGTTGAAGCGCTCGACGCGATCCGTGCAGGCGAGGAATACCGCGTGGCCGGCCGGACCGTCGGCACCGTGCAGTCGGTGACCACGTTCCCGACCGGGGACGACGCCACGCGGCGCGTCCGGGTCGGCGCGTCGCTGGCGACGCGGACGGAGGGCGAGCGAACGACCTTCGGCGGCGCGCCGCTGACGATCGGTCGGAGCGTCTCCCTCGGCCTCGACGCCTACACCCTCTCCGGGACCGTGGTCCACCGCGGCGCGACGACGATGCCCGGCGAGCGCGGAACGACGACGGTCGTCGTGGAACAGCGGAACGTCTCGCCCGCGGTGGCGGAAGCGACGGCCGTCGGGATGACCGAGTCCGGTGGGGACGGACCGCGCGCCCGGATCGTCGACAGGCGCGTCGAGCCGGCGACGGTCGTCCTCACGAGCGACGACGGCGAGATCCACCGGCGCGACCATCCCGAGAACAGGGACGTGTCCCTCACCGTAGAGCTGGAGACACGGACAGCGAACGGCGAGGCGTACTTCCACGGCTCGGAGCTACGGACGGGGAGCGGCGTGACGCTCGACTTCGACCGCGTCCGCGTCGAGGGAACGGTGACCGAGTTCGTGGACTCGACGGCGACCGACGAGACGGGGCGTTCGGAGTCGAGAACTCGCTGGACGGACGATGCCGGTGGTTCGTGATGCCGGGCGAAACCGATTCCCGCGGACTGCTCGACCGCCTGGCGGCGGGGTACGACGGGTCCGCAGTCCGGGCGGCGGCAGCCGGAGTGGCTCGTCGGGCACGGAGCGTCGCCCGGACGGCCGGTCGCTGGGTCCGCGGGTCGTGGCTCTACCGGTGGCTGACCGCCGAACCGGACCCGGAGGTGATCGTCATCGACCTCCGCGAAACGTACACGGTCGGCCCGTTCGTTCGGCTTCTGGACCGCATCGTCCCGCCGATCGCTTCGGTCGTCCGGAACTCCCTCACCTGGCGGTTCGTCGTCCGGACTGTCGACGCGGTAGAACGGGTAGTCGAACGGTCGTCGCTCCTCCAGCGCGTGGGGGCGGCGCTCGCTCCGCCGGAGCCACCGGCGACGCAGGCGGCGCGGGACCCGGACGACGAGGTGGGCGAAGCCGAGGACGCTTCCCCTGAGCGAACGGAGAACCGGGACGCGTCGGGCGGCGAGTAGTCACCCGGCGACGGTCACATCGAATGCAGGGCCGCCGCGACGCCTATACCGGGAGCAGATCCCGAACCGTCCCCAGGTAGAGACCGGGCGCGTTCCGCCGGGAGTTCCGGAGTGCGTCGTCGAGGGCCGCCCGCGCGTCGGTCGTGATGCCCTCGCCGTGGCCGACGAGGACGCGGTCGACGGACAACCGCCCGAGCGCCTGCCGCGGGGGGAACGCCCGGAGCATCGGGTGAACCCCGAGGCGCTCGCCGTCCGCGAGGAAGTAGTCGACCGTGCCGACCGCTTCCGGAACGACGAGCGTGCCCGAATCCGCGTCGAACAGCGCCACCTCCGTCCAGATCGGGTTGTCGACGACGGGGATCGTCCGGTAGCCCGTTGCACCGAGTTCGTCGCCGAACGTGGTCGTGGGCGCGTCGAGGTCGGACGCCACGTCGCGAAGCTCCCGCGGGAGCGCGACCGACACGTCGTGACGGCGGGCGATCGCCGCCGCGTCGCGCTTGTGCCGGTCGAGCAGGACGACCGTGCCGGCGACCTCCCCGAGCGGGGCGACGATGTCGTCCAGCCCCTCGCAGTCGACCGGGTCGACGAGCCACACTCCTTCGTCGGTCGCCAGCGCGTGGCTCGCGCGCTGCATCGTCTCGTCGGGGGAGGCGATCCACCCCAGGCCGCCGTCCCAGCTATCGATCTCACGCGGCTCCGTCGGGCGACCGTCTGCCTTCATCGGCATATCTACGAGCAAGGCCCGGACGGACATAAGCGGTCGTCCCGCGGAACCGGGTTCGAAGGCCGACGCTGACCGGCGGGTCGGCGGCCCGGCCGCCGGTCGCCGGGGGACCAGCGTGTCGGCGGGGTTGCGGTTCGGCCATCCGGTCTAGCGTACGTTACTAAGTTCCTCCCGAACAATAATGCAGTATGCTCGACGCCCTCCGGTGGCTCGCACTCGAAGTCAAGTCCCTCGACCGGACCCGCGGGTTCTACGCCGGGACGCTGGACCTGCCGGTCCGCCGGTCGGACGACCGCGAGGTCGCGCTCGGTACGGGCGACGCCAGCCTGATCCTCCGACGGCCCCAGGCGATACCACGGGGCGGGCTCCACACGCATTTCGCCTTCGCGATCCCCCACGAGGAGTACGACCAGTGGTACGACCGACTCTCGCGGAGCTACGACCTCGTCGAGCGGGAGTTCGGGACCGCGAAGTCGCTTTACCTTTACGACCCTGACGGGAACTGCGTCGAACTCGGCCAGCGGGACGTTTCGGGGAAGGGGATCGGCGGGATCTTCGAGGTCGTGCTGGAGGTGTCCGACCTGGAGCGCGCCACGACGTTCTACACGTCGCTGGGGTTCGAGGTCACCGATCGCGGGGAGGATCGTCGCCGCGTTCGGCTCGGCGGTCCCGTCGACCTGGAGCTGTGGGAGCCCCAGCTGGGGATCGCCGACGGCCGTGGCGGCGTTCACGTCGACCTCGGGTTCGCGACGGACGGGAGTCCGGGCGTGGCCGTCGACGCGGTGCTCGACCGCGCGTCGAAGGTGACGATGATCGACGACGACGTTCGGATCACCGACCCCGACGGCCACCACCTGACGTTCAGTTGAGGCCTGTCGGCAAGAGCGGCGGTCAGTCGGGGCGAGTCGGCAGGAGCGGCGGTCAGTCGGGGCGAATCGGTAGGAGCGGCGGTCCGGCTACCGGTCCGGTTCGTCAGTCCACTCGGACATCCGGCCGTCTTCCAGCAGGATCTCGCGGACGATGTCGGGGTCCTCGATGAGGCGGTTCTTGAGCGTGACCCCGCCGGCGAGGCCCTGGTTGAGTTTCTCCACGTCGACGATGCCGAGGAACGCCTGCTCCTTGAGGATGTCCCGGAAACGGCGCTCCGAGAGCGTGTCCATGTCGATCGCGTCGCAGATGACGCGGTACTGCTTGAACACTTCCCGGGTGGGGAACGCCTCAGTGTCGTTGTTCAGGGAGAGTTCGGCCAGGGCGAGCAGGGCGGTCTTGGCCTGCGTCGGTGCGCCGTCGATGAGTTCGCGGAAGCGGTCCTTCTCGGCGAGCTGCTGGGCGTCGCGGACGTGCGCCTCCGTGACGGTGTCCGAGCCGTTCTTGTACGCGATCTTGCCGGCGTGCCGGAGGATGTCGATCGCCTTGCGTGCGTCGCCGTGTTCCTGTGCGGCGAAGGCGGCACAGAGCGGGATCACGTCGTCGGTGAGCACGTCCTCCTGGAACGCGTCGGCCCGGTTGCGCATGATCTCGCGGAGCTGGGTCGCGTCGTAGGGCTGGAAGAACAGTTCCTTGTGCTGGAGGCTGGACTTGACGCGCTCGTTCAGGTTCTCGGCGTACTGGATCTTGTTCGAGATGGCGATGACGCCGATGTGGCAGTCGACCTTGTTCGCCTCCTCCGCGCGGGAGAGCTTCATCAGCAGGTCGTCGTCGGCCATCAGGTCGACCTCGTCCAGGATGACCATCATCACGTCGTAGCGCCGGTCGAGGATGTCCCAGAGCCGCTTGTAGTACTTCGACGTGCTGAGGCCGGTCTGCGGGACGGCGATGTCCGTCGCCCCCTCGTCGTTCAGCGTCTTCGCCAGCGACGAGACGGCCTGCGTCTCGGTGTTGTCCTCGGAGCAGTCGAGGTAGGCCGTACCGACGGCCACGTCGTCCTCCGCGAGGTCCCGCGCGCGGCCCATCACGTACTTCGAGACGAGCGATTTCCCGGTCCCGGTCTTGCCGTAGACGATGACGTTGTCGGGCGAGTACCCCTCGATAGCGCCGCGAAGCTGCTCGGCGAGGTCGCGGATCTCGTCGTCCCGACCGACGATCCGGTCGGGTTCGGGGACGTGTCCGATGCTGAGGAGCTGCTTGTTGGCGAATATCTGGTCCTCCTGCTCGAACACCTCCTTCGCGATGTCTGCCGACTCTCGACTTCCCATCGTAACGGTCGTTCGAGGGGTCGGGCATAAGTGCCGTGGTTTCGTCCACCCCGCGTTTCCGATGCTTCGTCCGGCTATCCCGGCGCTGCTGGGAAGTGTGAGTGAATCGCTCGGACTGTGATCGACGAGCGCCGTGATTCGCGAGTCGAACTGATGGACCGTGTTTGCCTATCACTCACCCCGGGCTTCCAATGCTATCGGCGTTCGTTTCCGGAGCGTGCGGCAACGGTTTGCACCCACCCCACGTTTCCGATGCTTTCAGGAGCCTCCATACTGCTCCGTAGCGGTCGGATCCGTGTGGGACACCGGTGCACCCACCCCACGTTTCCGATGCTTTCCGGGTGGAGAACCGTCGGGGCAGTGTTGCAGCGAGGCCAGGCAATGTGGGAGGGGATCCCTCAGGACTCGACCGGTCAAGACGATCGGTCAAAATGAAGTCGAAACTTGAAGTCGAAACTAGATCAGTTACCCACAGGATCTGTTACCTTATTCATACTTAACTAGACGACTAGGCTAGTGGACAGTTTGTAGCAACCTGTGTAAAAACTTTTCTGAATAATATGCAGATTACTCAAATGAGCACGGGAAACAGCCGCGACCGACGACAACCGATGCGCCTGACCCCTCACAGGCATCTCTCCTTCCCACCGATAGCATTGGAAACCCGGGGTGTGTGTCTCCACTCCCACCGCGAAATCAGATCAGCTCAGTATCTCGTTGAGCCAGTATTCACGCTGCGGGGAGGATGTGGGGAACTACTGTCCGAACCAAATCGACGAGCGACTCAACCCAGCCGGTCCGTGTCGATCCGGACGCCGGAAGGTGCCACAAGCAGGAACCCCCGGAAATGGACCAGTTCGCCGCCGGCGTCTTTCACGTCCCGCGCGAAACCGGCGGCGAGTTCGTTCACGTCGCCCTCGACGTTCAGCACGAGCACGGCACCCGACTCGACCGTCTCGATCCACTCCTCGTCCGGCGTCGTGCCGTCGAGCCTGCCGAGTTCGACCCGGGAGGAGCCCTCCCCGTCCTCTTCCTCCTCGATGTGGTCCTCGACCGCCCTGAGGTCGAGGCTGAAGTCGCCCATACACCCCCGGTAAACCTCAGCCGAGAAAAATCCTCGCCTCTCGACGGTCTCCACGCGGTTCCCGATAGTACCCAGTCACCCCCCCGGGTCTCCCCCGCCGGTCGAATGTGAAGCCGTTCGACGTGCGTGCGGAACCGTCTCGCGTACATGCGGAGCCGTTCGCCGTCGGTCAGTCGCCCCGTCGCAGTCAGTCGTCCCGGTATTCCTTGCGGAACCCGCGGAACTCGGTGCGATGAGCCTCCTCGTCGGCGAGGATCGTCACCGCGTAGTCCTCCGTCACGGGGTCGTCGGCTTCCTCGGCGGCGTGGATGAGCGAGCGGTACGTCTCGATCGCGTCCTCCTCGGCCTCCAGTACGCCCTCGATCACGGAGAGGACGTTCGTCGAATCCTCCGGCGGCTGGAGGCTCTCCTGTCTGGCCGTGAACTCCATCGAGGCCGGCGGCCGCTCGTCGAGTTGCTTCAGCCGTTCGCCGAGCATCCGGGCGTGGTCGAGTTCCTCCTGAATGTCCGTTTCCAGGCTCCCTTTGACCTCCTCGGCGCTGACGCCGTCCAGTACGATGGAGTTGGTCAGGTAGTTCATGACGGTCTCTATCTCGTCGCCGTACGCCTTCTTCAGCAGGTCCGTTACCTCTTCGTTGGTCATACGCGCTAGCGTTGGACGGCCAGCGGCTTATGCTCCCGCCCGAACGGGGACCGTGGGAAGCGACGACGCGCTCGACACCCCGTCACCATTCCAGCACCACTCGGCGCGTCACCACTCGGTCACCACTCGGCGAACGCCCCGCGGCCGTGGTCGTACACGAGGATCCCGGCGAACGCCGCGATCCCTGTAAACGCCGACGCCGCACCGACGTAGAACACCCACTGCATGCCAACGCCGCCCATCAGGAGGCCCCCGCCCATCGGCGCGAGGACGCTTCCCGGGCGCCAGACGAGTTCACGGATCCCGAAGCTGCTTGCGATGCCGCCGTTGTCGCTGCCCTCGTCGGCAAAGAGCGCCATGCTCGCGGGTTCGCGCAGGCTGTCGGCGACGCCGAGCAAGCCGTTGAGTGCAACCAGCGGGAGAAACGCCGGCCCGAGCGCGCCGAGCAGCGGGAGCGACGCCGGAACCGGCAGCGCCGCACCCAGTGCGGGGGAGAACGGCACTGCGAGCGCGACGAGACCGTACAGGCCGCCGCCGACGAACACGAACCACGCCCGCCCGATCCGGTCCGAGAGCCGACCGGTGAACGGCTGGCAGACCATGTTGGTGAACTTCTCGGCGGTGATCACGACGCTGACGGCGACGGCGCTGTAGGCCAGACCGCCCCGGGCCGCGGATACGCCCGCGTAGATGGGGACCCAGGTCCGGATGAGCGTCACGGAGAGGGCATACTGCGCGCGGAAGCTCGTGATCGTCAGGATGCGGCGGTTCAGGGCGAGGTCGGTGAAGGGGAACCCTCCGACGGTCGTCTCGTCGGGGTCGATGAAGAGAAGCACCCCGAGAAACGCGGCGGTCACGAGCGAGACGAGTACCGAGAACACGGCGTCGAAACCGTACGCCTCGTAGAGCAGGCCGGCCGAGAGCGTCCCGGCGATGGCAGCGGCAAAGCGTGCGGCGTTCGCGGTCCCGATGTAGTTCGCCCGCTGGTCGGCCGGGGCGAGCTGGCCCACCAGCGCGAGGCTCATCAGCCCCGCGCCGGTGACGGCGATGCCCTGTAGACCCCGGGTCGCGACGAACCCGGCGCTGGATCCCACAAACGCGAAGGCGGCGTACGTGGCCGCACTGAGTCCCAGACTCACGAGCAACACGAGCCGCTTGTCGTGTCGGTCACCCGCCCACGCGAAGGGGACGACCGCGACCGCCTGTGCGAGCGTCAGCCCGGTCGTGTACAGGCCGATCACGAACCCCGAAGGGTCGAACAGGTCGATGTAGTCCGGTAGCAGTGTCAACAGGGTCGCCAGCCCGAACCCGCTGGCAAAGCGGGCGAGGTAGAGCGCGTAGAACTGTCGCTTTGCCGTGGTCACCCGGGTTACTCTCGGGAGACCGAGAAAAACCGTTGCGGTCTCGAACCGACGACGTTCGTCGCGACGTACGACCCGGTCGGTCCGGGGAACCGACTCAACTCCGCGACTGATCACTCCGATGCCGCCGGAGCGCGTGCGAGTCAACGAACGGATTATTTTCCGCCGATAACGGGGGAATATTCAGTATCACGGTCGACTATTGCTGTCGCTGAAACACTATCATGGCGTAGTGTAATAGGACATATGAACACAGTAAGGCCGACTACGTCTTGCGATTCCGCCGAAGCGTCCGGCGGACTCCAAATATAGGAAATTCAATAGATGCTGTCACAGGGACAGTTTTATATACCGGAGAGACCCCCAGTCCAGTTACCATGCCTGAGCGCAACACGCAGTCCATGGGTTCGTCCTCCGGTACAAGCCGGGGGGATCGAGTTCTTCCAGGGCACGTTAGATTCCACTAGCGAGATAGACGGCGCACGAGTTTTCGACACGACGCTCCGCGACGGGGAGCAGTCGCCGCGCACGTCGTTCTCCTACGAGGACAAACGCGAGATAGCCGCGGCGCTCGACCGGATGGGAACCCACGTCATCGAGGCAGGGTTCCCCGTCAACTCCGACGCCGAGTTCGAGGCCGTGCGCGACATCGCTAACAGCACAGACACGACGGTGTGCGGGCTGGCCCGCGTCGTCGACAAGGACATCGAGGCAGCCCTCGACGCTGGCGTCGAGATGGTGCACGTGTTCGCGTCCACCAGCGACGTCCAGATCGAGGACTCGATGCACGCGACCCGCGAGCAGGTGGTGGAGCGGTCCGTCGACGCCGTCTCCCGCCTGCAGGACGCCGGCGTCGAGGTGATGTTCTCCCCGATGGACGCGACCCGGACGAGCGAGTCGTTCCTGGTCGAGGTCATCGAGGCCGTCACCGAGGCCGGCACCGACTGGATAAACATCCCGGACACCTGCGGCGTGGCGACGCCGCGGCGGTTCCACGACCTGATCGAAATGGTCTGTGAGCACACGACCGCCCGCGTCGACGTCCACACGCACGACGACTTCGGGATGGCGACGGCAAACGCCGTCTCCGGCATCGAGGCCGGGGCCGACCAGGCGCAGGTCAGCGTCAACTCCATCGGCGAGCGCGCCGGCAACGCCGCCTACGAGGAGTTCGTGATGGCCATCGAGAGCGTCTACCAGGTCGACACCGGCATCGACACGACCGGCATCACGGCGCTGTCGCGGCTGGTCGAGGAGAAGTCGGGCGTCGACGTGCCGGGCAACAAGCCCGTCGTCGGCGACAACGCCTTCGCCCACGAGAGCGGCATCCACGCCGCCGGCGTCATCGAGAACTCCGACACGTTCGAGCCGGGGGTCATGACCCCGGAGATGGTCGGCGCACAGCGCGAGCTGGTACTGGGCAAGCACACGGGTAACCACTCGGTACGGGAGCGCCTGCAGGACGCGGGCTTCGACCCGACCGAGGACCAGGTACGCGCCGTGACGCGCCGCGTCAAGGACTACGGCGCGGAGAAACAGCGCGTCACGATGACGGACCTGAAGGAGTTCGCCAAGGAGGAGGGCGTCGAGCGCGAGCAGGAGGAGGTCCGCGCCTGATGCCGTCCGCCCGGTTCGCTTCCCCCCGGCAGCCACGGGTGGACCGCCACACCGCAGAGCGGCGGCCACGCGAACCGGGCCGAACGGCCAAGGCCGATGCCGAGGACGACGAGTGCGGTGCCGACCGGAACGCGTCCGGCCGCAATCGTTGCACCGCGCACAAGAGTTATGTTCCGGGCACCCAACGTTCCGATACCGATGAGACGGCCACCCACCACCGGTCGCGCGCGGTCCGCGAGCGGTCCGGCCGTCCTGCCCGCTCTTCTCGGCATCATTGTAGGGGCTCGCTAGCCCCTGCAACACTACATCCACGACCGTACTCCGACTCGACCGCCATTCAGCGACGCGCGATCCGGTCCGTCGTGCCGACCACGCTGACGACGACCGCCACAACCGAACCGACGCTGACGGCCGGCACGACTGCACCGACGCTGACAACCGCCACAATCGCACCGACGCCGACGACCGGGATCACCCGGCCACCACGACCACGCCGACCATGAACACCGAACGCACACCGTCGACCGAACCGACACCGACGCCCGCCGCCACACCGACCGCAGCAGGGCGTCCGCGACAGCATCGTCCGACAGAGAGACAGCCGCGCAACGCTGGAGGGTACCGATGAGCGAACAGGTGCCCCCGACTACACAGACCGAGGCCGAAGCGGCCGCCGCCGACACCGACGAAGGTGCCGAGGACGCGCCCAAGGGCGTCACGACCGGCGCGTCGTCGGTCGTCCGCGCGCTCGAAAACACCGGCGCGGAGTACCTGTTCGGCGTCCAGGGCGGGGCGATCATGCCCGTCTACGACGCGCTGTTCCACTCCGACCTGAACCACGTGACGATGGCCCACGAACAGGGCGCGGCCCACGCGGCCGACGCCTTCGGCATCGTCTCGGGCGACCCCGGCGTCTGCCTGGCCACGTCCGGCCCGGGCGCGACGAACCTCGTCACCGGCATCGCCGACGCGTCGATGGACTCGGACCCGATGATCGCGCTGACGGGACAGGTGCCGACGGACTTCGTCGGCAACGACGCGTTCCAGGAGACCGACACCACCGGCGTCACCGACCCCATCACGAAGACGAACTACTTCGCGGGCGACGAGGACACCGTCGGCGACGTGGTCGGCGAGGCGTTCGCCGTCGCGAGCGAGGGCCGACAGGGCCCGACGCTGGTCGACCTGCCGAAGGACGTGACCCAGGCCGAGACTGACGTCGAACCGGGTGAAGCCCAGACCCCGGACACGTACAACCCGCCCGAGGAGGCCGACGACGACGCCGTCGAGGCCGCCGCTGACACCATCGCGGCCGCCGAGAAGCCGGTCATCCTGGCCGGCGGCGGCGTGATCAAGGGCGAGGCGACGGACGAACTTCGCGCGTTCGCCCGCGAGTACGAGATCCCGGTCATCACGACGATGCCCGGCATCGGCGCGTACCCCGAGGACGACGATCTCTCGCTGGAAGTCGCCGGGATGCACGGCACGGGCTACGCGAACATGGCAATCACCCACTGCGACGTGCTGGTCGGGGTCGGCACGCGCTTCGACGACCGCCTCACCGGCGGTGTCGACTCGTTCGCGCCGGAGGCCGACGTGGTGCACGTCGATATCGATCCGGCGGAGATCAGCAAGAACGTCCACGCCGACTACCCGCTGATCGGCGACGCCGGTCGCGTCATCGACCAGCTGGACGACGAACTGGACCGCCGTCCGGACCCCTCGGACCGCTACGCCGAGTGGCGCGAGCAGGTCCAGGCCTGGAAGACGGAGTACCCGATGGACTACGCCACGCCCGACGACGAGCCGCTGAAGCCGCAGTTCGTCGTCGAGGTGCTGGACGAGGCGACCGACGACGACACCGTCGTCACCACCGGCGTCGGCCAGCACCAGATGTGGGCGTTCCAGTTCTGGAACTACACCGAGCCGCGGACGTGGGTCTCCTCCCACGGGCTGGGGACGATGGGGTACGGCCTGCCGGCCGCAATCGGCGCGAAACTGGCCGCGGACGACGACCAGTCGGTCGTCTGCTTCGAGGGCGACGGCTCCTTCCTGATGACGATCCAGGAGCTTTCCGTCGCGGTTCGCGAGAACCTGGACATCACCGTCGCCGTCCTGAACAACGAGTACGTCGGCATGGTCCGGCAGTGGCAGGACGGCTTCTTCGAGGGCCGCCGGATGGCCTCGGAGTACTCGTGGTGTCCCGACTTCGCCAAGCTCGCCGAGGCCTTCGGCGCACAGGGCCATACCGTCGCGGACTACGACGGCGTCGAGGACGCCGTCGAGGCGGCCGTCGAGTACGACGGGCCGAGCGTCATCGACTTCCACATCGACCCCGAGGAGAACGTCTTCCCGATGGTCCCCAGCGGCGGGAAAAACGGGAAGTTCGCACTGCAAGCCGACCATCTGGACCAGCTCTAATGGAGGACAAAGCATGACAGGAGGACTTCCCGGCGCGGCACCGGACGAGCGACCACACCCCGACGGACGGCGCAACTCGCAGGGCGTCCGCATCGACCCCGAAGTCGAGGCGGAGCCGGAGCCGCGGCGCGCGGTGCTGTCGGCGACGGTCAAACACGAGCCCGGCGTGCTGGCGGCCGTCTCGGGGCTGTTCTCCCGGCGGCAGTTCAACATCGAGAGCCTCACCGTCGGGCCGACGGAGGACGAGAACCGCGCCCGGATCACCCTCGTCATCGAGGAGCCGGACCCGGGCGTCGAACAGGCCAAGAAACAGCTCGAAAAGCTCATCCCGGTCATCTCGGTGACGGAGCTGGACCCGTCCGCGTCCCAGCGCGAACTGGCCCTGATCAAGGTCGACGGCGACGCCCCCGACCAGGTCCAGTCCGTCGCGGAGATGTACGGCGGCGAGGCCGTCGACGCCAGCCAGGAGACGGTCACCGTCGAGATCACGGGCAGCAGACAGAAGATAAACGCCGCGGTCGACACCTTCCGGCGGTTCGACATCCGGGAGGTCGTCCGCACCGGCACCGCCGCGCTGGAGCGCGGCGCGGAGGAGACGCGATGAACCGACGCGGCGCGACGCCCGACGGCGACGCGACCGAGACGAACGCGACAACGGAGACACGATGACAGACGAACACGAGTTCACCACGACGGTACATTACGAGGACGACGCGAACAGCGCGCACATCGAGGACAAGACGGTCGCGGTCCTGGGTTACGGCAGCCAGGGCCACGCCCACTCGCTCAACCTCCACGAGAGCGGGGTCGACGTGGTCGTCGGCCTCCGCGAGGGGTCGGCCTCCCGGGCCGCCGCCGAGGAGGAGGGCCTGACGGTGGCGACGCCGTCCGAGGCCGCCGCGGCGGCCGACGTCGTCTCGGTGCTGGTGCCCGACACGGTCCAGCCCGACGTGTACGAGAACGCGGTCGCGCCCAACCTCGACCCCGGCGACACGCTCCAGTTCGCGCACGGGTTCAACATCCACTACAACCAGATCCAGCCGCCCGAGGACGTGGACGTGACGATGGTCGCGCCCAAGAGCCCGGGCCACCTCGTCCGCCGCAACTACGAGAAGGACGAGGGCACCCCGGCGCTGCTGGCGGTGTACCAGGACGCGACCGGCGAGGCGACCGACGAAGCGCTGGCCTACGCGCAGGGGATCGGCTGTGCCCGGGCGGGCGTCCTCGAAACGACGTTCCAGGAGGAGGTCGAGTCCGACCTGTTCGGCGAGCAGGCCGTCCTCTGTGGCGGCGTCACCTCGCTGGTCAAGCACGGCTACGAGACGCTCGTCGACAACGGCTACAGCCCGGAGGCGGCGTACTTCGAGTGCCTGAACGAGCTGAAACTCATCGTCGACCTGATGTACGAGGGCGGGCTCGGCGAGATGTGGGATTCGGTCTCCGACACCGCCGAGTACGGCGGGCTAGTCAAGGGCGACGAGATCGTCGACGAGAGCGTCCGGGAGAACATGGAGGAGACGCTGGAGCAGGTCCAGAACGGCGAGTTCGCCCGGGAGTGGATCGCGGAGAACCAGGCCGGCCGCCCGAGCTACACCCAGCTCCGGGAGGCCGAGAAGAACCACGAGATCGAGGACGTGGGCGAGCGCCTGCGCGACCTGTTCGCGTGGGCGGAGGAACAGGGGAACGAGAACGACAAAGAACAGGTGACTGCCGATGACTGAAATGAAAGAGATCGACCACACGCATCCACACGACGACCGTAGCACAGGGCGGATCTTCCAGCGCGGTCCAACCGTCGTCGCCGACGGCGGGGAGCATGACGCTTCGGAGTCCGACGAGGAACCGACCGCCGAGATGCGCGAGGTGAGCCACGACGCCCCCGAGGGCGACGGGGCGAACCGCGTCTTCGAGCGCGGCGGCGAACACGACGACGCGGAGTCGGAGGACGTAGCCGACAGATGAGCCAGGGCACGCTGTACGACAAGGTCTGGGACGAGCACAAGGTGACGGAGCTACCGACTGGACAGGACCAGCTGTTCGTCGGTCTCCACCTCATCCACGAGGTGACCAGCCCGCAGGCGTTCGGGATGCTCCGCGAGCGCGACCTGGAGGTCGCGTACCCGGACCTGACCCACGCGACGGTCGACCACATCGTCCCGACGGCCGACCAGTCCCGGCCGTACGGCGACGACTCCGCCGAGGAGATGATGGCCGAACTGGAGGAGAACGTCCGCGAGGCCGGCATCGAGTTCTCGGACCCGACGACGGGCGACCAGGGCATCGTCCACGTCATCGGCCCGGAGCAGGGGCTCACCCAGCCCGGGACGACCATCGTCTGTGGTGACAGCCACACCTCGACCCACGGCGCGTTCGGCGCGCTCGCGTTCGGGATCGGCACGTCGCAGATCCGGGACGTGCTCGCGACCGGCACGGTCGCGATGGAGAAACAGAAGGTCCGGAAGATCGAGGTCACCGGCGAACTGCCGGCCGGCGTCGAAGCGAAGGACATCATTCTGGAGATCATCCGCCGCCTCGGCACCGAGGGCGGCGTCGGCTACGTGTACGAGTACGCCGGCGAGGCCATCGAGAACCTCGACATGGAGGGGCGGATGTCGATCTGCAACATGTCCATCGAGGGCGGCGCTCGCGCGGGCTACGTCAACCCCGACGAAACCACGTACGAGTGGCTCGAAGGCCGCGACGAGATCCCAGAGGGCGAGGCGTTCGAGGAGCGAAAGGAGTACTGGGAGTCCATCAGATCGGACGAGGACGCCGAGTACGACGACGTGGTCACCATCGACGGGTCGGAGCTCGAACCGGTCGTCACGTGGGGCACGACCCCCGGCCAGGGCGTCGGCGTGACCGAACCCATCCCCGAACCCGAGGCGCTCCCCGAGGAGAAGCAGGACACCGCCCGACGCGCGCAGGAGCACATGCGCGTCGAACCGGGCGACACGATGGAAGGGTACGACATCGACGTGGCCTTCCTCGGCTCATGTACGAACGCCCGTCTGCCCGACCTGCGCCGCGCAGCGCGCATCGTCGAGGGCCGCGAGGTCCACGACGACGTCCGCGCGATGGTCGTCCCCGGCAGCCAGCGCGTGCAGAAAGCCGCCGAGGAGGAAGGACTCAAGGACATCTTCGAAGCCGCCGGTTTCGAGTGGCGCAACGCCGGCTGTTCGATGTGCCTCGGGATGAACGAGGACCAGCTGGAGGGCGACGAGGCCTGTGCCTCGTCGTCGAACCGCAACTTCGTCGGCCGTCAGGGGAGCAAGGACGGCCGCACCGTCCTGATGAACCCCCGGATGGTCGTCGCGGCGGCGGTCAACGGCGAGGTCACTGACGTGCGCGAACTGAAGGAGGTGACTTCCGCATGACCGACGAGGTCGAGATCCCCGAGGTGACCCACGTCTCCGGCTCCGGCGTGCCGATCCGCGGCAACGACATCGACACCGACCAGATCATCCCGGCGCGGTTCATGAAGGTCGTCACGTTCGACGGACTGGGCCAGTTCTCCTTCTTCGACCTGCGCTTCGACGACGACGACAATCCGAAGGACCACCCGTTCAACGAGAACCGGTTCAAAGACTCCTCGGTGATGGTCGTCAACGCGAACTTCGGCTGTGGCTCCTCGCGCGAGCACGCCCCGCAGGCGCTGATGCGCTGGGGCATCGACGCAATCATCGGCGAGTCGTTCGCGGAGATCTTCGCGGGCAACTGTCTCGCGCTCGGCATCCCCACGGTCACGGCCGACAGCGAAACGATCGAAACGCTACAGGACTGGGTCGACGCGAACCCCGACGGCGACATCGACCTCGACGTGGAGGCCGAGACGGTCACGTACGGCGGTCAGACCGTCGACGTCACCGTCGACGACGCCCAGCGAAAGGCCCTGGTCGACGGCGTCTGGGACACCACCGCGCTGATGAAGTCGAACGAGGCGGCGATCCGCGAGACGGCCGAGAGCCTCCCGTACGTCGAGGACGGCAAGCGGGTCTGACACGCGTTCGCCGAACCGTCCTTCGAGACACCTGCCTTGACATCCTCCCCGCCCTGAAGCGCGGGGCTTTCTCCTTGATTTTCCGTAACCGAATCCCTTTCCAACCACCGACGCGTCAGGGAGAGCAATGACCCACCAGATCGCCGTCATCCCCGGCGACGGCATCGGACAGGAAGTGACGCCCGCAGCAGTCGACGTGCTGGCGGCGCTGGACCCCGACTTCGAGTTCGTCGAGGGCGAGGCGGGCGACGCAGTGAAGGCGGAAACCGGCGAGGCGCTGCCCCAGGCGACGCGCGACCTCGCGGCCGACGCCGACGCGACGCTGTTCGGCGCGGCCGGCGAGACGGCCGCCGACGTGATCCTCCCCCTCCGGGAGGTCGTCGGCTCGTTCGCCAACGTCCGCCCGGCGCGGTCCTACCCCGGCCTCGACGCGGTCCAGCCCGACACCGACCTCGTGTTCATCCGGGAGAACACCGAGGGCGTCTACTCGGGCATCGAGTCCGAGATAACCGACGGCGTGACGACGCTCACCCGCGTGATCACCGAGGACGCCTCCCGGGACATCGCCGAGTTCGGCTTCGACTACGCCGCCGAGAACGGCTACGACGACGTGACGATCGCCCACAAGGCCAACGTGATGCGGACGACGGACGGCGAGTTCCTGGCGGCGGCTGAGGCGGTCGGCGACGCCCGCGACGCCGACTACGACACCGCGCTGATGGACGCGCTGGCGATGCATCTCGTGATGCGGCCCGAGGAGTACGGCGTCGTCATCTGCCCGAACCTCGCGGGCGACATGCTGTCGGACCTCGCTGCGGGGCTCGTCGGCGGGCTCGGCCTGCTCCCCTCGGCCAACGTCGGCCGGGAGAACGCGCTGTTCGAGCCGGTCCACGGCTCCGCGCCGGACATCGCCGGCGAGGGGGTCGCCAACCCGACCGCGATGATCCTCTCGGCCGCGATGCTGCTCGACCACCTCGGCCACAGCGACGAAGCTGCGCGCGTTCGCGCTGCCGTCGAGGACGTGCTCGACGCAGGCCCCCGGACGCCCGACCTGGGCGGCGACGCGACGACGGAGGACGTCACCGAGGCGGTCGTCGACGCGCTGTAAGGCCGCCCGCGAATCGGGCCGACACCACCGCCCCGTCAGGCGGAAAATACAACTTCCGACGCGCCGTACTGCCGTGTGGGTGCAACTATGTCAGGAGTTGCGACACCGCTGTTTGCCGCGCCCGGCGGCGTCGAACTCGTGGCGATCCTGTTGCTCGTCGGCCTCCTGTTCGGCGCACAGAAGATCCCGAAGCTCGCCCGGTCCTCGGGCGAGGCGATCGGCGAGTTCCGGAAGGGGCGCGAGAAGACCCGGCAGGAACTCGAAGAGCTTCGCGACGAGGAGTGAGCGCGGGGTGACCACCAGAGACCGTGGCCGCGACGGCTCAGGTTTAAGCCCGTCGGCGGTCATGGCTCACGTATGCCGCAGGTTCAACTGGACGAAGAGACGATCGAGCGCCTCGACAGCCTCCGCATCGACGACGAGTCGTACGACGAACTTGTCAACGAACTCATCAACATCTATCAGGCCGAGGAGCTGACGCTGTTCCACTCCGGCGACGGGTGACCGGTTCCCGCCCGGCTCCGGCAGCCGGGCTAGCCCTGGGCGACCGTCCGGATCTGTTCCCACTTGCCCTTCTGTTCGAGGTGGGACTGTAGCTCCTCGGCGTACGCCTGCGCGAGCGACGCCGCCGCCCGTTCCCGGCCGTCGTCGCCATCGTCACCGCCACCGCCGCCACCGAGACCGAGCGCGTCCTTGATCCCGTCGACGATCCCGCCGCCGGACGACCCGGAGCCACCGCCGCCGGCCCCACCCATCTGGTTCATCTGCGACCGGGACTCGTCGATGGCGGGGAGCACCTGGTCGATCTTGCTCGTGTCCGCGACGATGCGAGCGGCGTCGGGGTCGTCGGCGTCCTCGATCTCAAGTTCGACGGCGGTCATGATCATCCCCCACTCCTGGTTCGAGAACTGCGAGTTCCGCACCTGCGTCGAGAACTCCTGGTCGACCGTCATGCGGTCCCCCACGATGCGGTCGGTCCACTCGCTGTCGGTCATACCCCCCGGTTAGGGGAGAACGGACAAATGGTTTCCCCTCGCCGAACGTTCGGGTCGGCCGACGCGTCCGTTACTCGAACGTCACGTCGGCGACGAGGCTCTCCTTGACGGCGTCGCCGACCTTGCAGAGTTCGTGCGCGCGCTCGGCGACGGCCGCGCCCGTGTCGTCGTCCAGGTCGGCGTCCGTCGAGACGGCGAAGCTGACCGACTCCAGTTTGTCGTCGTCGTTCAGTTCGCCGGTCGCGTCGATCTCGATCCGGCCGAGGTCGCCGGCGTCGCGCTGCTGTGCGCCGACGCGGAGCGCGGGCACGTAACAGGCGGCGTACGCGGCGAGCAGCGCTTCGAGCGTGTCGGGCGCTTCCTCGCCCTCGGCGTCGATCGTGGTCTCGAACTCGCGGATCTGGCTCGTCGTGCTGAACCCCTCCTCGGAGACGCTGTGGACTTCCTTTGCCATTGCGTCCGGTGTATCGACGGCCGGCGGCGTAAGCGTTGTTGCTCCGGAACGTTCGGCCACGGTCGCGGGCGAAAAACGAGTAGTTCGAGGGGACGGTCCCGGTCTCGTGGGTCGGACGCGGTGCCGTCAGTAGCCTTCGGTCAGGTCGAACGTCTCGTCGCCGTCGAGCACGTGGACCTCGGCGTCGCTCCCGGTCCCCCTGACCTCATTGACGAAGTCGTCCGTGTCGATCTCGATCGGCGGGAACGTGTCGTAGTGCATCGGGAACGCGTGGTCGACGTCGAGCCAGTCGACCGCGATGGCGGCCTGCATCGGGCCCATCGTGAAGTGGTCGCCGGCCGGCACGGCGGCGGCGTCGGGTTCGAGATGTGGACCGATCACGTCACGCATCTCCGTCATCAGCCCCGTGTCGCCGGCGTGGTAGAACGTCTCGCTCTCCTCGTCGGACACCTGCGTCGGCTTCGTGTCCGAAACGACGAACCCGGCCGGCGGCCCGGCGGAGTACTCGTAGCCGGTGTTGATGCCGTTGGTGTGGTCCGCGCGGTGCATCGTCACGTAGGCGTCGCCGCACTCGACGGTGCCGCCGAGGTTCATCCCCATCCCGCCGACGGCGTCCTCGAAGCCGAACTCGTCCTCGGCGAAGGAGACGAGTTCGGGCACCGCGACGAGCGTCGCGTCCGAGAACTCGCCGGCGTGGCCGACGTGGTCGGCGTGGCCGTGCGTCAACAGGACGTAGTCCGGTGTCTCGACGTCGCTCGGGTCGAGGTCAGTGTGCGGGTTGTCGAAGAAGGGGTCGATCAGCAGTGTCGTGTCGCCCACTTCCACGCGCCAGGTCGAGTGACCGTGCCAGGTAAGCTCCATGGTTCGGGCGGAAGTACGCGCGACTGACACTTAAAGGCGCACGACGGCCGTACCGTTTTGCCGCTGCCGGCCGAACCGCCGTCCGTGCTCACCCTGCAGATCGATGACTTCATGGTCGAACTGAAAGACGGCGCGGTGAAAAACGTCGGGCCGTCGAACAAGTCCGCCGAGGCGAAGCTGTTCGACGTCGAGCGCGCCGAGGCCCGCGAGTTCGGTGACAAGCGCGTGAAACTCGTCTTCGAGGACGACGAGGGCAACGAGGTGCAGGTCGCCCTGTTCCCCGAGGACGTACGCGCGCTCGTCGACGACGTTGCGGCGCTGGAGGACGACAGCCCCGTGTTCGAGTGACGGCGCGGCCGCGTCGCCGCTTCGGGTATGTTCCGTGACCACACGGCTCGGGCCGACGAACGGCCGTTCCGGCGGGGACGATTCGACAACCGTTTTAGGCCGGGGATATTTATCACCAGCAAATGGCTACCTGTATCATCTGCGGTACGCCCGCTGACGGGCGGATCTGCAGCAGCCACGAGGAAGACGTAGTTTTCGAGTTCAGAGGCGACCACCCGAACCAGCTCACCCCCGGCCGCTACTACCGCGGGACCGTCGACGGCTTCGCCGAGTTCGGCGTGTTCGTCGACATCGGCGACAGCGTCACCGGCCTGCTCCACAAGAGCGAACTCGACCAGCGACTCGACACGCTCGACTGGGACTCCGGCGACACCGTCTACGTGCAGGTGACGGACGTGCGCGACAACGGCAACGTCGACCTGGGCTGGTCGATCCGGCAGGACGAGGCCGAGTTCCGCGGTTCCCTCGTCGACGACCCGAACGCGGACGCCCCGGAGGCGAGCGCGTCGGGAAATGAAGACGCGGCCGCGGAGCCCGCGGGGGGCGGCGCGGCCGCAGCGAGCGCCAGTACCGTGACGACGACCGACGCCGTCGAGGAGGAGACGGAGGCCGAGTCGGAGACGGAACCAGCGACCGAGACCGACGTCGCATCGGCGGACGAGACCGCCGCGGAGCCGACCGAGGAGCCCGACCCCGAGCGCGTCCCGATCGAGTCGCTCTCGGACCGCGTGGGCGACGACGTGCGGATCGAGGGCGAGGTGACGGGCGTCCGGCAGACCGGCGGCCCGACGATCTTCGAACTCCGCGACGAGACCGGCACCGTCGAGTGCGCCGCGTTCGTGGAGGCCGGCGTCCGCGCGTACCCCGAGGTCGCGATCGACGACTTCGTCCGCCTCGACGGCGAGGTGGAACTGCGCCACGACGAACTGCAGGTCGAGACCGAGGATCTTGCCGTTCTCGACGGCGAGAACGCCGCCGCGGTGGAGGGCCGCCTCGCCGCCGCGATGACCGACCGGGCGCGCCCGGATTCGGTCGACCTGCTGGCCGAGGACGACCCCGCAGCCGTCGTGGAGGACTCGATAGCCGACGCCGCCGAAGCGGTCCGCCGCGCGGTGCTGTCGGCCCGCCCCGTCGTCGTCCGCCACAGCGCGACCGCCGACGGCTACGCGGCCGGCGCGGCCATCGAGCGCGCCGTCCTGCCGCTGGTCCGCGAGGAGCACACGCAGGCCGACGCCGAGTACCACTACTTCGAGCGCCGCCCGCTCGACGGCGCGGTGTACGACATGGACGCCGCGACCGACGACGTGACCCAGATGCTGGAGTCCCGCGAGCGCCACGGCGAGCAGCTCCCGCTGGTCGTCCTCGTCGACGCCGGCAGCACGCTGGAGTCGGCGGACGGCTACCGCCTGCTCGACGTGTACGGCGCGCGCCGCGTCGTCGTCGACGCGAGCCATCCCGACGAGGCCATCGTCGACGACGTTGACACGGTCGTCAACCCCGGGCTCGCCGACGAGGGCGACACCGAGGAACTCACGACGACGGCCCTTGCGGCCAACGTCGCCGCGCACGTCCGCGAGGACGCCCGCGACGACCTGCGCCACCTGCCCGCAGTGAGCTACTGGACGGACGCCCCCGGGGCGTACGCCGACCTGGCGACCGAGGCCGGCTACGACGGGACCGCCGTCCGCGAGCGCCGCGAGGCGATCGCGCTGGAGGCGTACTACCAGTCCTACGACGACAAGCGCGAACTGGTCGCGGACCTGCTGTTCGGCGACGCCGACGCGCCGGGCGACGCCGACAGCCTCGCGGCCCACGTCAGCGAGCAGTTCCGCGAGAAACTCGAAACCGAGGTCGAGACCGCCGAGCGCAACATCGACGAGCGCGAGGCGGGCGGCGTCAGCTTCGCCGTGCTCGACACCGACGCGTTCACGCACCGCTTCGACTTCCCGCCGACGACGCTCCTGCTGGACGAACTCCACCGCCGCGAGGCGGACGACGGGCCGTTCGTCACGCTCGGCGTCGGCGACGACGAGATCCACCTCCGCAGCACCGACGCAGTCGACGTGCGCGCGGTGGGCGAGGCCGCGAGCGAGCGCGCCGACGAGGCCGGCATCACGGTCGTCGGCGGCCGCGACGGCCACCTGGAGTTCCTGACCGGCGAGCGCGACGCCGTGCTGGACGGCGTCGTCGAAGCGGTCGCCGCGGAGATAGACGCGTAGTCGTCGCCCACACTTCTCAGACGGACGCCTACGCCGGCTCGTTCAGGCCCGCCTCCGCGGCGGGCAGTCGGATCCTGACCTGCCCGTCCGTCCCGTCGGCGAGCGCTACCTCCCCGCCGAGCGTGTCGACGCTCCACTGAGCGATCCAGAGGCCGATGCCCTGCCCGTGCTGGAGCGGCCGTTCGCCCTCCGCCCGGAGCGTGGCGACCTCCTGCTCGGGGAGGGCCGCCCCGTCGGCGGCGACGAGGACCGTCGTCCCGTCGGCGGTGGCGTGGGCCGAGAGTTCGACCGTGGCTTCGTCGTCGCGCTCCAGCAGCGACGCGGCCAAGTTCTCGACCGCGAGACGGAGGAGTCTCGGGTCGGTGCGGATCTCGTGGTCCGCCGCCCCGACGGTCACGCGTTCGCCGTACTCGCGGGTGATCTCCACCGCGGCGTCCGCCAGCACGTCGTCGACGGCGACCAGCGAACTCCCCGTCTCGCCCTCGACGGCCTGCTCGAACTCGCGGGCCCGCTCGCCGATGTCGACGAGCTCCGCCGCCCGCTCCGCGATGATCGCCGCGCCGTCGCCGAGCGACTCGTCGGCCGCCTCGTCCTCGATCATCGACGCGTAGCCGGCTATCGTCGTCATCTCGTTGCGCAGGTTGTGGCGGAGCACCCGGTTGAGGACTTCGAGGCGCTGCTCGCGACGCAGTTCCGCCGTCACGTCCTGGAACACGACCGTCCGCCCCACGTCCGTTCCCGTCGGGTCCGAGAGCGGCGAGACCGAGACGGCGTACTCGCGGCGACGACCGCGGTGCGTCGCGGTGACTGTCTCCGCCCGGGCCGGATCGAACCCGGAGCCGACCGCCGCCGCGACGGACGCGCCGAGGTAGGACGGGTTCGACAGGTCGAACAGCTCCCGCGCGGCGTCGTTGGCGTCCACGATGCGGTCGCTGGCGTCCAGCACGAGCACCGGGTTGCCGAGCCCCTCGATCGCCTCCTCCTCGGCGGCGCGGCGGGTCGTGGGGTTCGTCTCGAACATGTTGGTCCCGACGAACGCGTACGCGTCCAGCGCGAGGTGCGGGAGGAACGAGAGCGTGACCAGGCTGAGGGGCTGCCACGGTCCCACGCCGAGCGCCCACGCGGCCGTCGCGGCCGCGACGGGGACGGCGCTGAGCGCGACGGCGGCCGCCTCGCGGCGGTACAGGGGGCCGTAGCTGAGCACCGTTTCGACCAGCAGGAGCACGCCGACCGCGGCGAAGGCCAGTCCGAACGCGACGATGACGTACGCCGACGGCCCGAACGCGTAGTCCACGCTCGCCACGCCGAGCACCGGTTCGACGTCGAAGCCGGTCCAGACGAGGCCGTGGACGGAGTTCGTCGCGGCGAGGGCCACGCCCGTGCCCGGCACGATTGCGAGGAGTCCGAACCACGGCGACCGGACGAGCCCGCCCCGTCCGGTGTAGTCCAGCGAGAACGCCAGAAACAGGAACCCCAGCGTGCTCACCGGCACCCAGATAACCGTCTCCAGCAGCCTGCGCGCGGCGGGGTCGAACGTCAGGAGGGCGACGCCGTGGAGCAGCGCCCAGGCCGCCTGCATACAGAGCGCGGCGACGAACCAGTTCACGCCGGGCTTACCCCGGTGACGGCGGACGTACGCGACGAGCAGGAGCGTCCCGATCCCGCCCGCGAACGCCCCGACCGCCGGCCACGGGACGGCTGTCACGACGGCACGAAATCGCGTCCCGGATCTTTCATACTGACTTTGACATGGTGTCCCACGTATAGGAACGTTGTGGCTCCGGCGACCCGCGCCGGGCGTCAAGGACCGTTCGTCCTCCCCCGAGCGACACGCTTAACCCCGCGACGGCGCGATAGCAGGGCAATGAGTACCGAGACGGACGCCACGGAGTCGGAGGCGTTCGAGCGGGTCTGTGAGGAACTGGTCGACCGCATCCTCGCGGGCGACCTGGAGCGCGACGACGTGGAGTCGGCGAAGCTGGAGGTCTGTTCGGAGCACTCGTCGCCGAAGGTGCCGAAGAACTCCGAGATCCTCGACTACGCGCCACAGGAGCGCCGCGAGGAGCTGGAGGCGGTGCTGATGCGGAAGCCGGTCCGGACCGCCTCGGGCGTCTCGCCGGTCGCCATCATGACCAGCCCGCACAACTGCCCGCACGGGAAATGTCTCTACTGTCCGGGCGGCCCGTCCTCGGAGTTCTCCAGTTCGCAGAGCTACACGGGCCACGAGCCCGCCGCCGCCCGCGGCGTCCAGAACGACTACGATCCCTACGGCCAGGTGCGGCTCCGCCTCGAACAGCTTCGCGAGATCGGTCACCCCGTCGACAAGGTCGAACTCATCCTGATGGGCGGGACGATGACCGCTCGCTCGCACGACTATCAGGAGTGGTTCGTCAAGCGCGCGCTGCAGGCGCTGAACGAGTTCGACGCCGACAAGGAGCCCGAGCCGGCCGAGGACGAGAGCTTCGCGCAGGACCCCGACGAGTACGACTTCGAGTACCTCGAGGACGTGATCGCCCGCAACGAGACGGCGGACGTGCGCAACATCGGGACGACGTTCGAGACCAAGCCCGACTGGTGCGACCAGGAGCAGATAAACCGGATGCTCCGCCTCGGCGGCACGAAAGTCGAGGTGGGCGTCCAGACGACGTTCGAACGCATCAACCGCGAGATGCACCGCGGCCACGGCGCGCAGGCCTCCATCGACGCCAACCGCCGCCTGCGCGACGCCGCGTTCAAGGTCGGGTTCCACATGATGCCGGGCCAGCCCGGCATGACCAAGGAGATGTGTCTGGAGGACTTCCGCCGCCTGTTCGAGGACGAGAAGTGGCGGCCGGACTACCTGAAGATCTACCCGACGCTCGTGGTCCGAGGCACCCGGACGTACGACATGTGGCACGACGACGAGTACGAACCCCTCGGCAACGACGAGGCCGCCGAACTCGTCGCCGAGATCAAGTCGATGATCCCGAAGTACACGCGCCTCCAGCGCGTCCAGCGGGATATCCCCGCCGACTTCATCGACGCGGGCGTCTGGAAGTCGAACCTCCGACAGCTCGCCCGACAGCGGATGGACGAGCACGGCTGGACCTGCGACTGCATCCGCTGTAGCGAGGTCGGGATGAACGACGAGGTGCCCGAAAGCGTCGAACTCGATATTATGGAGTACGAGGCCGCCGGCGGCACGGAGCTGTTCATCAGCTACGAGGACCCGGACAACGACCTGCTCGTCGGCTTCTGCCGCCTGCGGTTCCCGGGCAACCCGCAGCGCGCCGAACTGCGCGACGCCGCGCTCGTCCGCGAACTGCACGTGTACGGCCCGATGGTAGAAGTCGGCGACGAAAGCCACGACTGGCAGCACAAGGGGTACGGCCGGAAACTCCTCCGGAAAGCCGAAGAACTGGCAGCAGACGCCGGTTACGGCAAGCTGAGCGTCATCAGCGGTATCGGGGCACGGGAGTACTATCGGGAGAAGCTGGGGTACTACCAGGACGGGCCGTACGTGAGCAAGCGGCTGTAGTCCCGGGCGCGAGCGGAGCGAGCGACCGGCCGGGCGCGCGGACTGAAGCCGTCAGGCGAAAGGAGCACGCCCGGTTTTGATCGACCTTTTGCCGAGCGAGCGAAGCGAGCGCAGCGCAAAAGGTCGAGTACTACCGCGAGAAGTTGGGCTACTATCAGGACGGGCCGTACGTGAGCAAACGGCTGTAGGTCACTCGTCCTCGGGCGGCACGACGACGACGCGGCCGTCGGCGTGGACCGTCACGTCACAGCCGCTGAGCCGGAACGACAGCGTCGGCCCGGATCGGTCGCCGCCGTTGTGTCGCGCGTCGAAGATGTCGTTCAGCGCGTCCGGGTCGACCGTCTCGTTCAGCGGTTCGACCGCCGTCGGTTCGACGTTCCGGATGGCGGCGACAGCGGAAACGATCGTTGCGGCGAGTGATTCGTCCCCCTCCCAGTCGTGTTCGGCGACGTAGGAGGGGTTGTCGGCGGTCGTATCATCGGAATCGGTTTCGCTCATTGGACGATGGTCAGTACCGTCTCACTGACGGTCCGAATATGTGTCAACAGTTAGAACCCCTCACGGAAAAAGATTATGTCAGATCGACATACCGGACAAAAAACCGCCAGGGGTCCCGGACCTCCGGGGCCTGCGATCGCCGTGGCTGTACGCATCGCGGAGCGACACGTCTTTGCCCCGGGGAACGGACCTGTGGCGTATGGACGCAAAGCGGGAGCTAACGAGCGTCGACCTCGCGGCGCTCGTCGGGGAACTCGGCGGATACGAGGGCGCGAAGGTCGACAAGGCCTACCTCTACGGCGACGACTTCCTGCGGCTCAAACTCCGGGACTTCGACCGCGGGCGCGTCGAACTGCTCGTGGAGGTCGGCGACGTGAAGCGCGCCTACGTCGCGGACCCCGACAACGTCCCCGACGCGCCGGGCCGGCCGCCGAACTTCGCGATGATGCTGCGGAACCGGCTCTCGGGCGCGGACTTCGCGGGCGTCGAGCAGTTCGAGTTCGACCGCATCCTCGAGTTCCACTTCGAGCGCGACGACGAGGACACGACGATCATCGCGGAGCTGTTCGGGCCGGGCAACGTCGCCGTGCTGGACCCGAACGACGAGGTGATCGACTCACTGGACACCGTGCGGCTCAAATCCCGCACCGTCGCGCCGGGGTCGCAGTACGAGTTCCCGGACTCGCGGGTGAACCCGCTCGACATGGATTACGACGGGTTCGTCGCGCTGATGGAAGAGTCCGACACCGACGTCGTGCGCACGCTGGCGACGCAGCACAACTTCGGCGGGCTGTACGCCGAGGAGGTCTGTACCCGGGCCGGCGTGGAGAAGACGACCGACATCGACGAGGCGACCGACGAGCAGTACGAGGCGCTGTTCGCCGCCGTCGAGCGCCTCCGCGAGGACCTCAAGAACGCCGATCTGGACCCGCGGATCTACGTCGAGGACGACCGCTACGTCGACGTGACGCCGTTCCCGCTCAGCGAGTACGAGGACATAGAGAGCGAGTCGTTCGACACGTTCAACGCCGCGCTCGACGAGTACTTCCACGAACTCGACCGCTCGGCGGACGACGACAGTCCGGAGGTCGACGAGTCGCCGGACTTCGACGCGGAGATAGAGAAGCACGAGCGGATCATCGAACAGCAGGAGCAGGCGATCGAGGGGTTCGAACAGCAGGCCCAGGAGGAACGGGAGCGGGCGGAACTGCTGTACGAGCGCTACGGGCTGGTCGACGACGTGCTGTCGACGGTACAGGAGGCCCGTGAACGCGACACGCCGTGGGACGAGATCGCGGCGCGCTTCGAGGAGGGGGCCGACCGGGGCATCGCGGCCGCCGAAGCGGTCGTCGGCGTCGACGGCGACGCCGGGACCGTGACGCTCCGCCTCGACGACACGGAGGTCGAACTCGACGCGAGCGAGGGCGTCGAGCACAACGCCGACCGGCTCTACACCGAGGCAAAGCGCATCGAGGAGAAGAAGGAGGGCGCGAAAGCGGCCATCGAGGACACTCGCGAGGACCTGGAGGCCGCCCGCGAACGAAAGCGGCAGTGGGAGGCTGACGACGGGCCCGACGAGGACGACGAGGACGACGAAGACGAGCCGAAGGACATCGACTGGCTCTCCCGGAGTTCGATCCCCGTCCGGCGCTCCGAGCAGTGGTTCGAGCGGTTCCGCTGGTTCCACACGAGCGACGGCTTCCTCGTCATCGGCGGGCGCGACGCCGACCAGAACGAGGAACTGGTCAAGAAGTACCTCGAACCGGGCGACCTGTTCTTCCACGCGCAGGCCCACGGCGGTCCGGTCACGGTGCTCAAGGCGACGGGACCGAGCGAGTCCGCGACGGACGTGGACATCCCCGACACAAGCAAGGAGCAGGCAGCGCAGTTCGCGGTCTCCTACTCCTCTGTGTGGAAGGACGGTCGGTTCGCCGGCGACGCGTACATGGTGACGCCGGATCAGGTGAGCAAGACGCCGGAAAGCGGCGAGTTCCTGGAGAAGGGCGGCTTCGCCATCCGTGGCGACCGCACGTACTTCCGGGACGTGCCGGCCGACGTGGCCGTCGGGATCACCTGCGAGCCGTCGACGCGGGTGGTCGGCGGACCGCTGGCCGCCGTCCGCGAGCAGGCCGAGACGTGGGTCGAGGTCGAACCCGGCCAGTTCGCACAGGGCGACGTGGGGAAGAAGCTGTACCGCGAGTTCCGGGAGCGGTTCGCGGACACGTCGTTCGTCCGCAAGGTCGCCAGCCCCGACCGCATCCAGCATTTCCTGCCGCCGGGCGGGTCCCGGATCAAGGAGTCGTGATGCCGATGACCCGGACCACGCAGGGGGTGGTCGACCGATGATGGCGGCGGACGCGCTGAAGTACCCGTTCAGCGGCGACCGTACAGCCGACACCTTCGCCGTCGGCGGGATCCTCGGGCTGGTCACGCTGTTGCTGCTGCGGTACGCCACCGGGTTGTTCCCGGCGTGGCCCGCGCTCGTCGTGGCCCTCCTCGCGCTCGTCCCGGCGACGGCGCTGCTCGGCTACCTGCTCCGGGCCGGCCGGTCGACCGTGAGCGGGACCGATCGGCCCCCGGGGTTCGACAACCCGCGGGAACTGCTGGCGCAAGGGGGACGCGCGTGGGTCGTCGCCCTCGTCTACCTCGGCGCGCCGCTGGCCGTCCTGCTGGTGACGGTGCAGGGGCTGACCGGCGCGGACATCGGGTCCGACCCCGACACCACCACGGGCGTCGTCGTGATCCTCGGGGCGACCGCGACGCTGTTGCTCGCGCTGACCGTGAGCTACGTGTTCCCGGCCGCCGTCCTCCGGCTGGCGGACGGCGGCGACCTCCGTGGCACGCTCGACCCGCGGTCGGTGTCCGCAGTGCTGTCCAGCGGCGCGTACTTCGCCGCCTTCGTCGGGGCGTTCGTCGCCGCGGTGCTCGCGTGGGGGCTCACCGTCGGCGCGGTGTGGAGCTACGACCTCAGCGGCGTCGTCTCGGTCTTCGCCGCCTTCTACCTCCATCTCGTCGCCGTGCGCTACGTCGGTCTCGCGTACGGCCGGGCGCTCGGCGGTGCGGGCGAGACAGGCTGAATGGCAGGGCACTTATCCCGGTAGCCCGGAGGCGAAACCATGAAGATACAGAGCCGGGAGCCGGCCGAGGAGGGCCGCGAGCGGATCACGCTCGTCCCGGAGAGCTTAGACGACCTCTGGCACCTGCAGTACGTCCTCGAACCCGGCGACCGCGTCTCCGGCGACACGACGCGGCGCATCCAGCGCGACGACGACAAGATGCGCGACACCGGCGGCGAGCGCGAACACATGTACGTCGGCATCGACGTGAACAGCGTCGAGTTCGCGAAGTTCGCCAACCGCCTCCGGGTGGGCGGCGAGATCGTCGACGCCTCCCGGGAGGACCAACTCGGCTTCCACCACACGCTGAACGTCGAGGAGCGCGACGAGATCACCGTCGAGAAGCGGTTCAAACCCGACCAGATCGAACGGCTGGAGGAAGCCGCCGCGGCGACCGACGCGCCGGACGTGGCGATCGCCACGGTCGAGGAGGGCGAGGCGCACGTCCACACCGTCGCGCAGTACGGCACCGACGAGTACGGCTCCTTCACCGGCACGACCGGGAAAGGCGAGTACGCTCGCTCCCGCGACGAGTTATTCGGCGAGGTGACGGCCGCCCTCCGTCGGCTCGACGTGGACGCGATCATCCTCGCCGGTCCGGGGTTTACCAAGCAGGACCTGCTCGACTTCGTCGAGGACGAGGCCCCCGACGTGGCCGAGAGGATCTCCACGGTCGACACGAGCGCGGTCGGCGACCGCGGCGTCCACGAGGTGCTGAAGCGCGGTGCCGTCGCGGACGTACAGGAGGAGACCCGCATCGCCGAGGAGGCCGAACTGATCGACGAGCTCACCCGCCGCATCGGCGAGGGGGCGAAAGCCGCCTACGGCCCGGAGCAGGTCGCGAAGGCGGCTGACTTCGGCGCGGTCGAGACGCTGCTGGTTCTGGACGAGCGCCTCCGGAAGGAGCGCGGCGCGGTGAGCGAGGACGAGGAGGGCCGCCAGTGGGACGTGGACGTCAACGAGATCGTCACCGACGTGGAGCAGCAGGGCGGCGACGTGACCGTCTTCTCCTCGGACTTCGCCCCGGGCGACCAGCTGGCCAACCTCGGCGGCATCGCGGCGCTGCTGCGCTACCGGCTGGAGTAGTCCCGAAGAATCGCTGTCGCTCCACCAGGCCGATATTCGCTCGCTCGTCCAGTCCGAACGTGAGCAGGCGTATCGAGCTGTCCGGGAGTGCGCTCGTCTACCTCTTCTACGCCGTCTCGGCACCCGTACTGGTGGCGATCATCGGCGTGCTGGTGTGGCCGCCGGATACTCCCGCGAACATCGCCCTGGCCGTGCTGATACTGTCGATACTGATCGCGGGGGTCGTCGGGTGGCGACGCCGGCGGGCCGGCAAGGACGCCGTGCATCTCGGAACGGACGAGGACATCGCGTACGACCCCATCGCGTACCCCGGCCAGGCGGCCAAACAGCGGTGGGAGCGAGCGGTCCGCCGCCTGCCCGACGGGGACGACGAGGAGGCCTGACGGCCACCTCACCGGGGTCAGGCAGTGGGCTCACTCGTCGACGCCGGCCACCATGTGGTACTGCGTCGTCTCGAAGCCGAGCTTTTCGTAGAACGCGATGGCGCGGTCGTTGTCCGCGTGCGGGTCGAGGCTGAACTCCTCACAGCCGGCATCCCGGGCCCACGCTCGCAGACGGTCGAACAGGTCGTTGGCTAACCCCGTCCCGCGATACGGCTCGCGAACGTAGATATCACAGATGTACAGCCGGTCGGGACGGTCGAAGACGCTCGGGGCCTCGTCCAGTTCGGCCGCAATGAACCCGGCGAACTCGGCGTCGACATCGGCGAGGGTGGCGGCGTCGGCGGAGCCATCGACGGCGATCCACTTTCTGTACCCCTCGGTGCCGACGCGGTCGATCCGGAACGGAACCTCCTCCATTACGAGGTCGACGTCGTCGGCGAGGGAGAACTGGTCGACGGTCGCTTCGAGTTCGCGGTTGTACGGCAGCCAGAGATCCTCGACGAACCGACGGACTGCGGCTTCTTCGGCTGGAAGCTCCACGAAGTCCATACTGCTCCGAACTCGTATCGAACACTTGTCGATGTCGAAGGAACGCCTCCCGGTCACCCGATACACCGTCGGATGCGGCACGTTCAGAATGCCGAGCGGGGGCCATGGCCGGCTGCCGGAGGGTGAGGTTCCAGGCGATGAGAGTCGGCCGAACCGCCGCGTCAGGCCTCGAACGGACCGAGGCTCGACCGCATGATCTGGACCAGCACCGACGCGAAGTTGGTTTCGCGGCTCCAGAACGCCGTCTCGCGGTTGATCCCGGGTATCGGCTCCTCGCCGAGCACGGAGATGAGCACGCCGTCGTCGTCGGTGTGGACGACACGCCCCGCGCTGGAATCGTGCCGGAACGCGGGCGGCGGCGCTGTCGCGACGATCCCCCCATGGTCGGCGAACCGGTCGCGGACGCCCTCGTCGGCGCTGATGACGGTCACCTGCTTCCCGGTATCCGCCGACTCGCGGAGAGCCGCCTCGATGTCGGGGCCGACCAGGTCGACGTGCGGTGCCCCGAACACCACGCTCTCGTCGGCTCCCTCGATCAGCTCCACGATCCGGTCCGTGACCCGGTCCTGTCCGCGGACGGTCCAGATGTCCTCCTGCTCCTCGTCGCCGTCGCTGTGCTGTTCGCGCACCGTCTCGACGTACTCGAACGCGCGGTCCTGCTCGCGCTCAAACCGCTCGCGGAGCGTCGAGCGCGCCGTCTCGATGCTGACGGGGCGGTAGCGCATCGGGTTGGACTGCTGGACCTCGACGAGGCCGCGGTCCTCCAGGCTCTCGGCGGCGCTGTACACCTGCGACCGCGGCACGTCGGCGATGCCGTCCACGTCGCTGGCGGTGCCGATCCCGAGCTTCTGGAGGGCGATGAACACCTTCGCCTCGTAGCCGGTCAGCCCGAGGCGCTCCAGCGACTCGACGGCCGCGCTCTCGTCCATTCAGTCCTCACCACCGTCGGCGCGGGACGGCGGTGCCTGCCGCTCCGATGCCGCGAGCCACCGCTCGTGGATCCGCTCCAGTTCCGCCTCCGTGAGGTCGCCGGCCGCCGCCAGTTCCGCAGCGCGGTTCACGTCGGCCGTGGTCGGTGCCGAGCGCTCGCGGACCCGTTCGAGGAACTCCGAAACGACCGGCAGCGCGTCGGCCTCGCCGGTCCGATGCGCGCCGTCGGCGGTCCGGAGTTCGCCGTCGAACGACAGGTCCTCGCCGGCCGTGGCGTCCGCGGGTGCGTCGGCCGTGTAGGCGACGTGGAGGTCGGTCGGGCCGTCGAGTTCCCAGGCGGCGTAGACGGTCCGGCCGACCTGCGTGACGCTCTCGGGCGACGGGTCGAGCGTCGTTATCTCCCCGCCGACGCCGGGCGCGTCCTCCACCAGCACGACGCGGCCCGAGACGCCGTCGACATCGACCGAGACGCTGAACTCGTCCCCGGGCGCGACCGTCTCGGGGTACACCGTTCGGGTCGCGGGCGACGGCTCGTCCGCGGCCTCGTCGGCCTCCGTTCCGGCGTCCTCGTCGTCGGCCATCGCGCCGCCAGCGGCCGCGGCCGGCGTCCCGTCCGGCGTGGGCGACCCGTCGTCCGCATCGGCGTCAGCACCGGTCGACGCCGTCAGCGGGTCGACCGTCTCGTCGGTCGCGACCACGGACTCGTCGTCGTCCGGGCTGCCGGCGAGCGGGTCGGGACCTTCGTCGTCGCTGTCGCCGCTGATGCCGTCGTCCTCGCTGTCGTCGTCACTGTCGTCACCGTCCTCGTCGTCGGGCGTCGCGTCGCCCGACTCGTCGAGCCCCGGCACGTCGTCCGGCGAGAGGTACTTCGTCCAGACGACGAGCAGGCTGGGCAGGACGACCACCGACGCGATGAACGCGTAGACGATGGTCAGCCCGGTGATGATCCCGAACTGCTGGAGCGCCGGGAAGATGGCGAGCGCGAGCACGCCGAAGCCGCCGACGGTCGTCGCCGCGCTGCCGAGCAGCGCGCCGCCGGTGCCCGTGACGCTCGTCCGCATCGCCTCCCACACGTCGCCACGGCGTTCGAGTTCGAGGTTGTACCGCTCGCTCAGGTGGATGCTGTAGGCGACCCCCAGCCCGACGGTGAGGCTGGTGATCATCCCCGTCAGGACGTTGAACGGCATTCCGATGAGGTACATCGTCCCGAGGATCCACGCCACCGACAGCGCGACCGGGAGCAGGGTCACCACCCCGAGCGTCGCGCTCCCCTCCGTGACCCGGTAGGCGACCATCAGGAACGCGAACACGGCGACGAGCGTGATGATCAGGCTGTCGATGACGGTCGTCAGGAGTTCGCCCTGCACGATCTCGTTGACGACCGGCGTCCCGGTCGCCGTCGCCGTCCACACGTCGCTGTCGCCGTCGTCGTCGACGGCCGCCGCGGCGTCACGCAGGCGCTCGGTGGTCTCGGCCGTCGAGAGACCACCCTTGACCGACACCTCGATCTGGAGGGCGCGGTACTCGCCGCCCTCGCGGTAGACGACGCTGGTGGCCTGGTCCGGCGTGACCTCGTACAGCGTGTCGTACACGGCGGTCAGGTTCCGGTCGGGGACCCCGTCGCCGTCCGTGTCGGTGTCGTTGACGACCGCCGCCATCGTCTCGTTGCGCGCGGCAACCTCCTGGATCACCGAGTTCGGACTGGTGACGGACGGCTCGCCGCTGGAGCCGACGTAGGCGACCTCGCTCTCGGCGACCCGGTCCTCGGCGCGCTGGACACGGTTCAGCGTGTCGGGGTTCGTCACGTTGCCCTCTATCAGTATCTGTCCCGTCTGGTCCTCGCGCTGGAAGTTGTCGTTGATGTACTCCAGGTTCTGCTTGACGCTGTACTCGCCCGGCTTGAACGGCTCGGGCAGGTCGTACATGTAGTCCGGGGGGTCGTCCGCGATGAAGTCCTCGTTCGAGAAGCTGGTGTCGACCTGCGTCGCGCCGTACGCGCCGGCGACGCTTATCGTCAGCGCGAGCACGATAACCACCAGTGGCGCGGCCTTCGCCGCCTTCGCGCCGACCGAGAGGACGGCGCTGAACCCGCCGCCACCGGTCCCGAAGGCGCGCTTCTTGCGGTCCAGCCCCCAGCCCTCGAGCAGGCTGTCTATCTCGACTTTCAGCGCCGGCACGAACGCGCCGAATACGAGCAGGGCGACCGCGATGCCGAAGGAGCTGACGATCCCGAAGTCCTGGATCGGCCCGAGCGGGCTGATGAGGTTCGACATGAACCCGATCACCGTCGTCGCCGTCACCCAGACGAGCGCGACGCCGACGCCGAGCAGCGCGGTCCGCATCGACCCGCGGACGGTCTCGTCGCCGTTCGTGCTGCGGTCCTGGCGCTGCTCGCGGTGCCGCATGAAGATGTGGATCGCGTAGTCGATAGAGAGCCCGATCAGCAACACGGGCACCGCGATCATGATCTGGTTGAACGTGATGTCGGCCCAGCCCATGAAGCCGAACGTCCAGATGAGGACGGTGAAGATGCCGACGAAGCCCAGCGCGATGTCGACGATGTCGCGGTAGGCGATCAGCAGCGTCAGCAATACGAACAGCAGGGCCAGCGGCCCGACGATGGCGAGGCTGTCGTTCATCGACTGCGAGGTCTCCTCGCTGATGACGCCGAAGCCGAAGACGACGTACTCCTCGCCGTTCTCGCTCGTGTCGGTGGCCTGGTCCTGGATGAGCAACTGCGACGAGGACACCCGGTCGGACACCGAGGCCGGGTTCGCCGTCCCCGACTCCGTCGACTGGAACACGATCATCATCCGCGCGCTGGCGTTCGTGCTACCGGGCTCGTAATCCGCCGACATGAAGCCGAGCGGTCCCCCGGAGCCGCCGTTCCCGCCGTCGCTCAGGAGGCTCTCGACGACCGTATCGACCTCGGACTCGTTCATCGCCTCGATGGCGACCGTCTGCTGTCGGAGCGGCGGGAGGTCGCCCGCCTGGATCCCGGCGCGTTGCTCCTCCAGGGCGGCGGCGCGCTCGGCGAGTTCGTCACCGCGGGCCTCGATCTCCGCGGACCGCTCCTGCAGCGCCGCGTACTGGTCGCTGAGGACGCTCTCGTTACCGGGGCCGGCGTAGGTCGCCAGCGCGTAGGCGGCCCGCCGGTCGGACTCGGTCTCGGCGCTTCGAAGCAGTTCGACCGCGCGCGAGAACGTTTCGCCGTCCTCGTCGGTCAACGTCACCGACGAGTTCTCGCGGACACCGTCGAAGGCGGCGTCGGCGGTCGTCTCACCGCGTGCCGCCGCCGTCGCCGCGTCTTGCAGGCGGGTGGAGGTCGCATTCAGCGCCGCCTGCCGCTCTTCCAGTGCGGTGATGTTCTCCTGCAAGCTCTCGTTTGCGGCCTGCAGGCTCCTGGCGTTGGCCCGGAGTAGCCCGAAGGATGCGACGTAGTTCTCGATGCCCACGATCGCGTTTTGCTCGGCGAGCGTCTCGTTTATCGACTCGTTGGCCCGGAGGGACTGCTGGAACCGCAGCGAGCGCACGAGCGACTCCCGCGAGAGGACGTTCCCGTCCTCGTTGCGGACGATAACCTGAACCGTCGTCGTGTTCTCCCGGCCGGCGGTGAAGTTCTGCTGGACGTAGGAGAGCTTCTCCTCCTCGACCGAGCCGGTGTCGAACTGGTCGGTGATCGACGAGGACTGCTGGACATCCACCGCCCCGGCACCGACCCCGGCGGTCAGCAGCAACATGACGACGATCACGATCCGCGAGTGGTCCGTGATCGCCGACGCGATCCGCCCGGTCGCGCTCACGCCGATTCCCTCCGTTTCAGGGCCGCATCCGTCCGTCGCACCATCGCTCGGATCACTGTTGTTATCTACCTACTAACAGCGGCGAGCCTTAAGGCTGCGGGATTCGGATCGGGGTCGACAGGGACCGAACCGAAGGTCGGGATCAGTCGATCCGGACGGTCGTCAGGTCGCTGGCGACGCGCACGTCGCCGTCGTAGGAGTCGCGGACGGAGTCGACCATCTCCTCCTCGCGCCCCTGCGTGTGGGGATAGAAGTGGGTGAGATAGACGCGGCCGACCGACGCCCCCGATGCACCGAGCGTCTCGCCCAGCTGGGTCGGCGTCGGGTGGTTCGCCACGTCCACGTCGTCCGGAAACGAGCAGTCGTGGACCAGCACCGCCGCGCCGTCGGCGAAGTTCGCCAGCCCCTCGAACGCCTCGGTGTCACCGCTGTAGACGAATTCGTCGCCGAAGCGGTAGGCGAGACAGGGCAACGAGTGGCGCGTCTCGTACGCCTCGACCGCGAACCCGGCCACCTCGAACTCGTAGGGGCCGACCTCACGGACCTGCAGGTCGACCCGGCCGTCGAGGTAGTCGTGGACGGAGAGCAGGTCGTCGACCAGCGCCTTCGTCCCGGCCGGGCCGACGACTTCCAGATGCTCCTCGCCCGCCAGCCAGCGCGCCTTCAGCAGGGACAGCAGGTCCGAGACGTGGTCCAGGTGGTGATGGGTGAGGAGGACCGACGACACCCCTTCGTAGCCGATCTCCGTCCGCGCGAGACGGTGGAGGACGCCGCTCCCGCAGTCGACCAGCAGCGTCCGGTCGTCGCGTTCGAGCAAAAGCCCGGTCTGGGCGCGCTCGCCCGTCGGCATCGCGCTCCCGGTGCCGAGAAACGTGACGTTCATACGCCCCCTTGCGGCGAGGTGGCCGAAAAGGGTTGGGTCGTCGGCCCGTTTCAGTTCCGCCCCGCTGTCCCAACCCTCTTGCCCGCGGCGGCCAAGGATCGACCGATGGACCCGACCGGGCCGACCGACGCGACGGGCCTGCCGTTCGACGCGGACGACGGGACGGAGCTCCCGTTCGACCCGACGGACGCCACGATAACCGACGCCGACGTGCTGGCGCGGCTCGACCCCGTCGTTCGGCAGTGGTGGGTCGAGGAGTTCGGGGCGTTCGTCCCCGAGAACGACGGCTTCTTCACGCCGCCCCAGGAGGGGGCGATCCCGCTCGTCGACGAGGGGCGGAACGCGCTCGTCGCGGCCCCGACGGGGAGCGGGAAGACGCTCGCCTCCTTCACCGCGATCATCGACGACCTGTACCGGCGGGCGCGCGACGGGACGGCTGGCGACGACTCCGCGGCGGACCCCGATGACGGTGACGGCGGGCTGGAGAACTCGGTGTACTGCCTCTACGTCTCGCCGCTGAAGTCCCTCGCCAACGACATCCACCGCAATCTGGAGGTGCCCCTGGAGGGCATCACGGACGTCGCGGAGCGCCGCGGCGAGGACGCCGGCGAGATCCGCCACGCGATCCGCCACGGGGACACGAGCGACGCCGACCGCCAGCGGATGCTGGAGGAGACGCCGCACATCCTCAACACGACGCCGGAGACGCTCGCGATCCTGCTCAACTCCCCGAAGTTCCGCGAGAAGCTCCGGACCGTCGAGTACGTGATCGTCGACGAGATCCACTCGATCGCCGCCGGGAAGCGCGGCACGCATCTCTCGGTCAGCCTGGAGCGCCTCGAAGCGCTCGCCGACGGGTCGCCGACCCGGATCGGCTGCTCGGCGACGATCGAACCGCTCGACGACGTGGCGGAGTTCCTCGTCGGGCGCGACGACCCCGGCGGCGACGCCCGCGACTGCGAGATCGTCGACGCGCGCTTCGCCCGCGAGTTCGACATCGAACTGCACTGTCCGACCGACGACCTGATCAACACACCCCGGGAGGTGGTACAGGGACGGTTCTACGACGAACTCCACGACCTGATCGCCGACCACACGAACACGCTCGTGTTCACGAACACGCGCTCGGGGGCCGAGCGAGTCCTCCAGACCCTCCGCGAGCGGTTCGACGCGTACGACGAGGACAACTCCGGCTGTCACCACGGCAGCCTCTCGAAGGAGGCCCGGCAGGCGGTCGAGACGGACCTCAAGGACGGCACGCTCGACGTGGTCACGTCCTCGACGAGCCTCGAACTCGGCATCGACATGCCCCACGTCGACCTCGTCGTGCAGGTCGGGTCGCCGAAAAGCGTCGCCGCCCTGCTCCAGCGCGTCGGCCGCGCCGGCCACCGCGTCGGCCAGACCGTCACCGGCCGGGTGATCGCGCTCGACCGCGACGAACTCGTCGAGTGTGCGGTGATGCTCAAGAAGGCCGAGGAGGGGTTCGTCGACAGCGTGTCGATCCCGGAGAACGCCCACGACGTGGCCGCCCAGCACGTCTACGGCATGGCGATCGCCGAGATCCGGCCGGAGGCGGAGGTCCGCGGGATCCTCACCCGGGCCTACCCCTACCGGAACTACGGCGACGACGACTGGGAGCGGCTCTGTCGCTACCTCACCGCCGACTACGAGGGGCTGGAGGAGCAGAACGTGTACGCGAAGGTGTGGCGCGACGAAAACGACCCGCCCGGCGGCGAGCACCACTACGAGGAGTTCCCGGTGGGCGAGCCGCTGATGGGCAAGCGCGGCCGGCTGGCGCGGGTGATCTACATGACCAACATCGGCACGATCCCGGACTCCTTCACCTGCGACGTGTTCACCCGGGCCGACAACGAGTGGGTCGGCAATCTGGACGAGAACTACCTCGACACGCTGGAGGGGGGCGACGTGTTCGTGCTCGGGGGCCGGAACTTCGAGTTCCGCTACCGCCGCGGCTCGAAGGTGTACGTCGACCCGACGAGCGCCCGCCCGACGGTGCCCTCGTGGTTCTCCGAGCGCCTCCCGCTGTCGTACGACCTCGGCCGCGAGATACTGGCCTTCCAGGGCGAACTGCTCGATCGGCTGGCGTCGGGCGGCCCGCCGGCGGCCCGGCGCTGGCTCCGCGAGTTCCCGCTGGACGACGACAGCGTGCGGGCGGTCACGCGGATGTTCGACCAGCAGGTCCGCTACGCCGGGGCCGAGAGCGTGGCCACCGACGAGCGGATCGCGATCGAGGTGGAGAAGGACCGCGACGAGTACGAGCGCCGGTACTACGTCCACTCCGGCTACGGCCGGCGGTTCAACGACGGGCTCTCGCGCCTGCTGGCGTACCGCTGCGCCCAGGAGACCAACGCCAACGTCTCCGTGGCGGTCGCGGACCACGGCTTCTCGCTCTCGATGCCGCTGAACCGCAAGGTCGACGTGGTGGGGATCCTGCGCGACCTCGACGCCGACGAGGTGCGCCCGCTGCTGCGGGAGAGCATCGACGGCACCGAACTGCTCCAGCGCTACTTCCGGATCAACGCGACGCGCTCGCTGATGATCCTGAAGCGGTACAAGGGGTACGAGAAGTCGGCGAAGGAACAGCAGGTGTCCAGCGAGATGCTGCTCGGCTTCGCCGAGGACCTGGAGGACTTCGCGGTGATCGAGGAGACGTACCGCGAGATCCTCTCTGACAAGCTGAACGTCGACGCCATCGAGGCGGTCGTCGGCGCGGTCGGCGACGGCGAAATCGCGGTGACGAGCCGGACCGTCGCGTCGCCGACGCCCCGCGCGTTCGGCCTGGCGACGCTGATGGCCAGCGACGTGGTGCTGGCCGAGGACGAGAGCGCCGCGCTCCGGGCGTTCCACGACCGCGTCGTTGAAGCCATCGGCGACGACGCCGGGGCGGGCGCGCTGGCCGGCGAGGACTGACTGCGGATCCGCAGCCGAGATCCCACGATACCGGCACGATCGACAGCTATCCTGGAGTCCGGGCCAGGCTTACCGGGTGGTCCCGCCTTTTCGTCGCTGGGTCCCCTACAACGGTTGCATGGCACACCACACCCACGGAGACGACGACCACGACGACCACGAGGGACCGGTCCACGAGCGCGTGGACGCCGACGTCGACGCGCTGGACGACTGGGCGCGACGGCGACGCAAGGGGATCCCGACCGACGAGAACCTGCTCGTCGTCGCGTGCATGGACGAGCGCATTCCCGTCGAGGACGTGCTGGGTCTCGAACTCGGCGACGCCCAGATCTACCGCAACGCCGGCGGGAAGGTGACCGACGACGTGATCCGCTCGGCCGCGCTGACGACGAACTTCTTCGACACCGACGAGATCATCGTCGTCAACCACACGGACTGCGGGATGATGAGCGCCTCCGACGAGGCCGTGACCGAGGGGCTGGAAGCGCAGGCCGGCGACCTGGACGACGCGGACCTCGACCCGAGCCTGCCCGAACTGAACGTCGGCGACGCGAGCGTCGCGGACTGGGTGAAGATGACCGACGACATCGACGAGGCCTGCGCCGCGCAGGTCGAGTACCTCCGCGAGTCCGACCTGATCCCCGACGACGTGACCGTCACGGGCTACGTGTACGAGGTCGAGAGCGGCCACCTCCGGCGGCCCGGCGAACGGGTCGGCGAGGGGATCAGCCAACGCGTCAGCGAGTAGTCAGGGCCGCACCAGCAGCGTGTTCAGCGCGTCCGGGACGACGAGCACGTCGCTCCCCGGGTCGACCGCGTCGGCCACGCCCTCCCGGGCGTGCATCAGGCACTCCTCGACGACCGCGGGCGACTCGCTGTTGGTCACGTACACGTCGTGGTCCCGGAGGACGCGGGCCACGACGAACGCGCGCTGCGCGCCGGGGTCATACCCCTCGCGCATCGCGTCGTACAGTTCGGCGGCGCCCGACGCCCCCAAGAGACGGTCGTAGAAGCGCCGCTCGCCGGTTCCCTGCCCCGCCCCCTCGGGCAGTTCGGCGGGCACGACGATCCGGCCGCCATCGCGGAGCGGGTTCCGGTCGCCGAGCGCCACGTACGTCGCGGCGCGGGTCGCCTGGTAGAGGTTCGCGTCCTTCGGCGCGCCGACGCCGGCGACGACGGCATCGTACTCGTCGGCAACTGGCACGGACAGCGCCGCCCGCGCCGTCGCCGCCAGATCCCGGACGACGGCGCGGTGGTCGCCCGCGGCGGCGTCGAGGATCCCGCTCGGCCCGTGCGTGACGTTCAGGGAGAAGTCGACGCCGGCCACGTCGCCCGCCCGGTCCAGTGTCTCGCGGAACGGGTTCCCGTCGACGCGGCCCAGTCGGACGCCGTCGCGGGCGAGCATGTCGGGGCCGTGCGTGTGCCGGATGAGCGGCTCGCCGCCCGCGCCGATCACGACGGTTTTCGCGCCGCCCGAGAAGCCGGCGTACTGGTGCGGTTCGACCATCCCCGTCGAGACGACGCGGTCGGCGTCGGCGACCGCCGGGTGGAGTTCGACCGGGCAGCCGTCGACCCGGCCCACCTCGACGGCGGCGTCGGCGTCGTGGTTGACCGCGAGGTCCGCGTGCTCGCCCAGCGCCGCGCGGATCTCGCCGTCGTCCATCGGGCGGTGGAGACCGAGACCGATCACGACGGTCACGTCCGTCCGGTCGACGCCGCCGTCCCGCAGTTCGTCGAGAAGCACGTCCAGCAGTGCGTCGTCCGGCGTGGCGCGGGTCACGTCCGTCACGACCACCGCCACGTCGTCGCCGGGGGCGACGCGCTCGGCCAGCGACGGGCCGTGTGGATCGGCCACGGCACGCTCGGCGGCCGCGTGGGGGTCGACCGCCTCGCCGCCGGGCGGGTCGGCGACGGTCACATCGCAGTCCGGGAACGACGCCTCGACCGTGCCAGTCCCGAGCGGGAGTTCCATGGCGCGCCGTTGGCGGGACCGAGTGAAAAGTCCCCGGGCGGTCGGACGACCGCCGGGCGACAGGTCGAAGGTCGCGGACCCCCTGGGATCCGTATGGCTTCGCTCGGTTCCATGCAGTGGCGGGACCTGCTGTTCGCCCACTATCCGGTCGCGCCCGACTGGCTCCGGCCGCACCTGCCGGACGCCGCGACGCTCGACACGTACGACGGGCAGGCGTGGCTCGGCGTCGTCGCGCTGACGATGACCGACGTGCGCCCCTCGTTCGCGCCGTTCGGGCGGACGTTCCCGCAGGTGAACCTCCGGACGTACGTCACGATAGACGGCGACCCCGGCGTCTACTTCCTCAGCATGGACGCCGACGAGCGACTCGGGGTCACCGCCGCCCGGCGGACGCTCGGCGTGCCGTACTACCTCGCGGACGCGTCGGTCCGGCGACGCGGTGCCGAGGTCACGTTCGAGAGCGAGCGCGTGCAGGCCGGCGAACCCGACGCCCGCTTCCGCGCGACGTACGAGCCCGACGGCCCGCTCGAACCGGTCGAAGACGGCTCGTTCGGGTCGTACGCGGTCGACCGCTATCGGCTCTACCTCCCCGGCAGGGGCGGCATCTACACGGCCGTCCTCGACCACGACCCGTGGCGGCTGCGGACCGCAGTTGCCGATATCGGGGAGAACACGCTGTTCTCGGCAGCGGGCGTCGGCCGGCCGTCGGCGGCCCCGCAGCTTCACGTCGCGCCCGCATACGACGCGACGATCGGTGACCCGGACCGGATCCCCGCGAACGTCGAGCCGGTGGACGAGCCGTTTCGGATCTGACCGTCGCGACGCTGTGGACGTGGACGATCAGGCTTGCGCCCACTCGACCATCCGTCGGTAGGTGTCGTCGGTCGCCAGCGCGTCGGCGTCGCCGACCAGCACGAGCGAGCGCTTCGCCCGCGTCAGCGCCACGTTCACCCGGCGGTAGTCCTCGAAGATCGGGCTGTCGAGGTCGCCGCTGGCGACGAAGGAGACGACGATGACCTCCTTCGCGGAGCCCTGGAAGCGGTCGACCGTGTCGACAGTCACCGAGTCGCCGACCCGGCGAGATACCTCGGCGACCTGCGCGCGGAACGGCGCGATGACGCCCACGTCCGACGGGTCAACGCCAGCGTCGACGAACGACTCGACCGTCTCGGCGACGCGCTCGGCCTCGACGGCGTCGGTGTGGGCCGACGCGTCGCCCGGCACGTCCAGCATGGTCACGGGGTCGCGCAGGTGGGCCGGGAGCGCGTCCACGTCGACGCCAGCCAGATCCGCGAGGCGCTGCCCCGCCACCTCGCCATTCGCGGGGCGGAGCGCGCCGTCGTAGAACTCCCGGGAGGCGTACGCCTGGATGCGCTGGGCCATCCGGTACTGGCGGTCGAGCAGGACGCCCGCCTCGGGGCTGGCGTCGATGAGGCGCTCGAACAGCGACTCCGTGAGGTCGTTTTCGGCTCTGACCACGGGCGGCAACTGCTCGTGGTCGCCGACGAGCACGAACCGGTCGGCGAGGTTGATCGCCGCCAGCGTCTCTGGCTCGGTGAGCTGTGCGGCCTCGTCGACGACCGCCACGTCGAACGACTGCTCGCGCATGACCCGCGAGCCGCAGGTGGCCGTCGTCGCCGCCACGAGCGGCGCGTCGCGGAGTTCCCGGACGCGCTCGCCGGGGTCGCCGCGCTCCGCTAAGCGCACGTCCTGCATGTCCTCGCGGACGCCGGACTCGGTGCCGACGCGGAGGACGTCCTCCGTTCCCTGATCCCGCACTGCCTCCAGCGCGTTGTCCACGGCGCGGTTCGTGAACGCCGACAGCAGGACGCGGTCGCCGCGCTCGACCAGTTCCCGGACGGTCCGGGCGATGGTGTACGTCTTCCCGGTGCCGGGCGGGCCGTGGACCAGCGCGAAGTCCTCGGCGGCGACGGACTTCCGGACCGCCTCGTCCTGCGCCTCGTTGTTGTCGACGAACGTCCCGTCCACGTCGCGGAACTCGGGATCGACGCGGCCGAAGAGCACGTCCTTCCGTCGCTCGTCGCCCTTCAGCAGGCCGTCGTGCAGCGCGGTGAGCATCCGGTCGGCGGACAGTTCGGAGGGGTACACGTCCAGCCGCCGGAGGTCGACCGGCTCGTCGGCCGTGACGACGACGTCCTCGTCCAGCCGCTCGACCCGGGCGAGTTCGGCGTGGCCCGAGACGGGGTCGCCGTCGCTGGCGAGCACCACGTCGCCCTCGCGGATCTTCGACACCGCGTCGTCGGTCCGCTCGGCGCGCAGCTCCCACCGCCCGCCATCCAGTTGCCGGCGGTCGGTCGGCTCCAGCCCGATGAGCGCCCGGTCGTCGTCGGCGCGCTCGGCGGCGCTCTGCTCCCACAGCTTCGCGTACTCGCGGTGGGTCTCGCGGCGCTCGTCCTCGATGGCGCGGTAGAAGCGGTCGAAGTACGCCTGCTCTTCGTCGGGGATCGCCCGGCCGATCTGCCCGGCTTTGGACTCTTGGTCGAGCCGGCCCGAGACGACCTGACAGGTGTCCTGCTCGAAGCAGTACTCGCAGGTCGCGTCGGCCTCGTAGCCGGTCGGGACGCTCGCGTCGTGTTCCATCGCCGCGATCTCGTTGCGCGTCCGGACGACGAACTTCAGCAGGCCGTCGCCGACCGAGAACTCCTTGGCCGGCGAGAGGTCGCCCGTCGCCTCTCCGCGGTCCAGCGCGGAGTTCTTGGTGTACAGCAGCGTCCCGGTGTCGACGGGCACGCCGCGCTCCTGCAGGACAAGCGCGTAGCAGGCCGCCTGTATCTTGTCGTGGAAGCGCGGCTCGCGCTTCGTGTTCTTCCCGGTCTTCAGTTCGACCGGCATCCCGCGCCGGATCGCGTCGGCCCGGCCCTTGATGCCGAACGTCTCGCTGATCAGCGTCTGCTCGCTGCGCCACTGGTCCCCATCGGTGAGCACGCCCTGGTTCAGCCAGCCCTCGATGGCCGCCGCGTTCTGCCGCACCTCGTCCGCGACTTCCTCGCGCGTCCGCCCGAGCAGGCCGAGTTCGAGGCCGGCCTCCTCGACGCGGTCCGCGATGGACTCCTCGATGTCGCGGCCCCGCAGGAGGTCGCCGAACACCTCGTGGACGATGGTCCCCTTCACTACGGGGTAGGCCAGTGGGACGCCCGAGAGCTTGTTCAGGTAGTACATCCGCGGGCACTGCACCCACGAGCGCACGTCGGTCACGTCGACGAGGAAGTCCGGTTCGAGGACGACGTAGGAATCGCCGGTCGTGGCGTAGCCGCCGTCGTAGTCGTCCGCCTCGGCGTCCGTGACGAGTAGCTCCATTCCCGGCTCCACGAGGTCGGCCGTCTCCGTCCACTTCCCCCACAGCGTCACCGGCACGGGGTCGGCCCCCTCCGCGAGCCGGACGGGCACCTCCGCCAGTTCGCTCTCGCCGTACTGCGTCGAGACGGTCCGGACCTCGGCCGCACCCGCCGCGGTTCCCCGAATTTTCACTATCCCGTCACAGGTCGCCCGGCCTCAAAAGCGCTACTCTCCGGGCGCGCGTCCGGCAGGCCCCGAAGCGGCGGTCCGGATCGCCACGACCGACACGTTCATTCCGATAGATTCGAAAGCCGTAGACATGCGTGTCAGAGAGTGGGACGACATCGTCGAGGACGTCGTGGATCAGGACGTCGACCCCCAGGGCTGGCGCGCAGTCGCCGGAGACCGGTCCGGGGGCGTCGGCGAGGACCTCTACGTCGGCCACCCGTCGAGTGGCGTCTACCAGCTGAAGACCTACGCGAAGAACCCGTTCGACGTCCGGGGCGTCGGCGCTCGCGTCGCCCGAAGCCTCGACGACGAGATCGGGTCGTTCCTCCCGGCGGAGTCCGAGGCCGGGCGCTTTGCCGTCCAGTCGCCGCCGGACGACGAGGACGAGGCCGAGGACCGTGCAACCGAGCTAGAGGAGGTGATCAGGGCCCACGCCGATGCGCCGACGACGCCGGGCGACCTGTTCGACGACGTGATGGAGGCGCTGGACAGCCCCGCGTTCGGGCCGATGGAGTACGACCAGTACGACCGGCCCGACGAACTGGACGAACTCTCGGCCACGTTCGAGGAGGCCGACGAACTGCTCGACGCGGAACTGGACGACCTCATCGACGACGACGGCGTGGACCGCGGATTCCAGTGAGTTCAAACCGGCGGCCGCCCTGTACTCCGGTATGACCGCCGCCGACACGGTGCGCGAGTACTACGAGTCGCTCCGTCGCGGGGAGCCGCTGTACCCGTATTTCGTCGAGGACCCGGGGACGGCGAAGTTCGGGATCTCGGAGTCGCTCATCGGCTACGACGACGTGGCCGAGGCGCTCCGGGAGCAGAGCCGGACCACCGACGAGTGGACCGTCGACTCCCGCCGGCTGAGCGTCGCCGAGCGCGACGGGTACGCCTGGTTCAGCGACGCGGTCGACCTCGCGTGGACCGACACGTCGGCGGACCGCCGGCGCGCCTATCCGACGCGCTGGAGCGGCACGCTCGAACGACACGACGACGAGTGGCTGTTCGCCACGCTCCACGTCAGCACGCCCGACGAGGCGCTGGCGGCTGCCGGTGACTGAGATGGTCGGCCCGTCGCTCTCCGAGGAGGAACAGGAACGGAACAGAACCCGACTGAAAGCCGGGTTCGTGCTCCTCGTCGGCGTCTCCGCAGGGATGATCGCAGTGCAGGGCGGCGCGTCGCTCCCCGCCGTCCTCGGCGTGGTCGTCGCCGGACTCGTCCTCGGCGTCGTGCTGATCGCGTACCTCTCCTCGATCGTTCCCTGATTTCGGGACGGTAATTCCCGCCGGCGACCGCGGGTACCTGTCACTCGGCGAGCACGGCCCGCAGTTTCTCCACGTCGAGGTTCCGCCCCGAAACCGGCAGAACGACGGTCTCGCCCCCGAGGTCGTCCCCGAACTGGCGCATCGCGGCGACGCTGGCGGCACACGCGCCCTCCATCACGACCGTGTCCTCGACGAGCAGGTCCCTGACGCCGGCCCGGAGGGCGTCCTCGCTCACGAGGCGGAAGTCGTCCAGGCGCTCCCGGAGCAGGTCGGCGGTGAGCGCGAACGGGACGCTCGTGGCGATGCCTTCCGCGAACGTCCCCATCTCGTCGGACGGCCGGAGGTGGCCCTCGTCCCAGGCGCGGTACATCGCCGGCGCGGCCTCGGACTGCGCGCCGACGACCGTCGCATCGGTGAGTTCGCCGACGGTGAGACAGTAGCCCGCGGCGCTCGAGCCGCCGCCGACGGGACAGAAGAGGTAGTCGACGTCCGGCAGGTCCTCGACGACTTCGAGGCCGGCGGTGCCGACGCCCGCGACGAGGGACGGCTCGTTCGCCGAGTGGACGTACCGGTACCCCTCCTCGGCCGCCAGCGTCTCGGCGCGCTCGCGGGCGGCGTCGAAGTCGTCGCCGTGGTGCCGCACCGTCGCGCCCAGCCGCTCCATCGCGGTCACCTTCGAGTGGTTCGCGTCCTCGGGCACGACGACGGTGACGGGGACGTCGAACTCGCGGCCGGCGTAGGCGACGGACTGGCCGTGGTTTCCGGTGCTGGCGGCGATCAGGCCGGGGTCGCGGAACTCGTCGGCCAGCCCGGCGGCGAGCGTGACCCCGCCCCGAACTTTGAACGCGCCGGTCGGGAGCGTGTCCTCGCGCTTGAGGTAGACGTCAGCGTCGAACTCGGCCGACAGCGGCTCGCTCCGGACCAGCGGCGTCCGGGGAAGGTGGCGGTCGACGACCGGCCGGGCGCGGTACACGTCGGCGGTGGTCGGCGGCGTCAGGTCGTGGTACGGGAACACGGTGGTCTCGTCGGGCGACTCCACGGGGTCGTATTCGGGCGGCATGGGGCAAACTGCGGTGGCGGTTCCGATAAGTTCACCGCCCGCACAGCTCCGCGAGGAAGAAGGGCTTCCGGGCGTCCTCGTCGGCGAGCGTGTCGGCGACGGCCCACTGGTCGCGGAGTTGGAACCCCGCGGCGCGGAGCTGTTCGCGCGTCGCCTCGGCTCCCGCGATGTCCCACTCCATCGCCGCGCCGGAGTCCAGCCAGCCCGGGTTCCGGCCCTGCCAGCGCCCGTGGCCCTCCGAGACGAGCAGCCGGCCGCCGAGCCGCAGCACGCGGGCGAACTCACCGATCACCCGCTGATGGTCGTCGAGCGGGACGTGGATCAGCGAGTGGATGGCGGTGACGGCGTCGAACGCGTCGTCCCGGAACGGGAGCGCCGTCATGTCGCCCTGTACGAGCGGTGCGACCGGGACGTTCGCCGCCGCCAGTTCGAGCTGTTTCCCGGAGAAGTCGAGGCCGACCGCGCGCTCGCCGGCGCGGGCCAGCACCGGCTCCCCGCCGCCGCAGCCGGCGTCGAGGAGTCGTGCCTCGGTCGGGAGGTCGGCGAGCAGGTCCTCGACGAGCGACGTGCCGAGCGTCTCGTCGTCCGAGCGCTCGGCGGCGTACGTCTCCGCGAGTTCGTCGTACCCCTCGCGGACGGCGTGCCTGTCGGTCATGGGTCGGCCGTCGCGGAAGCGGTACAAGTGTCTTGTGCGGGCGTGGTGCGGCGTCTCAAGGAGGCTGCTTGGCGGTCGGGGGAACAGCGTGCTCAGGGGTCGACCCGGCGGATCCAGTCGCGGGGCGCGTCGATCTCGGCGTCGCTCGGGAGGTTCTCGGGGCGGTCCCACACAGCGCCGGCGGCGGCGACGCCGCGCTCGTCGGCGACCGTCTCGAAGAAGGCCTTGCCGCGCTCGTACTGGCGGCGCTTCAGGCCGAGACCGAGCGCGCGGCGGACGAGGCGGGCAAGCGGTCCCCGACCCTGCCGGCGCTCGTCGAGTTTCCGCCGGAGGTCGGCGTACTCGTCGTCGAACGCGTGGTCCATCAGCAGTTCGGCGTACCCCTCGACGACGGTCATCGCGGCGTCGAGTTCGCGGAACGCCTCCCGGTCGAGCGAGCCCTCCGTGACCGCGCCGATGCCACGCTCCATGCGCTCCTCAAGATGGTCAGACAGCCACGGGGCCGCGCCGAACTCGGCGGCGTGGGTCACCTCGTGGAACGCGATCCAGCGCCGGAAGCGCGGGTACTCGGTGTCCAGCGCGTCGGCCGTGCGGACGATGTTCGGCCGGACGAAGTACAGCGCGTGGTCGGACGGGTCGTCCGCGAGCAGCAGCGGGTCGTACTGACCGAGCACGTTCCGCGCGAGGAAGCCGAGCATGAAGCTCATCGAGCCGGTGTTGACGACGCGAGCCGCGCCGGGGAACACGCCGCCGACCTCGTCCTCCAGCGGCTCCATCAGCCGGGCAAACGTCTCGACGTTCGCGTCGATCCAGTGGTGGCGGTGCTGGACCTCGACGGCGCGGGGCACGTCGAAGTCGAGACCAGACACCTTCCGCACCCGGGTGCGGGCGTCGCGTACGTCGTCGGCGTAGCCGTCGCGCTCGCCCGGCGAGAGGTCCAGCGAACCGGCGTCGGTCGACGCCTTCGCCGCCTCGGCGACCGCGTCCCAGTCGATCGGTCCGTCGCCGGACGCACCGGTGACGGCCCGGACGCTTCGGTAGAGGTTCATGGATTCGATTGCGCGTCAGGGGACAAAACCCTTCTCCCGACGCGGGGACCGAAACCGGACGGTGGCGGCGGCTTACGCCGGCTCCTCGACGGTGTACTCCGGCTCCTCTTCCTCGAACCCGTCGTCGCCGCCGCGGAGCTTCCGCGCGACGGCGGCCATGACCACCAGCGCGACGAGGCCGACGAGTACCTTGCCGCCCGCGCCGCCACTCTCGTCGTCCTCCACGTCGACGGCGGTGCCGTCCTCGTCGTCGAACGTCTCGTCCTCGCCGCCGGTGCTCCAGCTCGGCGCGAACTGCGGGTCGCCGTCCACGTGCAACTCGAACAGTGTGATATCTACCATGTTTCACCGTTCGACGGGGACGAACTTATACTGTTGGTCGCGGTCGGTGAGATGAGTAGACCTTCGTGTGTCGACGCCCCAGCAGGAGGCATGGACGACGACGAACGGGCGTTCCTCGACGACTTGCTCGCCGCACCGACGCCCTCGGGGTACGAGGCCCCGGGTCAACGCGTCTGGCTCGACCGCGTCGAACCGGCCGCCGACGAGTTGCGGACGGACGACTACGGCAACGCGGTCGCGGTCAGCGACGGAAGCGGCCCGGCCGTCGCCGTCGCGGGCCACGCCGACCAGATCGGGCTGCTGGTCCGCGAGATCGACGACGACGGCCACCTCCACGTCGGTCCGGTCAGGAGCGTCGACCGGACCGTGACGCGGGGGCAGGGGGTGACGGTCCACGCGGACGACGGCACGGTCCCGGGCGTCGTCGGCCAGACCGCGATCCACGTCCGCGAGGAGGTCGACGACGACGCCAGCGTGGCCGAACAGCACGTCGATATCGGTGCCGCGGACGGCGACGCCGCCCGCGAGCGCGTCGCCGTGGGCGACCCCGTCACGGTCGACGGCGCGGTGACGGACCTGCAGGGGTCGCGGATCGCCGGACCGGGGATGGACAACCGCGTGGGGATGTGGATCGCGGCCGAGGCGTTCCGGCGGGCCGCGGACGCCGACGCGACGGTGTACGCGGTCAGCACCGTCCAGGAAGAGATCGGCCGCAAGGGCGCAGGGATGGTCGGTTTCGACCTCGATCCGGACGCGGTCATCGCGGCGGACGTGACCCACGCCCTCGACTACCCCGCCGCGCCCGGCGAAAAGGGCAGCGACGTGGCGCTCGGCGAGGGGCCGGTCGTCACCCGGGGGAGCACGAACCACCCCGTGCTGGCGGACGCGCTCCGCTCGGTCGCGGCCGAGGACGGCGTCGACGCACAGGTGCAGGCCGCGCCGACGCACACGCTGACCGACGCGGACACCTTCGCCACGTCGCGAAGCGGCGTCCCGTCGGTGTATCTCGGCCTGCCGAACCGCTACATGCACACGCCGGTCGAGGTGGTCGACACCGACGACCTGACCGCGGCCGCGGACCTGTTCGCCGGATTCGCCCGGTCGGCCGACCGGTACGCGCCGTTTGCCGTGGATATCTGACACGGGATCCGGGTCCCCTTCCGGTACGTTTAAGCACGAGTCGACGGGCGTAGACGGTATGAGCGAACGTCCGCTTGACGTGCTCGAAGCGTCCGTGGGACAGGATGTCACCGTGCGACTGAAGGACGGCGAGGAGTACGCGGGCCGGCTCGCGGGCTACGACCAGCATATGAACCTCGTGCTGGACGACGGCGAAGACACAACGATTATACGCGGCGATAACGTCGTGTCGATCATCCCATGACTGGCGCAGGTACCCCGAGCCAGGGCAAGAAAAACACCACGACCCACGTGAAGTGTCGTCGGTGTGGCGAGAAGTCGTATCACGTCAAAAAGAAGGAGTGCTCGTCGTGCGGCTTCGGCAAGTCGGCGAAGCGGCGCGACTACGAGTGGCAGTCGAAGGCCGGCGAGTAGGCTAGTTCTTCTCCACAGTTCCGCGCCCGACGAGCGCCGCCCAGCGTCGCGGACACCGACGGGACCGGCCACCTCATCGCCAATTGGTAACTATTCACACGATCGATCAGCCGACAGTCCGGACGACGGCCGACGGCGTACGGGATGGTGGTGGAATATTCACGAACGTGTGTATTCCGGGGAGTAAAACCGGTCCGACGGACCACGATTGCGAGGTTTTATCTCCGGTGGCTCGCTATGGACGCCCATGTCAGACGGCCGGGCCGAGCGGCCTTCGACCGGGATGACCGAGAAGTGTGGCGTCGTCGGGATCTCGCTTGCCGACCGCGACGCCGCGCGCCCGCTGTACTACTCCCTGTACGCCCTCCAGCACCGCGGCCAGGAGTCGGCGGGCATCGTCACCCACGACGGGTTCCAGCAGCACAGCCACGTCGAGATGGGGCTGGTCGGCGACGCCTTCTCCGAGGACGACATCGCGGGACTGAGCGGCGCAACGGGGATCGGACACGTCCGGTACCCGACCGCCGGCAGCGTCGACGCCTCCTGCGCCCAGCCCTTCTCGGTCTCGTTCAAGAGCGGGTCGCTCGGCCTGAGCCACAACGGCAACCTCGTCAACGCCGACGAGATCCGCGAGGAACTCGCCGGCCAGGGCCACGCCTTCACCTCCGACGGCGACACGGAGGTGATCGCCCACGACCTCGCGCGTAACCTGCTGGAAGAGGACCTGGTCCGCGCCGTCAAGCGAACGATGGGTCGGATCCACGGCTCCTACTCGCTGACGATCACCCACGACGACACCGTCCTCGGCGTGCGGGACCCGCAGGGCAACCGGCCGCTCTGCATCGGCGAACTGGAGGACGGCTACATCCTCGCCAGCGAGAGCGCCGCGGTCGACACGCTGGACGGCGAACTCGTCCGTGACGTGAAACCGGGCGAACTCGTCGTCCTGCACGAGGACGGCTCGGGCTTCGACACGTACCAGCTGGTCGAACAGGAGCACACCGCCCACTGCTTTTTCGAACACGTCTACTTCGCACGGCCGGACAGCGTCATCGACGGCAAGCGCGTCTACGAGGTGCGACGCGACCTCGGCCGGAAGCTCTGGGCGGAGAGCGGCATCGACAGCGACGTGGTGATGCCCGTCCCCGACTCCGGCCGCGCGTTCGCCTCGGGCTACGCCGAGGCCGCGAACGAGGACGACGAGGCCGTCGAGTTCGCGGAGGGGCTGATGAAGAACCGCTACGTCGGGCGCACGTTCATCATGCCGACACAGGACGAGCGCGAGCGGGCGGTCCGCCTGAAGCTGAACCCCATCAAGAGCACCATCGAGGGCAAGACCGTCACGATCATCGACGATTCGATCGTCCGGGGAACCACATCGACACAGCTCGTCAAGCTACTCAAGGACGTGGGAGCCGAGGCGGTCCACGTCCGCATCGGCGCGCCGCCGATCGTCGCCCCCTGCTACATGGGGATCGACATGGCCTCGCGCGAGGAACTGATCGCCAGCGACAAGAGCGTCGACGGGATCGCAGACGAGATCGACGCCGATAGCCTCGCCTACCTCTCGACGGAGGCCGTCGCCGACGTGCTGGAGACCCCCCAGTCGGACCTCTGTCTGGGCTGTGTCACCGGCGAGTACCCCTACGACATCGACGGCGAGGCGACCGACCGGGAGGTCGGCCGTCCGAGCGTCCCCGCCGACGACTGACCCCGGAGGACCGTCAGTAGACGACGTACAGCATCGCGTACACCACCTCGCCGAGCGCGAAGGAGACGAGCCACAGCGACGCCGCCACGCGGCCGACCCGCGCGTGGACGCTCTCGCGAAGCTCCCGGACCGACCGCGTCCACGCCAGCAAAAGCGCGTAGTAGACGAACGGGATGGTGACGACCGCGAGCAGGATGTGGACCGCCAGTATCGGCAGGTAGACGTACGTGTAGACGCCGTCCGGGCCGGGGAAGGGTTTCGGCCCCTCGATGGCGATCCGATACAGATAGAGGCCGAGAAACGCCGCGAACAGGGCGAACGAGGCGACCATCAGCGCGCGGTGGCGGTCCACGTTCCCCCGTCGGATCGCCCGCACGCCGCCGAGGATCGTCGCGATGGCGGCCGCACTGAGGAGGGCGTTGATATGCGGGATCGCGTTCAGGAGACCGTCGGGAGCGCGGGGAAGGGCGTCGCCCGGCACCATCCCGAGAGCCGTCCCGAACACCAGCGCGAGCGAGACGGCAGTGAGAACGCCAGTTACCGCCGGAACGTGTTGCCTGACGCGGCTTTCCATGGCCGTCCGTAGGGACCGTGCGTTGAAAGACGTTCCTTTCGACCGAGGGGTTCGACGGTCCGACGGCTGCCGGACGATCCGATATAATAGATTGTAATATTGATTAAATTATAAGAAAGATTCAGATATTTTCATATAAAATCGAACCGTCATCCGATATGCGATGTCTGATAACAGTTCACTCAAGGCATACCTCGCAGACCACCCGCGGATGATCGGCGCGCTGTTCACGCTGGTCCTGATCGCGTCGCAGGCCGGAACGGCCGCCGCGAACGGCGCACAGGCGGTCTCGGGGCCGTAGTACACACTAACCGTTGGCCGACCGGTGGCCGGTCAGGGAGACCAATGACTGCCGGGAACCCGCTACAACAGGCCGAATCAGGCCCCGTCGAAGTCGACGGGGATCCCGCCGGGCGTATCGTTCCAGAAAATCTTCCCGTCGTACTGCACCGGACTTCGGTGCGAGGAGAGATACTCCTGCAGGTCGTCTCCCGACAGCTGTAACTGCACCATCTCGCCGGGGAGGAGGAAACTCCGCTCCACGTCGTTGATCGTGGGCGTCACGTACGACCCGATCTGGTACTCCCGGGTCGGATACGCACGGACCGTGAGCGAGAACTGCCCGTCGGCACCGTCGTCGACCTTGCAGAGCAGCGGCGTCCCGCCCTCCGACTGTGCGATGTCCGCGCCGCCGTCGCCGACGACGATGTACTGGTCCCCGGTGCGGGTGTGGTCCCGGACCAGTTCGACCGCCGCCCGGAGCGGGAAGCCGAGGTTGAGCAGGTGTGCCATCGCCCGTCCGATCTCGACGGCCTGCTCGTTCACCACGTCGCTCAGCGTCCCGACGCCGCCGGTCGCGCCCCGGTCGGCCAGCGCCATCGCCTGATGGACGGACCGGCAAGCGTTCAGCAGGAACACGTCAACCTCGACCGTCTCCAGGTCGTTGACGTCCAATTTCCCGTCGGGACAGCGCAGCCCCTCCGGCGTGGCGTGGCCGATGAAGTGGAGGAAGTCGTGGTCGCCGGCGAGCACGTCGGCCAGCGCGTCGGTCGACAGGTCGGTGTAGAACGCGGTCTCGTACGGCAGTTCCTCCCGGTTCCCGTAGACGCCGTCGAGCGACTCGTGCTCGGCGAGCATCCGGTCGTCGTTGCAGACGACCGCGATCTCGATCTCGCTGGAGCGTGGTCCCCGCCGAAGCCGGTTCTCGAACGCGTCGACGGTCGCCTTCGTCGCGCCCCGGGGGACGTGGTCCCCGAACCAGGCGTGTTCGATCGACTCGTCGGTCGTTTCGGGGTCGACGAGCAGCATCGACTCCTCAACGTCCCCGCTGGACCTGAGCAGCGGCGCGGTCCCCGCGTCCGCACCCCCCTCGGTCGCGGCCGAGCGGGAGTACTCCGTCGCCTGGACGCGCGGCTGTGAGATCCGCGTTCCGCGAGGCTCCCGGACGACGCCGAGGTCGTACGCGACGAACGGGAGCGCCTGCACCCCCTCGGGGCCCGACGGGACGTGTGCCGTCAGGCTCCACTTCGGCACGTACTCGGCGATCACGTCGTACGGGATCTGCAGGTACGCGGCGACCTGCTCGTGGGTCGGCCGGCCGTACATCGCGTCCACGTCGAACGGGAGATACGGCTCGACGCGGGTGCGCTCGTCGAGGTCGACCTTGTACAGGCCCGCCGTCCTGACGATGCAGTCGAGGAAGAACACCTGTTTCAGCGTCCGCGCGACCTCGTCCTCGAACCACTGCTGGCTCGCGAGGTCGCGGCTGAATCCTCCCACGGTCTCGATCCCCGGTACGTCACCCGGAACGACCTCCGCACCGAGGTAGAACGCGAGCGACGAGACGGCGTACACGTGGCGGTAGTCGGGCGGCACGACGATCCTGATCCCCGTCTCCGGCGGATCGAAGGTGTCGGGGATAGCGAGTTCCTCGCCGCGCTCGAACAGCGGCGGATGCCCCCGGAGCGTCGGGAACGACCGCTCGCATTTCGTGGTCTTCAGCGCCGAGGAGAGGTGGCTGACCGCGGTTATGACGTCCCGTGGGTCGTCCGGGACGGTGATCGTCCCGGCGGGCTGTTCGTGGTACGACCGCAGCCCCACGACGACCCTGGTCGACTCCTCGAACGCCACCCGCATGTAGTTCGCGCCGGTCGTCACCTCCAGCGGGCCGGCCACCCGACAGTATATCTTCATCGGGCCGTTCCCGTCGAGGACGTAGGTCCCTGACCCGAAGGAGAACGACCCGTGGGACTGGACCGAGCGGAGGAACTCGCCGTCCCCGTCGCGGACGGTGAACCCGTCGAGGCGGTCGAAGTACACACCCGTCGTCTCGAACTGACAGGCGCGCGTGACCGGGTACCGGAACTCGTCCGGGTCCGCCTCCTCGGGGGAGACGGGGGTGTCGGACTGGACCACGAACTGCCGTTGCTCGATCCTGTCCTCGAACCGGACACCAGCGACCGTCTCCGTGGCGGCGTAACGTATCTTCATAGCCCGATAACCTGCAAGTGTGGCGTCAATAGCGTCGCAGTAATAAAAACGTGTGCGGAAGTGTAAACGAAAATTACAACCCCGTCACACCCCCTCGATGCCGCTCGGAGTCGACTGTGTCGACTTCTCACCGGCGGACCCGGAGCTAACTGTTCGGAAGTTTTCGGTAGGAATTGTGCGTGGGTGATGTCCGCGAAGGGAGATCACCTGCATCGTCCTCGGCGGCGACGCCGCCTCGGTGTCGCGGGAAACCCGCGCTTGCGATGCGTGGGACCGGATTTGAACCGGCGGACCCCTACGGGACAGCGCCCTCAACGCTGCGCCGTTGGCCTAGCTTGGCTACCCACGCTCGCGGTGGCTTTCTGCACTGAGACCTATCCCGTGGACGAATTAAAGGGCTTTCGTTTCGGTCGTCGCGGTCGTGTAGTCGCCACTCGATCCCGGTGGAACAGGCCGACGGTAGGGATCGGGGCGTTCAAATCGCCCCGGTACGTATCGGGTGTATGGCCAAGTACTCGACGGGCGGATCGTCGGGAGCCGACGGCGGCGACGCCTGTGAGCTCTGCGGGTCCGAGAGCGACTCGCTCCGCGAGGCGAACGTCGCCGGGGCGGTGCTGCAGGTGTGTGCCGACTGTGCGCCCCACGACGACAACGCCCACAAGGACCGGAAATCCGGCGGCAACGGCGGCGACAGCGACGGCGACCGGAAGCGCCGCGCCGTCGAGAACGCCGCGAAAGCGAGCCGGAACTGGGACGGCGACACCGAACACTGGGAGGAGGGCGGGACGAACTACGACGACGACCAGCTTCCGTATCTGGTGAGCGACTACGGCGACGTGCTGGAGGAAGCACGACAGGCGGCGGGACTCCAGCGGTCGGAACTCGCCGAGGAACTGGAGGCCGACGAGGCCGACCTGCTCGCGCTAGAGCAGGGCCGGGCGACGCAGGCGGGCGTCGGCGGCAGCCTCGTTCGCGCGGTCGAGCAGCGACTCGACGTGGAACTGGTCGAGTCGACGTAGGCGATAGGATTTTTCCCGGTCGACCGCATCGACCAACTCGATGAGCAAGCTTGCCGCCGCCGAACCGTACACGACGCGGTTCGAGACGGCCATCGCGGAGGTCGACGGGCGCGACGTTCGGCTGGAGACGACGTACTTCTACCCTGAGAGCGGCGGCCAGCCGGCGGACCGCGGCCGGATCGACGGCATCGACGTGGTCGACGTGTACGAGGACGGCGACGCCGTCGTCCACCGCCTCGGCGACGACCCGGACTGGCGGCCGGGCCGACGGGCGCTCTGCGAGGTCGACTGGGAGTACCGGATGTACTGCATGCGTGCCCACACCGCCAGCCACGCGCTGTACGGTGCCGGCCGGCGGGTGCTGGACGACCTGGGCTACGGCGGCTTCGGCATCGACGACGAGAAGGTCCGGATCGACTTCCGCACCTCGACGGATATCACGGACGGGACGCTCGTGGAACTGGAGCGACTGGTGAACGAGACCGTCTGGGACTCCCGGGACGTGTCGTGGGAGGAGGTCCCCGCCGACGAGGCGCGGGAGCGCGACGACGTGGCGTTCAACACGAAGACGGAGGAGGGCGTGTTCGGCGAGGACGGCACCGTCCGGGTCGTCACCATCGAGGACTGGGACGTGGCTGCCTGCGGCGGGACGCACGTCCGGAACACGCGGGAGATCGGTCCGGTGACCGTGCTCGGCCGCTCGAACCCCGGCGAGGGGCTGACCCGCGTCGAGTTCGCCGTGGGCCCGGCGGGCGTCGACCGGCGGACGACCGAGAAGGCGGCGGCGCTCGAAGCCAGCGCCACGCTCGACGCGAGCGTGCCGGGGCTCCCGTCCGCGGCCGAGCAGGTCAGCGAGACGGTCGCCGAACTGGAGGCCGAGGTCACCGAACTCCGGAGCGAACTGCTCGACCGGCAGGTCGCGGCGCTCCGGGACGAGGTGGTCGAACGCGACGGGCGGACGTGGGCCGTCGGCACGGTCGACCGCGCCGGCCCCAACGACGTGGACGACCGCGCGCGGGAACTCGCGGGCGACGCGGCGGACGTGGTTGCGCTCGTCGGCACCGACCGGCCGCCGTTCGTCGTCGTCGGCGCGGGGGAGACGGCCGACGCAGCCGGCGTCGTCGACGACGTTACCGCGACGCTCGGCGGCGGTGGCGGGGGGTCACCGAACGTTGCCCAGGCCGGCGGACTGGACGCCGACCCGGAGCGCGTCGTCGAGTACCTGCAGTCGGGCGAGTTGCCCGACTGCTGAGGGCCAGTGCGTCAGCGTGGGGGCCGCCGGGCGGTCGTGGGCCCCGTCACAGGAAGGCATGACCTGGCAGCGTTTGTCGGGTCAACGTCATCGGGGCTAAATTTTTCCTTTATATCCGGCGGAAAACGATCCGGAAGAACTGGAAACTGATAAGTTCGGCTTTGAACTAACTCCAGAACGAGCAAAACGATCGTCACCGCTAATAGCGACCGCACGAACGGTTCGTCAACGACGATGTGCGCCAGCTTTGACAGCCTGCAGTTCGTGGTCGGTTCGCGGGCGAGGCAGGAGGTGCTCTCGACGCTCGTGGCCGATCCGGCGACCCGGAGCGCCGTGCTCGACGCGACGGGGGCGAGCGAGTCGTCCGTGTACGACGCGATCAAACGGCTGGAGGAGCGGGGACTCGTCTACCAGCGGGCCGACGACAGGTGGGCCGCGACCGCCGCCGGACAGGTGGTCGCCGACACGCTGCGGCGCTGTGAACGCACGGACAGGGCGCTCTCGGCGGACGCCGAGTACTGGGAGCAACACGACGCCGCCGGGATCCCCGAGACGTTCCGGGCGGAGTTCGCTGCCCTGTCGGGGTACGAGGTGGTCAGGTCGCCCGACACCGACCCGTACCGGGCGTCCCGCCGCGTCGCCGACGAGATAGCGTCGGCCGACTGCGTCTCGGTCGTCGCGCCGGTGTACCACGACCGCTACGCCGAGGCGCTGAACGAGTCGTCCGGGGCCGCCCGTCGACTCGTCGTCACGCCGGACGTGCTCCGGGAAGTGGTCGAGGGCGACCCACCCGGACCGACGGAGGACGCACAGGTCGTCACCCGGGTGTACGACGCCGCCGTCGCGATGGTCGTCTCGTCGGAGACGCTGCTCCTCTCGTTTCCGACGCTCGACGGGTCGTACGACCCGCACACGGAGGTCGTCGCCGAGTCCGAGGAGGCGACTGACTGGGGGCGGCGGCTGTTCGACCACGTGTGGGAACGGGCGACCGAGGTCGAAGCGTACGTCGCCGACCGCTACGGCGAGGACGCGCTCGACGGATAACGTTCACCTTTTTCCATCCGACATCGAAGGCGGGGTATGGAGCTATCCGAGGAGCAACGCGCCGTCCGCGACGTGGTCCGGGAGTTCGCCGAGGAGGAGATCCGGCCGGTGGCCCGCGAGGCGGACGTCGAGGAGCGGTTCCCGGAGGACGTGTGGGACGGCCTCGCCGACCTGGACCTGACTGGGCTGACGGTGCCCGAGGAGTACGGCGGCTACGAAGCCGACCGCCTCACCTACAGCGTCGTCAACGAGGAGGTGGCGTACGGAACCCTCTCCGTCGCGACCGCCCTGTCGGTCCACTGCCTCGCAACGTCCTGCATCGCGACGTTCGGGAGCGAGGACCAGAAGGAGCGCTGGCTCCCCGAGATGGTCGACGGGCGGCCCGTCGGTGCGTTCGCGCTGTCCGAACCCGGCGCGGGGTCGAACCCCGCGGAGATGACGACCGAGGCACGGAAGGAGGGTGACGAGTACGTCATCGACGGCACGAAGCAGTGGATCACCAACGGCGAGCGCGCCGGCGTCGTGGTCCTGTTCGCGAAGACCGACCGCGAGGACCCGGAGAGCGTCACCCAGTTCGTCGTGCCGAAGGACGCCGACGGCCTCACCGTCGGCAAGAAGGAGGAGAAACTCGGGCTGCGCGCCAGCGACACCACGTCGCTGGAGTTCGACGGCGTCCGGGTCCCCGCCGAGAACCGCCTCACGGAGGAGGGCAAGGGCCTTTCGGCCGCGCTGTCGATCCTCACCGGCGGCCGGATCGGCATCGCGTCGCAGGCGGTCGGCCTCGCGCAGTCGGCTCTGGACGAGGCCGAGGCGTACGCCGGCGAGCGCGAGCAGTTCGGCAAGCCGATCGGCGACATCCAGACGATCCGGCACAAGCTGGCCGACATGGCGACGCAGGTGCGGGCGAGCCGACTACTCACCCGCGACGCCGCCGCCCGCGAGGACCGCGGCGAGTCGCCGCGGATGGCCGCGAGCATGGCGAAGTACTTCGCCAGCGAGGCCGCGATGGACGTGACGAACGAGGCGGTCCAGATCCACGGCGGCTACGGCTACACCACGGAGGGCGACGTGGAGCGGCTCTACCGCGACGCGAAGATCACGACCATCTACGAGGGCACCAGCGAGATCCAGAAGACGGTGATCGCCCGCGAACTGCTCGACTAATCCTCTGCCGCGCCGTCGGCGTCGGCATCCACGTCCTCGCCCCCGTCGATCGGTTCGGCCGGGACGCCGGTGACCGTCCGTCCCGGCTCCACGTCGTCGACGACGACCGCACCGGCCCCGACCGCCGCGTCCGCCCCGACCGTGATATCGCCGATCAGCGTCGCGTTCGCGCCGAGGACGACGCCGTCCTCCAGCGTCGGGTGGCGCTTCACGGGCCGGGGGTCGTTCCCGCCGAGCGTACAGCCGTGGTGCATGTGCACGTCGTCGCCGACTTCGGCCGTTTCGCCGATCACGACGCCCGCGCCGTGGTCGATGAACAGGCGGCGGCCCACCTCCGCGCCGGGGTGGATCTCGACGCCGGTGAGGAGGCGGGCGACCTGCGAGAGGACCCGCGCGACGAGGCGAAAGCCCCGCTCCCAGAGGGCGTGGGTGAGGCGGTGCGCCCAGACGGCGTGGAGACCGGGGTAGCAGAGCGCCACCTCCAGCGCGCTTCTGGCGGCCGGGTCGCGGTCGAGCGCCGCCCGCACGTCCTCGCGCACCCGGTCAAGCATGGTATCCTCGATGAATCGTCAGGGTCGACGGCGTCGGTCTGGCGTGCCGCGTCGCGTCCCCGCAACAGCACAGCTCCCGGCCGGAACTGTCACGGTCGACGACGGTGCCGCCGGTGCGGAGATGCGACGCCATGGTGGACGTTCGTCCACTCGCGCCCAAAACCGGTTCGGTTCCGGCCAGGCCGCGGGTGGTTCGGCCGCGTGGGTGGTTCGACCGACACGACCATATCCGGGTGGGCCGTAGCGTCGGCCGTGCCACACAAACCGTACGACGGCGTCGTGTACGACCTCGACGGGACGCTCGTCGACCTGGCGGTCGACTGGGGGGCGGTCGCCGCCGACGTGGAGGCGGTGTACGAGCGCGCGGGAGTGGACCCCGACGGACGGAGCCTCTGGGACCTGCTCGGCGCGGCCCGGGAGGAGGGACTGTTCGAGCAGGTCAACGCCGCCATCGCCGACCACGAGCGCGAGGGGGCGCGGACGTCGCGCCGCCTGTCGACCGCCGACGAACTCGCCGCGCTGGACCGGCCGGCGGCGGTCTGCTCGCTGAACTGCGAGGACGCCTGCGCCGTCGCGCTGGAGACCCACGGGCTATCGGCCCACGTGGAGCGGGTCGTCGGCCGGGACACCGTCGACACGTGGAAGCCCGAACCGGAGTCCCTGCTGGCCGCCGTCGACGCGCTCGGCGTCGACCCGTCGCGAGCGGTGTTCGTCGGCGACTCCCTCCGCGACCGGGAGGCGGCCGAACGGGCGGGCGTCGATTACGTCGACGTGCGCTAGGGCGACTCGGGCGGTGCGTCGCGCCGCCGCTCGCGGACGTAGAATCCGAGGCCCGTCACCAGCCAGATCAGCGCGCCGACCCGGACCACGAACTCGGCGCGGGCCTCCCACGTCGGCAGGGTGACAAACAGCGAGAGCGCGACGACGACCGGCACGCCGACGGCGAGCGTCGTGAGGAAGGTGAGCTGCATGACCCGGGTCGTGTCGACCCCCTCCTCCGGTTCGTCCGTCTCGACGCGCTCTGGCACAGGCGGGCTTGGGTCGTACGCGGCTAATGCGTGACGGTTCGGGGCGGCTGACGCGTTCCCGGGTTCTGCTATCGGCGTTCACAGCGGCTGTGCGACGAGGTAGAGACCGACGCCGACCGCGGCCAGCCCGAGCAGACGGACCGGGAGCGTGTACTTCCGGGGCGGGTCCCAGTCCTCGCCGTACTGGCCGCGGTCGTGCGGTCCGCGGCCGACCAGTTGGATGCGGATGAACGCACCCGGGAAGGCGATCAGGAAGCCGCCGAGACCCACCGACAGGACGATGGCAAGGATCTCACGGATGCCGTACATGTCCGACCCGTCGAACCGGGTGACCGAAAAGCTGTCCGTCCGTCCCGGGTTCGGGACCGTCCCCGTCGGTCGGGGCCGTGCCAGCGATCCGTGCCGCGAGGCGGAGTCCTTTTGTATCGAAGCGTCAACGTCCGCCTATGCCTACCGTTCCCGAGGTGCAGTCGATGGCGGGGTCGGAGCCGATCACGATGCTGACGGCGTACGACGCGCCGACCGCGTCGCTGGTCGAGGCGGCGGGCGTCGACGTGATCCTCGTCGGCGACAGCGTCGGCAACGTCTCCCTCGGCTACGACTCCACGGTGCCCGTCACGATGGACGAGATGGCCAGCCGGACCGGGGCCGTCGTCCGCGGGACGGACGAGGCACTCGTGATCGCCGACATGCCGTTCCTCTCGGTCGGTGCGAGCCGCGAGCGAAGCGTCGAGAACGCCGGTCGCCTGATCAAGGAGGAGGGCGCGGACGCGGTCAAACTGGAGTCGGGTCCGCACACGGTCGAACTGACGGAGCACCTGGTCGACCTCGGGATCCCGGTCCAGGCCCACCTCGGGCTGACGCCCCAGCGCGTCAACCAGCTCGGCGGCCACACGCGCCAGGGGACAGACGACGAAGCCGCCGCTGAGATCCTCGACCTCGCGAAGCGCCACGAGGACGCCGGCGCGTTCTCGCTGGTGCTCGAACACGTCCCGGAGAACCTCGCGGCGCGGGTCACCGAGGAGCTGTCGATCCCGACCATCGGGATCGGTGCCGGCTCCGAAACCGACGGCCAGGTGCTCGTGTTCAACGACGTCGTCGGCCTGAGCGACTGGACGCCCCCGTTCGCCGAGCAGTTCGGCGACGTGCGCGGCGAGATGGAGGGGGCGCTCGACGACTACGTCGAGGCGGTCGAGTCCGGCGACTACCCCGGCGAGGACGGCGGCCACGAGGCGGAGTACGACGAGTTCTACTGACCGCGGCGGTCGGCGAAACCGCCGGACCGGCTACCCGTCCAGCCCGTCGAGGAAGTTCTCCAGGGCCGCGTTGAACGCCGCCGGCTGTTCCAGCATCGCCAGATGCGCCGCGTCCTCGACGACAGCGAGCGCCGCGTCCGGCATCTCCTCCGCCAGATACTCGTGGAACCACGGCGGCGTGAGGCGGTCGTGCTCCCCGACGACCGCCAGCGCGGGCACGTCGACCTCGCTCACCCGGTCGCGCTCGTCGAACGCGTGGCAGGTCCGGAAGTCCCGCTCGGTGACCGCCCGGCCGCAGTCGCGCATCGCGGCCGTCGACAGTTCGACCAGTTCGTCGTCGGGGTCGTCGAACAGGCGGCCCGGGCCGTGGAGGAACTCGACCGCGCGCTCGAAGTCGGTTGCCAGCCAGTGCAGGAGGTCCTCGTTGACCGAGAGGCGCGCGCCAGTGCCGGCGAGCACCACCCCGTCGGGATCGATCCCGCGGTCGAGGACGGCGTGCAGCACGACCGCGCCGCCCAGCGAGTTGCCGACGAGGACGCCGGCATCTGTCGCCTCGGCCACGGCGATCACGTCGTCCGCGTACGCGGAGAGCGTGCCGTACCCCGCGTCGGCGTCCACGTCGTCGGACGCGCCGTGGCCGCTCAGGTCGAGCGCCGCGACGGGCCGGTCGTCGGCCAGCCGGAACTGCGACTTCCACACGCCGCGTGCTCCGCCGCTGCCGTGGACCAGAAGGAGCGGCGTCCCGTCGCCGCCACGGTCCGAGCGCCGGTAGGCGGTCTCCCGCCCCTGATGTGTGACTGTCTCCATACCGGACCTTGGACGGGGGCGACCATAAAGTTCAATTCGCGACCGGCACAATGTTCGTGTGAACCGCAATTCAGCCGAACCTCCGAAACACCGCCCTTTCGAGGGGGAGCTGGAGAAAGGTTTAAATAGTAGTACGACTAACTTTGGGTTAGTTACATGAACCTCAATCAACTGGCCGACGGCGACGAACGGGTCGTCCGCGAGTACCGCTACGACGACGGCGTCGTGATCGCGGCCGACCTCGGACCGGTGGCCGACGCCGACGTCGACGTGCTGGCCGACACCGCCATCGTCGTGACCGGAACCGACGGGGACGAGGAACAGATCGAGATCGACCTGCCCGGCGAGGACGCGGAAGTGTTTATGAAAAACGGCGTCCTCACCATCGAACTGGAGGACGAAGCATGAAGCTCACCGTAAAACCACTCAAACAGAAAGACGCGGGCCGCGGACTGGCGGCGATCGACCGCGCCACGATGGGGGAACTGGACCTGGAGAACGGCGACTACATCCTCATCGGGGAGGGCGAGGACCGCGCCGTCGCGCGCGTCTGGCCCGGCTACCCCGAGGACGAGGGCCGCGGGATCATCCGGATCGACGGCCGCCTGCGACAGGAGGCAAACGTCGGCATCGACGACAACGTCACCGTCGAGACGGCCGACGTGAAGCCGGCGACCAGCGTCACCGTCGCCCTGCCGCAGAACCTCCGCATCCGCGGGAACATCGGCCCGCTGGTGCGCGACAAGCTCTCCGGCCAGGCCGTTACCGAGGGCCAGACGGTGCCGTTCCCGCTCTCCTTTGGCCCGATGTCCAGCAGCGGGCAGTCCGTCCCGCTGAAGATCGCCTCGACCGAGCCGAGCGGCACGGTCGTCATCACCGACTCGACCGAGATCCAGATCAGCGAGAAGCCCGCCGAGCAGATCGCCGGCGCGCCCGGTGACACGAGCGGCGGCGACACGCCGAACGTCACCTACGAGGACATCGGCGGTCTCGACGACGAGCTGGAGCAGGTCCGCGAGATGATCGAGTTGCCGATGCGCCACCCCGAGCTGTTCCAGCAGCTCGGCATCGAGCCGCCGAAGGGCGTCCTCCTGCACGGGCCGCCCGGCACCGGCAAGACGCTGATGGCCAAGGCGGTCGCCAACGAGATCGACGCCCACTTCGACACCATCTCCGGGCCGGAGATCATGTCGAAGTACTACGGCGAGAGCGAGGAGCAGCTCCGCGAGGTGTTCGAGGAGGCCGAGGAGAACGCCCCCGCGATCGTGTTCATCGACGAGCTGGACTCCATCGCCCCGAAGCGCGAGGAGGCCGGCGGTGACGTGGAGCGCCGCGTCGTGGCGCAGCTCCTCTCGCTGATGGACGGGCTGGACGAGCGCGGCGAGATCATCGTCATCGGCGCGACCAACCGTGTCGACGCCATCGACCCCGCGCTCCGGCGCGGCGGTCGCTTCGACCGCGAGATCGAGATCGGCGTCCCCGACAAGGAGGGCCGCAAGGAGATCCTGCAGGTGCACACCCGCGGGATGCCCCTGGCCGATGGGATCGACCTGGACCGGTACGCCGAGAACACGCACGGGTTCGTCGGCGCGGACCTGGAGAGCCTGACCAAGGAGGGCGCGATGAACGCGCTCCGGCGCATCCGGCCCGAACTCGACCTCGAATCCGAGGAGATCGACGCCGACGTGCTCGACCGGCTGCAGGTCACCGAGCGCGACCTGAAGGAGGCGCTAAAGGGGATCGACCCCTCCGCACTCCGCGAGGTGTTCGTCGAGGTGCCCGACGTGTCCTGGGACCAGGTCGGCGGCCTGGAGGACACCAAGGAGCGCCTCCGGGAGACCGTCCAGTGGCCGCTCGACTACCCCGAGGTGTTCGAGCAGATGGACATGGAGGCCGCGAAGGGTGTACTGATGTACGGCCCGCCCGGCACCGGCAAGACGCTGATGGCGAAAGCCGTCGCCAACGAGTCCCAGAGCAACTTCATCTCGATCAAGGGACCGGAGCTGCTCAACAAGTTCGTCGGCGAGTCCGAGAAGGGCGTCCGCGAGGTGTTCAGCAAGGCCCGGGAGAACGCCCCGACCGTGGTGTTCTTCGACGAGATCGACTCCATCGCGGGCGAACGCGGCCGCGGCACCGGCGGCGGCAGCGAGGTCAGCGAGCGCGTCGTCTCGCAGCTGCTGACCGAACTCGACGGGCTGGAGGAGCTGGAGGACGTGGTCGTCATCGCGACCACGAACCGCCCGGACCTCATCGACAACGCGCTGCTGCGGCCCGGTCGGCTGGACCGGCACGTCCACGTGCCCGTCCCCGACGAGGACGCGCGCCGCGCGATCTTCGAGGTCCACACCCGGAACAAGCCCGTCGCCGACGACGTCGACCTGGACTGGCTCGCCGGCGAGACCGATGGCTACGTCGGCGCGGACATCGAGGCGCTCGTCCGCGAGGCGTCGATGGCCGCCAGCCGCGAGTTCATCGACTCCGTCGACCCCGACGAGATCGGCGAGAGCGTCGGGAACGTCCGTGTGCGCCGCGAGCACTTCGAGACTGCGCTGGACGAGGTGACCCCCAGCGTCACCGAGGACGTCCGCGAGCAGTACGAGGAGATCGAAGAGCAGTTCGACACCACCGAGGTCGAAGGCGAGGAGACCGTCGGCCGGACGTTCCAGTAGGTCGGTCGCCGGTCGGTCGCTGTTTTTTCAGCAGTTTCGAGGCGGAGCCCCCGGCCTCAAGGAGCGAGAGCTTCCGGCTGGTCGGAAGCGCGAAGCGAGTAGGCCGGGGAGGAAGCCGACACTCACGACACAAACTACGAGACAGTAGCTTCCCGACTCCCGAGTTATTAAGTACCGCCGAATCAGAATCTGAAGTATGGCGGTCAGGCGTACCGCGCCGGTCAAACTCGTTGTTCCCGACGAGTACCGTGATGACCTCCACGAAACCGCCGAGCAATTCCTGTACTGTGCGAACGAGGCGAGTGACTACTGCTGGGACAACACCGACTACGAAGACTGCGTCACCTCGAACGTGACAGCCCGGGATGCGTTGTACGACCGGCTGCGCGAGGAGACTGAACTCACGGCGAACCTTGTCCAAGAAGCCATCCGGCGTGCCGTTCACGCTGTCGATAGTGGTGTTGACCGCTGGAAAAACGGCAAGCGGACGAACAAGCCGGAGTTCACCTCCTGGAGTATGGTCTACGATAAGCGCAGTGCGACGTTCTATCGGAACAAAATCTCACTGTCAACGGTGAACGGGCGTATCGAGTGTGATTTCGAGTTGCCAGCGGATAGTCCAACGCCGTACGAAGAGTACGTCTTGTCCGAGGAGTACGAGTTTCGGACGAGTACACTCCAGTACGACCAAGCCAGCAACGAATTCTACTTCCACGTCAAAACGCGGAAGATAGACGAAGATGGAGAGGCTGTTGAGATCGAGGGTTCGGCCGATCCCGGGCACCAGACAGTCCTCGGGATCGACCTCGGTGTGAACAGTCTCGCCGTCGCCACCACAGGGACGTTCTGGAGTGGTGATGAGTACGACCACTGGATCCGGGAGTTCGAGAACCGCCGAGCAGAAATGCAACAGCGTGGCACACAAGCCGCACACAACGCCGTCCTTCGACTCGGGAAGCGAGAGCGAGCATGGCGGAAACAGTACATCCACACGGTCGCCAACGAGATCGTTGAGGAAGCGGTTGACTACGACTGCGACGTGATCGTATTCGAGGAGTTGACGGATATTCGAGAGCGACTCCCTCACGCTGACTGGCATCACGTGTGGGCGTTCCGCCGTCTTGTCGAGTACGTTGAGTACAAAGCTCCAGATCGAGGGGTGGCTGTAGAGCAGGTCGAGCCTGCCCATACGAGTCAGCGGTGTTCTCGGACTGATTGTGGGTTTACTCACGAAGACAACCGGGACGGCGAGCAGTTCCAGTGCCTGAAGTGTGGGTACGAAATCAACGCGGATTACAACGGCGCGAAAAACGTCGCGTTACGGTATATGCGGAAGCGACACCACAGCCTGCGTTCCTCGCCCACGTCGGGGAGCGCAGACGCACCAGTAGACGTGCGTATACATGGTGGGATGTTGAACGGTGACGGCTATCGGCCAACCGCCGACAGCTAATCACCGGAAGTCCACATCAAAGCCCCTCCCTCAAGGACCGAGGCGCGTATGCGCCGAGGGAGTAGGGAGAGGTAGTTTACTCGTCCAGATCCGCTAGGATCGCCTCGGCGTGGCCCTCCGGCGAGACGCCCTCGTACGCGAACTCGATCTCGCCCTCGGCGTCGATGACGTACGTGTTCCGGAACACGCCGTCGAACGTGTTGCCGAACATCTGCTTCTCGCCGTAGGAGTCGTACAGCGTCGACACCTCGCCGTGCTCGTCCGAGAGGAGCGTGTGCGGGAGGTCGTGGTCCGCCTCGAACGTCTTGAGGTCGGACACCTCGTCGTCGCTGACGCCGAGGACGGCCACGTCGCGGTCCTCGAACGCCGCCCAGTTGTCGCGGAAGCCACAGGCCTGCGTCGTACAGCCCTCGGTGTTCGCTCGCGGGTAGAAGTACAGGACGACTCGCTGGCCGCGGAAGTCCGACAGCGAGACGAGGTCGCCGTTCTGGTCGGGCAGTTCGAACTCGGGGGCCGACTGGCCGGTACAGAGCATACCCCGAGTCAGCACTCGGGGTTACAAACGGGTTCCGCTTTCAGTCCAGCCGTTCGGCGGCGTCCTGCTGGATCAGCGGGTCGACGTTCTGGTCGGGGAGCGACACCACGTCCTCGGCCGCGAGTTCGTACTCGCGCTCGTCGACGCCGAGGATCTGCCCCACGTCCTCCGTGATGCGGACGGTCGAACGGTCGGTGCCGGACGGTGCCCCGGCCGGGGCCGTTGCTTCGTCCTGCGACGACGTGTCGCCGTCGTCGGCCACCGCACCGCCGTCGGTCTCCGTGGTCGCCTCCGGTGACGGCGTCGGGGTCGACGTGTCGTTGGACTCGTCGGCACGTTCCTTTTCGGCCTCGGCTATCGGTTCGGGCACGGCGTCGCCCGTCTCGGGGACGGGGTCGGGCACGGCGTCGTCATCGCTCGCCGCCTCGGTCCCGTCGCCCATCAGGTCGGCGGCGGCGACGCCGTCCGACGACTGGGTTGGCTCGGTCTCTGTGGGCGGTTCCTCCGTCGACTCGCTCGTCTCCTCGCCGGAGAGCGTGTCGAGCACGACCCCCTTGTTCGCCTCGATCCGGTCGACGATGTCGGCGTACAGGTCCTTCTCCTCGGTCGTCAGGCCCTCCTCGTCCGACTGCATCCCGGCCGCGGCGATGCTGGCGCGCTTGACGATCTTCCCCATCCGGCGCTCGTACACCGACTCGACCACCTCCTCTGCCGTCTCGATCTCGTCGGTGAGACGGCCGACCTCGGGGTCCGAGAACGGGTCGTCGGCTTCCTCGGCCGCGCGGTCGCGCTGGGCCTTCAGGTCCGCGATGTACTGGCCCACGTCGGCGTAAAACGAGTCGCGGAGATGCTGCAAGCTGTCCTTCTGCCGTTCCTTGCTCTGGACAGACCGCAGTTCATCCAAGTTCATTCTTCACCCTTTTCGGCGTGGCCGCGGGCCATCAGGAAGACGCCCACGGGTTCCGGTACAGTTTGTGTGCCCTCCGATACCGTAAAGGTGTCGCCGCCGAGCGACACGTCACCGAAGTCGGGGTTTCCGGCCGGCGACAGGTCCGTCACGTCGGTCACGTCGACCGCGATGGTGTTGCCGACGAACGTCTCGGGGACGGCGTCGACAAGGGGGTCGAAGCCGTCCAGTTCGTCGCGCGGGATGCGGCGGACCGCCAGCCCGCTCCCGCCGTGGAGGCTCCCCGGCAGGCGGATGAGGCGGTTCGTGTCGGTGGTGACCGGCTCGTCGATCGGCGCGCTCTCGGTCTCCAGCACGCCCTCCGCGAGGATGCGAGCCACCTGAAAGAAGGCGGGGTGGACGTCGACGTTCCCGCCGCGGATCCGCTCGGCGTTCGACCGGGCGGCCGTCAGCGCCGCCGTCGCCTTCCCCTCGCCGATGCCGTCGAACTCGCGCAGGCGCTCCAGCGCGTCGGCCTCGTCGGCCGCGAGCAGGTCGTCGACGAACGCGCAGATCCGGTCGTGGACGCGGGCGCTCCAGCCGCCCGTCGTGTCGAGGGTTCGCTTCTGGGCCGGCGTCTCGCGGCCCATGCCGGCGACGGCCTCGGTGTCGACCAGGTCGTCGAACTCGACGTCGATCCCACGGACGTAGTCGACGACCTCGCGGCGCGCCTCGCTGTCCAGTTCGCGGACGCCCGGGTCGCGGACGTGGACGTGGTAGCCGCGCCCGCCGGAGAACACGACCGTCAGGTCCTCGAAGCCGAAGTCGTTCTCGAGGAAGTCGAGCAGGCGCTCCAGCGCGTCCTTGCAGGCCGCGAGCATCTCCGGGTAGGCGGTCTCGGCGGGATCGACGCTCGGCAGGTGGTCGGCGTCGAGGTCGAACACCAGGTCGGCCGACTGCCACCCCTTCTCGCTCATCGAGTTCGCGCTCGGGTCGGCGTAGCGCCCGGCCGAGAAGTAGACGTGGCGCGGGCGCTTGCGCTGGAGGAAATCGGGGAGCGAACCGATGTCGAGCAGCGAGCGATGGCGGACCATCGTCGTGCCCGGCCCCTCCGTCCAGGGGATGAAGCCCCACTCACGGTCGGGGGCGTCCGGCGGCGGCGTGATCTCCGCCCGCCGGTAGTGGTCGCGGAACCGGCCGCGGAGATACCCCCGGGTGTGCTCCTCCATGTCGTCAGTTCGGTATGCGCGGGGGTGGGAAAAGGATGCCGAACGCGCTCGCGGTCGCTCGGCGTCGTCGGTTCGCTACCCGCGGATGATGTCGGAGAGCCGTTCGGCGATCCCCGCGTCGGAGCCGAGCTTCAGGTAGTAGGCGTCGCCGCCGTCCTCGTAGTAGTTGTCGATGCGGCGCTTGATCTCGAAGCCGAGATGCTCGTAGAACTGGAGGGCGTTCTCGTTGGTGGTCCGGGCGTGACAGGTGACGGTGGAGTGGTCGTCGGCGACGCGGGCGACGAGCTGCTCGCCCAGCCCCTCGCCGCGGTGGGCCGGCGCGACGGCGAGAAACAGGATGTAGCCGTCCCGGCGGGCCGCCGCGAAGCCGACGAGGTCGCCGTCACAGAACGCGACGTGGACCGTCGAGCGCTGGTAGGCGTCGGTGAAGAAGCTACGGCGCTGTTTCAGCACGCCGTCGTCCTGCCGGATCGACTCCTTGAGGTCCCACGCCTCCTCGATGAACTCGTCGCTGCCGGCCCCGACGACCCGGATGTCGACCTTGACGCTCACTGCCTCCCTGTAATGCGTTCGCAAATATAATTCCACCGGCAGCCCGCGGCGACGGCGGGTCACGCGCCGGCGAGTGACCACCACCGACACGGATCCGAACCCCCAAGCCGCCGGGCGGGATACGACCGGGCATGCCCTACGAACTCCGGGACCACACCGCCGACGTGGCGGTGGCCGCGAGCGGCGACCGGCTCGGGGACGCGTTCGCGGCCGCGGCCGACGGGCTCGCCGCCGCGATGTGCGACGACGTGCCCGACGCCGGCGACCGGTTCGACGTGACCGTCGCGGCCGAGGGGCGTGAGGCGCTCCTCTTTGACTACCTCGATGAGCTCATCTTCCAGCGCGACGTGCGGTCGGTGTTACCGGTCGACAACCGGGCGACGGTGACCGAGCGCGACGGCGAGTGGCACCTGTCCGGGAGCGCCCGTGGCGTCCCGCTATCGGCGGTCAGCGCCCGCGAGGTGAAAGCCGTCACCTACTCCGAGATGGACCTGCGGGAGACCGAATCCGGGTGGGCGGCGTACGTCGTCTTCGACGTGTAGCGCGACGGGTCGCCGGCGGCCGACGCCGTCCCCGGAGACGAAACGTATTCCGGGCCGCCTCCCCCACGTTCGCGTATGACCACCTACGACGCCGACGGCATCACGCTCGAAAAAGTGCGTGAGTACGTCTGGGAGATTCCGCGAGAGGGCGACATGCGCGCTCCCGCCCGCGTGCTAGCGAGCGAGGCGCTGCTGGACGAAATCAGCGAGGACAAGACGCTCCAGCAGCTGAAAAACGCCACCCATCTGCCCGGGATCACGAACCACGCCATCTGCATGCCCGACGGCCACCAGGGGTACGGCTTCCCGGTCGGCGGCGTCGGTGCGCTGGACGCCGAGAACGGCTGTATTTCGCCGGGAGCGGTCGGATACGACATCAACTGCGGCGTCAGGATGATGACGACGGACCTGACGTACGACGACGTGCGCGGGAAGGAGGAGGAACTCGTCGACGCCCTGTTCGCCAACGTCCCCTCGGGCCTCGGCGGCGGCGGCATCGTCGACGGCGACGCCGACACGGTCGAGGAAATCCTCTCCCGCGGCGTCGAGTGGGCCGTCGAGGCGGGGTACGGCGTCGAGGCGGACCTGCGCGCCTGCGAGGACGAGGGCCGCCGGCCGGACGCCGACCCGTCGGCCGTCTCGCAGAAGGCCAAGGACCGCGGCCGCAACCAGATCGGCAGCCTCGGCAGCGGCAACCACTTCCTCGAAGTCCAGCGCGTCACGGACGTGTTCCGGGAGGACGTGGGCGAGGCGTTCGACCTTCGGGAGGATCAGATCGTCGTCCTGATCCACTGCGGGAGCCGCGGACTCGGTCACCAGGTGTGCAACGACTACCTCCGGCGGATCGAGCAGGAGCACGGCGACCTGCTGGCCGACCTCCCGGACAGGGAACTCGCCGCCGCGCCGGCCGGCTCGGAACTCGCCGAGGAGTACTACGGGGCGATGTGCGCCGCGATCAACTTCGCGTGGGTGAACCGGCAGGTGATCATGCACCGGACGCGCCGGGTGTTCGAGCGCGTGTTCGACCGCACCTGGGAGCAACTGGGGATGGAGCTGCTGTACGACGTGGCCCACAACATCGCCAAGAAGGAGACCCACGCGGTCGACGGCGAGGACCGCGAACTGTACGTCCACCGGAAGGGCGCGACCCGCGCGTTCCCCGCCGGACACCCGGAGGTCCCCGCCGCGTACCGCGACGTGGGGCAGCCGATCATCATCCCCGGGAGCATGGGCGCGGGGAGCTACGTCCTGCGCGGCGGCGAGTCGTCGATGGACCTGACGTTCGGCTCGACGGCCCACGGCGCGGGCCGGCTGATGAGCCGGACGCAGGCCAAGCAGGACTACTGGGGCGGCGACGTGCAGGACGACCTCGAACAGCAGGGCGTCTACGTGAAGGCCGAGAGCGGCGCGACCGTCGCGGAGGAAGCGCCGGGCGTGTACAAGGACGTGGACGAGGTAGTGCGGGTCTCCGACGCGCTCGGCATCGGCGACAAGGTCGCCCGGACGTTCCCCGTCTGTAACATCAAGGGCTGACCGGCAGCGTCAGCCGATCCGGAACTCGCTGGTGTCGTCGTCATCACCGTCCGCGCCGTCCGCGTCGTCCCCGTCGCCAAGCAGCTTCCGCGCCGTGAGCGTCACCGTCGCCTCCGGCGAGTCGTCGTCCGCCCACGGGCTCTCGTACACCGAGAGTTCCGTCTCGGTGACGTCCCAGCCCGCGTCTTCGAGCAGCGATACGAGTTCGCGCTGTTCGTCGAGTACGTCGTCGTTCATGGGTTGAAGTCGAACCGCGGCGTGTCTTCGAGCGACGGCCCCTCGTGGAGTTCCCGGCCGCGCTCGTACTTCACGTAGTTGAGGTAGAACGTCCGCCCGCAGCCGTCTTCCCCGTCGTCCGGACCGCTCCCGCCGTCTTCGCCGTCCGGGTCGCCGACGGTATCGGACGCCGTCCGATCGCCCGGGACGCTTTGCGTCCCGATGCAGACGAACTCGATCCCGTCTGCCTCCTCGTACTCGCCGGTCGTGCTGGCGTACTCCCGGCCGTCCTGTGGCTCCGCAGTCACGGACTTGTCGCGCATGTACGGGTTGCGGTCGATGGCGACGACCGCGTCGCAGTAGGGGCAGGTGTAGGTGACCGATACCATCGTTCCGACGTAGGGCGCGCGGCCAGTTAGCTCCGGCGGGCGACGGGTGGGAGTCGCTCCCCCGCAAGGGCTTTGTCGGCAGGCGGTTTGGATCACCGCATGATCGACGAGACGGTCGAGGAGATCGAGGCGATGCAGACCCACAGCTCCTCCGTCGTCGCCGTGAAGGCGACCCGCGCGCTCGGGGAGCTGCTCGACCGCGAGTTCACCTCCGTCGAGGCGTTCCACCGGGACATCGAGCGCAACAGCAAGACGCTCCGCCGGGCGAACCCCTCCCATGCGTCCCTCCAGAACGCGCTCCGCGAGGTCGAACACGAGGTGCTCGACGCCGACGACGGGACCGTCGAGGACGCAAAGGCGCGGCTCCGGCAGGTCATCGACCGCGTCGCCGACGATATCGAGACGGGCAAACGGGAGGCGGCCGCCCGCGCGGCCGAAACGCTGGCCGACGGCGAGACGCTGCTCACGCACGCCTACTCCACGACGTTCCTCGAAGCCGTCGAGCGGGCGGTGCAGAACGGCAACTATCTCGACGTGTACGTCACCGAGGCGCGGCCGCGCTACCTCGGGCGGAAGACGGCGCGGACGCTCGCCGGGATGGACCGCGTCGACACGACGCTGCTCACCGACGCGGCCTGCGGCGAGGTGTTACCCGACTGCGACCGCGTGCTGATGGGCATGACCTCCATCGCCGACGACACGCTGTACAACCGCGTCGGCACGTTCCCGATCGCGGCGACGGCCGCCCAGCTCGGCGTCCCGATGAGCGTCGTCGGCTCCGGCGCGAAGATCATCGACGAGGGGTTCGTCTTCGAGAACGAGTACCGCTCGGCCAGCGAGGTGATGCGCGAACCGGCCGAGGGCTTTGCCGTCGAGAACCCGAGTTACGACGCGACGCCGCTCTCCCTGCTCGACAGCGTCATCACTGACGAGGGGCAGCGCGAGTTCTGAGGGTTTCAGCCCACCCAGCGGTGCGGTCGAGCACCTACCGTCCCTCGACCTCGACCCACTCTCCGGAAACCGCCCAGCGGTGCGGTCGAGACGCCTACCGGCCCTCGACCTCGACCCACTGGGCGGTTTCGTCACTCCGCTCCACGGCGTCCAGCACCTGCTGTGCGGCGTAGCCGTCCTCGAAGCTCGGCTCGAACTCGCCGTCGTTTTCGACCGCCGAGAGGAACTCGTAGTTCTCGTGGACGAACGTGTGCTCCCAGCCGATGACGTGGCCCGGCGGCCACCAGTGGTCGACGTAGGGGTCGTCCTCGTCGGTGACGAGCACCGTCTCGTAGCCGCGGTTGCCGTCCCGGAGCACCTCGAGTTCGTTCAGTCGCTCCAGCGAGAAGCGGAGGCTACCCTCCGATCCGTGGACCTCGATGCTGTGGTCGTTCTTGTGGCCCGTGGCGAAGCGCGACGCCTCGAACGTGCCCATCGCGCCGTTTTCGAACTCGGCCTGCGCCGAGTAGGCGTCGTCGACGGTGACCGGACGGGTTTCGTCGCTGCCTTCGACCGGGCGCTCGTCGACGAACGTGGTCAGGTGGCCGCTGACGCGCTCGACCTCGCCGACGAGGAACCGCGCCAGGTCGACGGTGTGCGCGCCGAGGTCGCCGAGCGCGCCGCTGCCGGCCAGTTCCTCGTCGTTGCGCCACGACCACGGGGCCTCGGGGTCGACCAGCCAGTCCTGGAGGTACGTGCCGCGGAAGTGCCGTATCTCGCCGATCTCGCCCGCGTCGATGAGGTTCTTCGCGTACTGGATCGCCGGCACGAACCGGTAGTTGAACGCGTTCCCCGCAGGGACGCCCGCGTCCCGCGCCGCGTCGCGCATCTCTCCGGCGTCGTCGAGCGTCGGCGCGAGCGGCTTCTCGCAGAAAACGGGCGTCCCGGCCTCCAGCGCCGCGATGGAGGGCTCGGCGTGGACGTGGTTCGGCCCGAGGTTGTAGAAGACGTCGACCTCGTCGACCACTTCGCGCCAGTCCGTCGCAGTGCGGGAGAAGCCGAGTTGGTCCGCGGCGTCCGCGAGCGCCGCCTCGTCGCGGCCGACGATCACGTCCCGTTCCACGTCCGGTGCGTCCGGGAAGAACATCGGCAGCCGCGCCAGCGCGTTCGCGTGGGCCTTGCCCATGAACCGGTAGCCGAGTACGCCGACCTGTAGCGTCATGGACGGTGGTTCGGCGGGATCGGATTTAGTGTTTCCGCGACGGGAGAGGTGGTCTGCCGGCTACTCCGGGACGCACTCGACCGTACCTTCCTCCATCGAGGTCGACACCCGGATCCCGATCCTTCCCCGGAGTGGTATCGTCACGGTCGTGCTGTCGGTGGCCCGTGTACGACCGTGATAAACCCGTATCCAATCGGTTCGACGACACAGCGAACCCCGCCGAGGACGAGTCAGTCACCTCGCAGCGCTCTCAGGGCGGACGCTCCATCTCGCCGAGTTCCATCTGCCGGTTCTGTATCACGTGTACCACGGCCGACGCCGCGAAGAGACCGAGGACGAGTGCTGCCCAGCCGAGTTCCGGGATCGGAGTGGTCGGCAGCAAGCCGACCCAGACTCCCCCAAGGATCCCGGCACCGACGACCGACAGGCCGAGGTAGTACACGCCCCACGGGATCGAGCCCTCCGGAACCACGTCCATGTACACGTCGAGTTCGTCGGCGGCGTCGGTGAGTTCGACCTCGTGGTCCTCGTACTCGATCATCCCCGCCTCCTCCAGCGTCGGGAGGTGGGTCTGCTGGAGCGACGTGTACACGCGCTTGCGCTCGGCGGAGGTGATCTCCGAGACCGTCTTGTCCTCCTCCCACGCCGCGACCTGCTCGGCCAGATCCGACAGCGTGACGGTGTCCTCTGCCTGCTTGCAGAGCTGGATCGTGTAGCGACGGCGATGGTTGCTCAGGATCGAAAAGAGTTCGTCCTTCCCGTCGTCGCTCTGTGCCGCCATTCCTGTTCGTTCGAACCAATCTTCTGACGTGATATATGGCTTGTGGCTCCCCCGTCGTTGGTCGTTGTTTCACTCCGATATCCCCGGTTCAAGCGGGGGTTTCGGACCGTTCAGGTACGGTGTGAACCCCGGTCAAGCTCACTAATACAAAGTGGTAGGGGTCTCTTGGGTGGTGTAAGCACGGACTACCGTGCATCGGAGACAACAACAATGAGAATGAATCGACGCAACGTACTGATCGGTCTTGGCACAGCAGTGGTCGGCGGCGGCGCGGCGTTCGGGTCGGGCGCATTTACGAACGTGGAAGCCGAACGGACAGTCGACCTACAAACCAGCGGAGACGGTAGTGCTCAGGTGCAGCTTTCCGTCTCGGACGGTCTCTCAAGTGGCGGAGATACTATCGAGCTGAGCGAGCAGGACATCAATGCAGATGCCATCACGAGATACAACGGTGGGTTAACGATCACGGTTCCGTCGGGGACTGACGGGAGTAAATACGATGTCTATATCGAGAACCCGTCGGAAAATAGCCTTCTGAAGACGAGTGCGGATACGAGCGATACCGGATCTGCGATTCAGTTCGTCGGTAGTACTGACCCGGAAACGCTGGACACAAGTGGTGGCAGTGATGATTCGGTGACCCTCGACGTCGTGATTAATTCCAAAACCATCACCAGTGGTGGATCTGATATCGGCCCCGATACGATCACTATCCGAGTTGAGGACACTTCCTGAGGATACCGTATCCTTTCTCGCCGTACATGCGCTTCAACGTCCTCGCCGTCGTCGCCCTCCTCCTCGCTGGCCTCGCAGTCCCCACAGCAGCGGCCGTCGCGGTCGAGGACGGGAACACCGACGACGCCGGAGTAGTCACTCTCCACCCGCACGACGGCCCCAACGGCGAGTACGCGACGGTCCGGAACGGCGAACTCGCCGTCGAACTCGTTGACCTCAACGACGAGGCCGTCACCACGGCGGACCGCGTGTTCTCGGTCACGGCCGACGAGGAGCCGGTCCGCGTCGCGGTTGAGGACACCTCCGACGCCGTCACGTTCTACCGCGGGGGCGACCCGTCGAACGAGGTCGAAGGGCGGAATAACGCGGTCCGGCTCGACCCCGGCGAGTCACTGGCGGTCGGCGTCGAGGTCGACACGCAGGGCAGCGACGCGGGGTCGCTTTCCTCGTTCACCGTCGTCGCACTCACGCCTGACGGCGAGGAGCCGGTCGACGAGGAGGACGTGTACCTGGACAGCTTGACCGGGTCCGGTGCGGCGGCAGACGGCGAGGGCTTCGGGCTGGCGAACGGGACGCTCGTGGACATCGACAGCACTATCGACCGGGCGGAGGTGGACTCCGGGGAGCGCGTCGCCGTCACTGCGACGGTGACGAACCGAGGGAACCGGACCGCGACGGTGCCGGTCCCGTTCCGCGTCGACGGCGTGACGGTCGACGACCGACGGGTTCGTGTCGGCGCGGGCGAGACCCGGACCGTGACGTTCGAGCGCCGGTTCGAGCGGAGCGGGGAGTACGCGCTGGCCGTCGGCGACCGGGAGATCGGGCCGGTCACGGTGACGGAACCGGACGGCCCCGCCCCCGACTTCGCGGTGACGAACGCGACGGTGACCGACGACGATGTCGATGTCGGCGAACCCGCCACGGTGACGGCGACGGTCGCGAACGACGGCGACGCGGACGGAACGTTCACCGCCGAACTCGTCGTTGACGGGACCGTCGTCGCGACCCAGCGAGTCGCCGTCCCGGCCGGCGAGACCCGGACCGTGACGTTCGATCGGTCGTTCCGGAGTGAACGTGACGCCACGGTCGGCGTCAGCGGAACCACCGCCGGGGCGGTGAGCGTCGGGGGCGGGGACGCCGGGCTGGTCACGCCGTCGATGATTCGCACGTCGGCGTCGGGTGCAGCGGTGGTGGGACCGCTGCTGCTCGGTGCCGGGCTCGTCCGGCAGCGTCGGCGAAAAGGACTATAACCGGGCGTTGACATGGTCCGATAGTGACAGTCCGTGCAGCCGTCAGGGGGGTCGTCGAGGCCCTCTTGATCGTCGCGCTCGTCTCGCTTCTGCTCGGACAGGCGCTCGGCCAGCCGATCCTGCTCGGCTACGTGACGACGGACAGCATGGAACCGGAGATCTCGGCGGGCGACGGATTCGTCGTCCTCCCGACGGCGGTGACGGGCGAGGTAGAGGAAGGCGACGTCGTGGTGTTCGAGGCCCAGCGGCTCAACGGCGGCGGCCTGACGACCCACCGCGTCGTCGACCGGACGACGGAGGGGTACGTGACGAAGGGGGACAACAACCCCTTCACCGACCAGGACGGCCCGGAGCCGCCGGTTTCGGACCGACAGATACGCGCGAAAGCGCTGCAGGTCGGCGGGAGCGTCGTCACCATCCCGCATCTCGGGACCGCCGTCGACGGCGCTCGGGGCGTCGTCACGGGGGTCGTCGGTCCGACGACGCCGGGCGACAGCGTCGGCGGCATTCTCGTCCTTTCGGGGGCGGTGCTGTTCGTTGTCGCCGGGCTGACGGGGTCGAAGGACCGGCCGAAGACGCGGGCGCGGACGCGCCCGAACGTGCTCGACAAACGGCTCCTGTTCGGCCTGCTCCTGCTGATCGTGGTCGTCCCGACGACGGCGGCCATGACGGTGCCCTCGGGAACGATGGAGTACGCAGTCCTCGGGGCCGAACAGACCGAGGACGACCCGCTGATCGTCGAACCCGGCGGGGAGACGACCGTCGAACAACGGATCAAAAACGACGGCATGGTGTCGACGGTCGTCGTGGTCGAACCGGCCAGTGAGGGTGTGTCTGTATCCGACGAACGGGCGACGGTCCCGAGCGGCAGCGCCACCGCGACGAACGTGACGCTCCAGGGGCCGGCGGCCGAGGGTGTCGCCTACCGCGAGGTGACCGAGCGGCGCTACGTCGCGCTTCTCCCGGCGGGTGTGATCGAGGGGCTCCACGACGTCCACCCGTGGACCGCGATCGCGGCGATCAACGGCGTCGTCGTCGCCGGGGTCACGCTGCTGGTCGTCCTCGCCGTCGGCCTGCGGGACCAGCGACTCAGGTCGATCGGCGGCGAGCGGTCGGTGACTGACCGCCTGCGGAGACGGCTTGGATTGTGAACATTTATGAACGAGAACGGCAACGAAAACAACATGATCGATTGCGGGCCGAACGCCATCGCGTCGGGAGGCGAGGGTCGATGAGCGACCTTTTCCCGCCACGCGTTCGTCTGGTCACGGCCCGGTACGGCCGCGAACTGGCCGTGGCGTGTGTGGTCATCGGGCTGATCACGCTTGCGGCCGGCGGGGCCGTCGCTGCGACGTCGGAGACGGAGACCGTGACCGAGGAGCGAAACCCACAGCGCGTCGAGACGGCAGTCGAGACGAGCGCCGTGGTGGCCGACGACGACTCCGTCTGGGAGGAAGGGGCCACGCTGGAGAACAACGCGCGCTACCTGATCAACGACACGCCCGTCCTCACGGTCACGCCGGTCACGGACGCGCCGAGCGGGACGGAGGTGACCCATCAGCTCCGGATGGAGGTCCGTGCTGTCGCCGACGGCGAGACGTTCTGGCGCAACGAGACGGTGCTGGTCAAGGAGACGACGACCGCCACCGACGGGACGGCCCGGACGAACGCCACCATCGACGTGCGCGAACTCGACGAGCGACTCGACAACACGACCGAGCGCCTCAGAAACGTCGGGTCGCTCTCCGTCAGCCTCTCGGTCAGCACGACGTACGACACGGGCGACTACGCCGGCGAACTGTCGGCCAGCGCGCCGCTCCGTGTGACCGAGAACGCCTACTGGATCGACGGCGAACTGTCGTCCGACCGCCAGCACTCCACGCCGGTCACCCGAGAGACCGAGGTCCCGCCGGACTACGGACTCCTGCTGTCGCTGTTTGCCGGTAGCGTCGGCGCGTTCGGCATGGGTGGCGTGCTCTGGATGGGCCGCGAGGACGCGGTCGACGTGGGGGCGATCCGCGAGGAGATCCACCGCCGCCGGCACGACGAGTGGATCTCCTGTGGGTCGATCCCGATGTGGGTCGACAAGGAGCAGGTCCAGCTGGACACGCTGGAGGACGTGGTCGACGTGGCGATAGACGGGAACCAGCGGGTGATCCACGACCAGCGGTCCGACATCTACGCCGTGATCGACGGTGACATGATCTACTACTACTGCCGCGAGGGGTCCTGGGACCAGATGGCGTGGCCGGACGTCGGAACGATCGACGCCGCGGCCGAGGAGCAGTCGGCCGCCGAAGCGGCGGCGAACGCCGACGGGATGCTCGGGGACGCACCCGACCCCGACGACGAGGACGCCTGGGAACAGCTCTGACCGTCCGCGGTGGTCCTTCGGCGGCGCTACACCCAGTGGGCGTCGCCGGGCGTCGTCTCGAACACGGCGCGTGAGAGCACGTCGACGGCCTTTTCCAGCCCCTCCCGCGAACTCGTCAGCGAGTCCTCGTGTTCGATCGAGAGCGTGCCGTCGTAGCCGACCATCCTGAGCGTCGAGACCACGTCCTTCCAGTGTGCCTCGCCGTGGCCGTAGCCGATTGAGCGGAACAGCCACGAGCGGTCGGCCTCCTCGGTGTAGGCCGTCGTGTCGAGCACGCCCTTCTCGCGGGCGTTGGCGTCGTACACCTTCGTGTCCTTGGCGTGGAAGTGGTGGATCGCGTCCGCCTCGCCGAGCAGCCGGATCGCGTCCGTCACGTCGATCCCCTGCCAGTAGAGGTGTGAGGGGTCGAAGTTCGCGCCGATCCGCTCGTTGGTCGCCTCGCGGAGCCGCAGGAGGCCGTGCGGTTCGTACACGAGCATGTTCGGATGCATCTCGATAGCGACGTTCACGCCGTGGTCCTCCGCGAACTCGGCGATCTCGGACCAGTAGGGGATCGCGACCTCCTTCCACTGGTACTCGTGGGCCTCGGCGTGCTCGTTGGGCCACGGCGCGGTGATCCAGTTCGGCACCTCGTCGTTCGGGCCGCCCGCCGGCAGGCCCGAGAACGTGGTGACCGTGTCCACGTCAAGCTGGGCCGCGAGCTCGATGGCCTCCCGTAGCTCCCGGTCGGCTTCCTCGGCGGTCGCCTCGTCAGGGTGGATCGGGTTGTTGTGCGTCGCCAGCGCGCTGATCTCCATGTCGTGTTCCGACAGGAGACCCAGCAGTTCGGCCTGGGCCTCGTCGTCGTCCAGGTACTCGTCCCGGGGCAGGTGCGTGTCCCCGGCGTGGCCGCCGACGCCGGGTTCGACGGCGTCGACGCCGATGCCGTTCAGATACGCCAGTGCGTCGGCCAGCGGTTCGCCGTACAGCGGTGGTGTGTGGACGCCGATCTGCATACCCCTCGTTTCGGCGACCCGCGGCAAAAATCAGGGGGTCGAGGCGACCACTTCGCTCACGCGCCCGCCGGTCCCTCGCCCGGTGCCGGGCGCTCCCCGAGCGTGACGTTCACCGTCGTCCGGTTGCCGTCCCGGAGGACGGTCAGATCCACCTCGTCGCCCGGCGCGGTCTCCCGGGCGAGGTAGCTGCCGAGGCTTTCCTGAGAGGTGACGGCCCGGCCGTCGACCGCGACGACCACGTCGCCGCCGACGGGGACCTGCTGTCCGTCGACCGTCACGGTGTCGTTGCTCCCGACCAGAACCCCGTCGGCGGGACCGTCGGCCGCCGTGCCGACGACGAGCACGCCCTGGCTCTCGTTCAGTCCGTTGGCTTCGGCCACCGCCGGCGTCACCGGGACCGTCCCGACGCCGAGGTACGGATGCTCGTAGCTCCCGTTCGCGATCAGTTCGGGGACGACGCGTTCGACGAGCGCCGGCGAGACGGCAAAGCCGACGTTGTCACCGCCGCCGGCACGGTTCACGCCGACCACGTCGCCGTCACAGTCGATCAGCGGGCCGCCGCTGTTCCCGGGGTTGATCGACGCGTCAGTCTGGACCGTGTCGGGGATCGAAAAGCCCGCGCCGGTCGGCATCGACCGGTTGACGCCGCTGACGATGCCGTGGGTCATCGTCCCCTCCAGCCCGAACGGGCTGCCGAGCGCGGCGACCCGCTGGCCGACTGGCGGGCTGTCATTAGCGACCGGGAGGGTCTCGACCCCGTCGGGCGTGTCGTTCACCCGGACGACGGCGAGGTCGGTGTACACGTCGGTGCCGGTGACGTTCCCGGACCGCACCGCGCCGTCCGCGAAGCGCACGTCGACGGCGGCGGGGTCACGCTCCGCGCCGTCGACCGGACCGCCCGGGCCGACGCCCGCGACGACGTGTTCGTTGGTCACGACGTAACTCGTTCCGTCGTCACGCTCGTACACGAACCCGGACCCCTGCCCGCCGTCGGAAAGCACCTGTGCGACGGCCGGACTCGCGTCCTGATACAGCTCCTGATACTGACACGCGGGCTGTGTCGTGGCGTTCCCGTCCTCCTGTGCGTACACGTCCTCTTCCGTCGGTAACTGCGCGAGCGTCGGGACGGCAACGGCGACGACGAGCGTAAGCAACACGACCGAGGCACCGACCCAGACCGCCTTCCTGACCATGGTCGGCCCATTGGTAGGTCGGGCGTTAAACGGGCCCAGTCGTTCCGCACCGTTTCGACCGTTCCACCCGGTAATAGCGGCTTATTCCCGCCGAAGCTCCGGGTCCTCGACGCTCCGGAGCGAGACGGCCTCGTTGCGCTCGCTGGACCGGTAGATGGCGTCGATGACGCGCTGGACGGTCAGCGCCTGCTCCATCGTGTTCCGTTCGGGTGCCTCGCCGGCCTCGACCGCCGAAAGGAACGCCTCCTGTTCGGACTTGTGGGCGTCGTTCGGACGAGTCTCGACCGTCGTGTCCGTCAGCTGGTCGGTCCCGACGTCGCTGGACTCGTACAGTGTGAGGTCGCCGGTCGACTTGTCGAACTTCGCGCCGGCCCCGCTGCCGCGCAGGATGAACTCCTGGTTGCTCTCGCGGTTCGTCGCCCACGCGACTTCGAGCGAGACCGTCGACCCGTCCGCACAGCGGATGAACGCGCTCGCGGAGTCGTCGACGTCGAACCCCTCCGGCCCGATGTCCTCGCCCCACATCTCGATGAAGGAGTACTCGTCGCGGTCGCCGAACTGCGCCCGCGTCTGTCCGGACACCTCGACGACTTCGGGGAAATCGAGGAAGTACAGCGCCAGGTCGATCGCGTGGACCCCGATGTCGATGAGCGCGCCGCCGCCGGCGACCTCCTTCGAGGTGAACCACGACCCTCGCCCGGGGATCCCCCGCCGCCGGATGTAGTTCGCCTCGACGTGCCGAACGTCGCCGAACCGTCCCTCCGCCTGATGGCCCTTGATCGCCTCGACGGGGTTCGCGTACCGGTTGTTGAACCCGGCCATGCAGAACCCGTCTGCCTCGGCGGCGGCCGCGGCGATCCGTTCCGCGCTCTCGACGGAGTGGGCGAGCGGCTTCTCCAGTAACACGTCCAGTCCGGCGTCGAGCGCGTCGGTCGCGTACTCCTCGTGGTACTTGTTCGGCGTCGTGATGATGACCGCCTCGGCGACGTCGAACAGGTCCTCGTGGTCGTCGTATGCGGCGATACCGTACGTCTCCGTGAAGTGGGACCGTGCCCCAGCGTCGATGTCCATCCCCCCGACGACGTTCGCGCCGAGTTCCCGGAGTCGGTCCACGTGATACTGGCCGATGTTGCCGAGACCGACGATCCCGACTCGTGGTGCGGTGCTCTCAGTCATTGATTGAACTTCACCCGTAGCCGCGGTTAACTCTTCAGGTTCGGATCCCCGAATGCGCCCGGTTGCCGGGCGGCCCCGGTCGGTCCCGGGACCGGCATGGCGTCACCGGCGCGTTCAGTACAGCTGTCGTTCTCGTTCCTCGCGCTCCTCCTCTTCCTGCTGTTCCTCCTTGAGCCGCCGCCGACCGCGCCGGTACTTGCGGATGCCCGGGATGATCTTGTTTTTCAGGTCCAAGACGAACGACGCGATGCCGTACACCCAGAAGAAAAACAGGACCGTCCCGCCACCGAAGTAGACGAGTTCGGCGGCACCCACCATCTCAGTCGTCACCTCCGGGTTCCGGTTGCTCCTCGGCGGTCTGGGGTGCCGTCATCCCGTGGACGATGGCGTCGCCCGAGGCGCTGTCGAACAGGTGAACCTTCGAGCGGTCGAGGACGACCTCGACGTCCTCGTCCTCCTCGATCGCCGAGTCTGGGTCGACGCTCATCAGGAGCTGGCCGCCGCCCCGGCTCTCCATGTCCATCGACCCGTCGCCGTTGCCGAACAACAGGTAGACGAATATCTCGTCGCCCATCGGCTCCAGCACGTCCGTCGTGGCCCGGATCCGCTTCGTCGGCGTCGCGAGCCGCTCGGCGTTCTCGGACGGGTACACGTCCTCGGGCCGGATGCCCATCGTGACCTCCTGGCCGACGCTCACGCCGTCGACGGTCGACGGGTCGAAGTCGAGCACGAAATGCTCGGTCTCCAGCCCGGCACCGGTGATCTCGCCGGACATGAAGTTCATCGACGGCGAGCCGATGAAGCCGGCGACGAAGAGGTTCGCCGGCTCGTTGTAGCAGGTCAGCGGCGGGTCGATCTGCTGGAGTTCGCCGCTGTCGATCACCGCGATGCGGTCGGCCATCGTCATCGCCTCGGCCTGGTTGTGGGTGACGTAGATGATCGTCGTGTCGAGCTGTTTGTGGAGCCGCTGGAGCTCCGTCCGCATACTCACGCGGAGCTTCGCGTCCAGGTTCGCCAGCGGCTCGTCCATCAGGAACACGTCGGGTTCCCGGACGATGGAGCGGGCGATGGCGACGCGCTGTCGCTGCCCGCCGGACATCTCGTCGGGCATCCGGTCGAGCATACCTTCGAGCTGGACGATCTCCGCCGCGTTGTTCACGCGTCGGTCGATCTCGTCCTTGTCGAAGTCCCGGAGCCGAAGCCCGAAGCTGATGTTGTCGTACACGTCCATGTGCGGGAACAGCGCGATGTTCTGGAACACCATCGCCACCCCGCGGTCCTTCGGCGGCAGGTTCGTCACGTCGCGGTCGCCGATGAACACCTTCCCCTCGGTGGGTTTGGTGAGTCCGGCGACCGTCTCCATCGTCGTCGACTTCCCGCAGCCTGACGGCCCGACGAGACAGATGAACTCGCCGTCCTTCAGGTCGAGGTTCATGTCGTCGACGGCCGTCACGTCCTCGTAGCGTTTCGTGATGTGTTCGAGTTTGACTTGTGCCATTGTGTTACTCCTTGAGTGCGCCCGCTGTGAGGCCGCTGACGATGCGTTCCTGCGCGATGACCACGAGTATCACGACGGGTAACACCCCGATGATGCTCGCCGCTGCCATCAGGTCGTAGGCCGTCGCGTACTGGGTCTGGTAGCTCAGGATCCCGCCGACCAGTGGCGACCACTGGCTCGGTTCGTTCGACAGCGCCATGATCGACGAGAAGAAGTACTCGTTGTACACCGAAATGAACGTCAGCACGGCGGCAGTGGCGACGCCCGGTGCTGACAGCGGCATGATGACCCGGAACAGCGCGCCGATCCGCGTCGTCCCCTCGACCCTGGCGGCGTCCTCCAGCCCGTCCGGGATCTGGGCGTAGAACGTCGTCAGGATGAAGATGGACAGCGGCATGAACAGCGCGCTGAAGGGAAGTATCATCGACCCCGGCGTGTTCAGCAGCCGCGGCGGCTGGAAGAGAACGAGGTCGACGAAGGGGATCTCGACCGGCGTCCGGCCGGTGAACACCCGGAACAGCGGCACGACGAACGCCGCCGGCGGGAAGTAGGAGATGGCCAGGATCCCGAGCATCAGCGGCCCGCGGCCCGGGAACTCCAGCCGGCCGAACACGTACCCCGCGAGGCTCGCGATGAAGATCACGATGACCGTCGTCACGATGGCCAGCACGAAGCTGTTGAACACGTACAGGTGGAACGGCTCCTGCTGGAACACCGTGATGAAGGACTCGGGGTTGAACCCGTTCGGCGTCGGCGGGAAGGAGAACTGCGTCATCAGCTCCCGCGGCGTCAGCGCCAGCACCAGCAGCCAGTAGAACGGGAACAGGGTCGTCACCAGGAAGAACCCCGTCGCGCTGTAGAACAGCGCCCGGTACACCTTCTGCGGGTTCTGTATCGCGTCCCGCACCCATCGCTGGAGCGGTCCGCGCGCCTCGTCGTCGTCGGGTTCGGTTGCGGTCGACATCTCAGATCCCCTCCCGTGCCTGCTGCACGATTATCACGGACACTGCGACCCCGATGATCGCGGCGGTGACGAAGGCGATGGTCGCCGACGTCGCGTACCGCGGGGGCGAACTGAACGTCTGCACGACCATACACGACAGCGACGGCACGACCTGACAGCTCGACACGGTGTCGATCACGCCGTAGACGCGCATCGCTGCGACGGTCCGGAACAGCACCGCGACGCCGACCGTCGGCAGGATGAGCGGCAGGGTGATCATCCGGAACTGCTGCCACTTCGACGCGCCGGCGACCTTCGCCACGTCGTAGAGGCTCCGGTCGATGCTCTGGAGCCCGGCGAGGATGAGCAGCGCCATGAACGCCGACGTCTTCCAGATGTCGGCCACGATGATGATGAACATCGCGCTCGCCGGGTCGTTCAGCGTGTTCTGCGCCGCGAGCAGCCCCATGTCGGCGAGGGGTGCGGTCGCGAAGCCGATGCCGGGGCGGAACATCAGGTAGAATATCATCCCCTGGATCACGATCGGAACGGCCCACGGGATGATGATCGCGACCCGGACCCACCGCCGGCCGCGGAAGTCCTGGTCGAGGATGAGCGCCTGCCCGAAGCCGATGATCGTCTCGAAGAACACGCTCACGATCGTGAAGATCAGCGTCACGCCGACGGCGCTGCCAAGCAGGTTGCTGATGCTGAGCCACGACCCCTCGGGGAGGAAGTTCGCGCCGCCGAGCCACACGTCCTTCTCGCCGTTGAACAGTTCGACGTAGTTCTGGAACCCGACGAACTCGCCGACCCTGCCGGTTGCGTCCGCGTGCAGCGACATCTCGAACGTCGCCAGCAGCGGGTACAGCGCGACCGCCCCGAGGATGAGGAACACGGGGGTCAACAGCAGGTACGCGAACCCGGTGTCCCCGAGGTTCTCCATCCAGCGGACTGCCGAGACGAGCGGCCCCGACCGGCGGGATTCACGCCCCGGCCCGTCCGTAGGCTGTTCCGTGCTCATCCCACTCGGTTACGCCTGATCCTCGATGTTTTCGAGCTGGCCCTGCAGGTCCGCCATGGCCTGCGAGGGGTCTTTCTCGCCCGCGACGGCGCGGTTGGCCTGCTCGGCGATGACCGGGACCTGGTTGGGCCACACGGACGTGACGGGACGGGCGATCGTGTTCTCGCCGGCCACCTGCAGCGTGTCCATGTAGCGGCCCATCGTGTCCAGGTTCCGTGCCTCCTCGGACTCGAACAGCGCGGGCTTCGGCGGCACCCAGCCGTACAGCTCCATGATGCCGAGCAGCCACTCGTCGGTCGTCAGCACCTCCAGAACCTCGTTGACGTTCTCGGTGTTCTCGGTGTTGGGGTTGACGGTCGCGTGCCACCCGCCGAGCGCCGAGGCGGAGCCACCAGCACCCTGCTGGGCTGCGTTCTCCTCGGTGACCGCGTACGGCATGGGCATCGCGCCGTAGTCCTCGCCGAAGTTCTCCTCGGAGGCGTTGCTGGCGATGGCGTACGGCCAGTTGCGGTGCATCACCGCGTTGCCGTTGACCATCGGCGCGCGGGAGTCCTCCTCGTTCCACGAGGTGATCTCCGTCGGGGCGATACCGCCGGCGTAGTCCTCGCTGAGCTGGCTGAAGTTCGTGCCCTGGACGAACCGGGTCATCATCCGGAGCCCGTTGATCGTTTCCTCGGCGTCGACCGTGACCGGCCGTTCGCCGACGGGGCCGAACAGGTTCTCCCGGCCGCCGAAGTACGCGCCGCCCCACGAGGTCATGACCTCGTTGAACGTACAGCAGGCCGTGCCGACGTAGATGTCCCACTGGGTCGTGAAACCGTAGTCGACGCCGCTCTGCTCCTGGATGTCCGCCGTGATCTGCGACCACTCGGCCCACGTCATCGGCTCGGTCGCCCAGTTGTCGCTCTCGGGGTTGTAGCCGGCGTCCTCGGCCAGGTCCTTCCGGTACTGCATCGTCGGGAAGTCCGGGTACATCGGGACGCCGAACAGCTGGCCGTCGAGGTTGCGGGCGGTCGCGGTGAAGCCCTCGAAGTACTCGTCGTTGACCGTGGAGATGACCTCGTCACTGATCGCGTCCGAGTCGCTCAGGTTCTCGATCAGGCCCTGCTGGATGAACACGTTCACCCAGCCGTTGTCCATCATCAGGATGTCCGGGTCCGGCTCGCCGGTGCTGAGCAGACGGTTGTAGTTGTCGCGGCGTGCGCCCGTCTCCTCGTTCCCGGCGACCCACTCGATCTCGATGTCGTCCGAGAGGCCGGCCTCGTGCATCAGGTCCTTCGCATCGTCGCCGACCTCTTCGATGAACACCGGGTCCGTGCCGAACTGGACCGTGTTCCCGTTACCCCCTCCGCCGCCGCCGTAGACACAGCCGGCCAGGCCTGCCGCCACGCCGGATGCACCTGTCGCTTTCACGAACGTGCGCCGGGACACGCCCGAGCGCGCGCTGGGATCGGTATTGTCAGCCATTGCCAATCAAACGATGGGAGACATTGATACTTATATTTAATGGACTATATACTACAGGTGTTGTTAACTCTACTATCCACCCGGTAACAGCTGTGTACCACCGATATTCGAATCAGGCAGTCAGAGTCAGCGGTCAGACGGCGGTTCGAGGAGCGTGATCCGGACGGCTTCGATCTCCTCCAGCATGGCCCCCCAGCCGCCGACGACGTACTCGCCCTGGTCAGTGTCGATCGTGAGTTGGACGCGCCCGGCGAGATGCGACAGCGGCGGCTCCGCGCCGCCGTCGTCGGAGCCGCCGGAGTAGGTCGTGTCCACGATCCGGCCGGTCAGCTCGACGCGTTCGTCGGTCGCGGTCTCGAACCCCTCGATCCGGACCGGGATCGTTTCGCCGGCCTCCAGCAGCGGTTCGATCTCCTGGATGCACTGCCGGATGTCGACGTACGTTATCGGCGGCTCGGTCCGCACTTCGGAGTAGACGGGTTCCCACACCCCCCACAGGCACGTCTTGAAGTACCAGTTGAACACGTACGTGTGGGTCCGGTCGTCGACGAGGATGCCGTACTCGTTGACCGAGTCGGTGTGTGGGGTGAAACAGGTCCAGGTCCGGTCGACCAGCGCGATGAACGGCGACGGGAGCGTCCGGTGTCGCGCCTCCGTGCAGGTGTCCGCGAGCGCCGACTCGCCGGGGAGGGAGTCAGCCCGGACTTCATCGTCGTGCGTATACAGCGAGAGCTTGATGTTGACGTCGTCGTCGCGAGCCTCGGCCAGCGCGGGCGCGAGCCGCTCGTACTGTTCCGGATCCGCGGACAGCTGGACCTGGTTGTCGGCGTCCCTGATGAGTTCCTCGGCCCGGTCGAGCACCGTCTCGAACCGCTTGACGATGCTGACGCGATGGTCCTCCATCGGCGGGCTCTCCCAGCGGTTCTCTATCTCCTCGGCCGCCGTCGAGAAGCGGTCCGCCCGGGTCTGGAGGTCCTCAAGCACCTCGGACGGGCTGTGTGCCCGAGCATGGAGGCTCCCCTGCTGATACGTCTCGATGTACCCCTCCGTCTCCAGGTCGCGGAGCACGTCGTAGATGCGCGGGTCGGGGACTGAACTGGCCTCGGCGATGTCGGTGGCGGGTGATGCACCGAGTTCCAGCACCGCGACGTAGGCGTCTGCCTGGTACGGCGAGAGTCCGGCGTCTTCGAGTACGTCGGTCAGGTCGTCCGTGTTCATAGATCTGTGATATAGCTGTCAGCCATCGGTTCGGACAGCCGCATCAATCTTTCCCTGCTGCCGGCCACGATGGCCGTTTCGGCGCTTCGATCCGTTCGATCTCCGCGTCCGTCAGGGACACGTCGACCGCCCCGACGTTCTCCGCCAGATGGCCGGTCGACCGCGGTCCGATGATCGGGGCGTCGACCACGTCCTTGTGCAGCAGCCACGCGAGGCTCACCTGTGCGGGCGTCGCCCCCTTGTCCGCGGCGATCTCCCGGATCTCGTCCAACACCGCCCAGTTCTCCTCGGTGAACCGCTGCCGGGTGTACTCGTCGGCGTCCGCCCGCAGGCCGTCGTCGGGGTCCTCGCCGCGCTCGTACTTGCCGGTGAGGAAGCCGCCCGCCAGCGGCGACCACGGGATGACGCCGACGCCCTCCATCTCGCAGACCGGCAGGAGGTTCGCCTCCTCGTGGCGGTCGACGGCGTTGTACTCCGGCTGCATGCAGACGAACCGCTCGTAGTTCTCCACGTCGGCGGTGTACAGCGCCTTCTGGAACTGCCAGTTGGGCATCGTGCTCGCGCCGACGTACCGCACCGTCCCCTCCTCGACCAGGTGGTCCAGGGCCGACAGCGTCTCCTCGATCGGCGTGTCGTCGTCCCAGCGGTGGATCTGATAGAGGTCGATGTAGTCGGTACCGAGCCGCTCCAAACTCTTCTCGGCCTGCTCCAGAACGTGCTTGCGCGACAGTCCCTGCCCGTTCGGTCCCTCGCGCATCCGGCCGTACACCTTCGTCGCGACCACGAGTTCGTCGCGTCGGCCCTCGATGGCGTCGCCGACTATCTCCTCGCTCTCCCCCTGCGAGTAGACGTTCGCCGTGTCGAGGAAGTTGATCCCGAGGTCCAGCGCGCGGTCGATGACCTCGCGGCTCTCGGCCTCGTCCCCGATCATCCACGGTTCGTCGCTGCCGAAGTTCATGCAGCCGAGACAGAGCCGGGAGACTTCCAGTCCCGTGTCGCCGAGCCGCGTGTACTCCATGGGAGAACTGGTCATACTAATTACTACCACACCCGTGGTTAAAAATTCTGACGCCGGAACGCTGAAGCCCTCCCCGCCGGACTGCCCGACTATGTCGACCCTGCTGGACGCTGTCAGACGGCCGGAACATACGGGCGACCGGCGCTGCTGGCCCTGTACGGCGGTCAACGGCCTGTTGCTTGCGGTTGCTAGCGTCGGGGTGGCTGTCGTCAGTCCGCCGGCCGCCGCGGCCGTCGCCGTCGTCGGTGCCGCGGCGATAGCCGTCCGCGGGTATCTGGTCCCATACACCCCGCAGTTCGCCCCGAAACTCGTCGCTGCGCTCCCGGTCGACCCCTTCCACGGGGGCGACGCCGGCGAAGCGCCGGGGGCCGACGGAACGAGCGACGCGCTCGCCGGGGAAGAGGACGACGACGGCTCCGGGGCGGCTGGCGAGGATGTGCTCGCCGCGCTCGTCGACGCCGGCGTCGTCGTCCCGGACGGCGAGACGCTGTATCTGGACGAGTCGTTCCGCGAGGCGTGGCGCGCCGAGGTCGAGACGCTTCGGGGGATGAACGAGGACGCGCTGGCCGCCGCCGCGGCGGACGCCGCGCCCGCGGCCGAGGAGGCGCGCGTCGAGCGGGTCGGCTCCCGGCGGTACGTCATCATCGATCCCGGAACCGGGTCGGCGGTCGACGAGCGACAGTTGACCGTTCCTGTCGCGCTCGCGTCGGTCGGCGCGGCGCGGGCGCTTGCGGACCGGGTCGACGACCCCGCCGTCCGGTCGGCGGCCGCGGAGCCGCTCCGGACCTTCCTGGAGCGGTGTCCGGCCTGCGACGGCCCGGTCGAGGAGACGACGGAGACGCGGTGTTGCGGCGGGCCGCGGGACCCCACGGGCGGCCCCGCGGACGTGCTGGCCTGCGCGGACTGCGAGGAGCGGCTGTACACCTTCTAGGGTTCGAACGACGGCGGCTCGTCCCGGCCGATCCGGATCTCGTAGGCCTCGATGTCCTCGAACGCGGCGACCTGTCCGCCGATGTCGACCCGCCCGTCCTCGGTCTCGACGGTGAGCGCGGCGACCTCCTCGCTGGCCTCGAAGGCGATGTCGGCGACCTTCCCCTGAACCATGCGGGACTCGCCGGTCTCCACGTCCCGGCCCTGTATCGTCGCGTAGAACTCGCCGCCCGCCTCGATGAGGTGTTTCACGCACCGGCGGATCGAGGCGTAACGACGCGGAAACGGCCGGTCGGAGCCGTCGGCGGCCAGCGTCTTCGCCGCCGTCGTCCAGAGCACGGTGCCGAAGAAGCCCGAGACGAGGAAGCCGAGCGCCGAGCGATTGAAGATGACGCCGTAGCGGTCCTGGTCGTCGCGGAGCGCGTCCTGCGTGGCGTAGATCGAGTACTCACCATCCGCGACGGCGATCACCGGCGTCGTGATCCCGCGCCGGGCGCGGGCCGTCGTGGCGACGCGCAGGTAATCGAACTCCTCGGGATCCGGCGCGTCGATGGCGGGCGTCAGGAGCAGTTCGACGCTCACGCCGTCGGCCCGCGCCGCCGCGAGGTCCTCCTCGAACCGCTCCAAGAGCTCCGGCGTCAGGGAGAGCGCGAGTTCGTACTCCGCCTCGTCGATCACCTCGGAGAGATACCGGAGGATCGTCGACCGCGACTTGACGAGCGACACCGCCTCCGTCTCGCGGGCGGGTGCCTGATACCGCGACTCCAGTTCCGACACCATCCCCGAGAGCGACGACTGCACGTCCGCGTACGCGTCCTCGGGGTCGACCGCGATGATCTTCATCGGGCGGGACTCGCGCAGTTCGACCAGCCCCCTGTCGCTCAGGCTCCGCACGGTGTCGTACACCCGCGGCTGAGGGATCTCCGTCTTGTCCGCGATCTCGCTGGCCGTCAGTTGCCCGTGTTCCAGCACCGAGAGGTACGCGTCGATCTCGTACTCGCCGAGGTTGAACCGCTCCCCGACCTGCTCCATCGTCGAGCGGAGGTCGTCCGTGGCCATGTAACCCACACGATCGTTCTTGGATAAAGGATTTACCGAAACGCGAGTTGCACCGCGTTTCGAAAACGAGTTTCATCCGGCCGCCCGTGCGTGCGCAGGCGCACACTCCCGGTGGGCTACATGTACATCCGGTCCTCGGGCCGGTCCTCGTCGGCGACCCGGTCGAGGCGCTCGGAGAGTTCGGCGTAGTACTGCTGGACGCCGTCGGCGAACTCGCGGAGCGGTCCGGTGTCGATGTCGAGGTCGTACAGGCCGGCGAGGGTGTCGAGCAGGCGGAGCGCCGCCTCGGCGTCGGGCACCTGCGCGTGGACGGGCGTGACGAGGACGCCGACCCGGAGGCTGCTCTCCATGCCCTGCTCCAGCAGCGCCGCGTTGACCCCGTCGAGGAAGCCGTTCGCCATCGGCGGTACGTCCGCGTCCGCGAGGCGGCGCTCCCGGTAGTCGTCGGTGGCGACGTAGAACGTCCGGTGCTCGTCGGGACCGTGGGCGACGGGGATCCCCGCGAGGACCGCTACCTCAAGCACCCCTTCCTCGTCCATCCAGTCGAGCAGCGACCGACCGAACCGGTCGGCGAGGGGGAGGGGGATCGACTGCTCGGAGAGCAGCAGCGTCGCGTCGACGCCCTCGCCCGAGAGGAACCGCGTCGGATGCCGCGGGCGGCCCGCCTCGAACGGCGTGATGGTCGGAACGCCCTCCGCGCTGACGTGGCCCTGTGGTTCGAGGCCGAGGTGGTCGGCGAGGTAGTCGACGGCGGTCAGCCCCGCGAGGCCGAACGACGAGAACCCCGCGATCACGGTTCGTTCCGGCGAGGCGTCCTCGCTGACCCGAAACGCCGAATCGTGACTCGCTCCCGTGTGCATACATCCCGTACGTGATGGCACCACTTCATACGGACTGTTGTACTCGGCCCCGACTGTCCCGGCCCGGGACCGGCGACGGCCGAGAGACAGGCACGACGGTCGCATCAGCGGCGGCGGATCGCCGCCGCCCCAACCCTTTTCTCGCGGGCCGGGTTCGTCTCCGGTATGTCGCAGGGTCGGGTTGAGGGGGAACCCACCGTCGGACAGGCGCAGGTCCGGGAGTGGTGGTCGGCGCTGCAGGAGCTGTCGTCGAGCGTGGAGCTCGTCGTGCCCGACCCCGTCATCGCGCTCGCCATCCTCGTGGTCGGCTGGTACGTCTCGCAGCTGGCCGTCCGACTGGCCGGCCGGAGCGTCGCCCGGCGGTTCCGACGCCCGAGCGTCACGCGGACCGTCCTCCGGGGCGTCCGGGCCGTGGTGTTGCTCGGGGCGGCCGCCTTGGCGGGCATCCAGGTCGGTCTCCAGCCGGGCGACGTGCTCATCTCCGTTACCGTCCTCTCCGCGGTGGTCGGTATCACCCTCGCGCCGATCGCGAGTAGCATCATCAGCGGGCTGTTCGTCCTCGCGGACCAGCCCTACGAGATCGGCGACATGATCGAACTGGCCGACCGCGGCCAGCGCGGCTACGTCGAGGACATCACGCTGCGGTACACGAAGATGATGACGCTCGACAACACGTTCCTCGTCATCCCCAACTCCAGCATCCGCGAGCGCGACATCGTGAACCACTCCGCCGAGGACGAGCGGACGCGCCTGTCGCTGTCGGTGCAGGTGACCTACGAGAGCGACGTGGAGACCGCCCGCCACCTGATGGAGCGGGCCGCGAGGGACGTCGACGCCGTCGTGGGCGGCGGCCCGACGATCCGCATCGGCGCGGCGCGGTACCCGGCGGCCCCGACGTGCTACGTCGACGAGTACGCCGACGACGGCGTCCTGCTCACGCTCCGCTACTGGGCGAAACAGCCGTACAAACTGCTGACGGTGCGGTCGGCGGTGAACGAGCGGATCCGGACGGCGTTTTCCGAGACCGACGACGTGACGATCGCCTACCCGCACCAGCATCTCGTGTTCGACGACACCAGCGGGACCGCGAGCGTCCACGTCGACGGCGGAGCCACCGGGCCGGACGAGCGCGGGGCGTAACTACTCCAGGCCGACCGTGACGACCTGACAGGAGAGGTGTTTGCGGAGATACCGCTCGATGTCCGGTTCGTCGAGTATCCGCCGGAGCATCCGCCGCCACCGTCCGACCTGCTTGTGCCCGATCACGACCACGTCCGCGTCCTCGGCGGCGACCTCCTCCAGGATGGACTCCTCGATCAGGAATCCCGTCCGGACGGCGTAGCGAACGTTCGAGAGGTCGCCGAACTCCCGCTCGACGGCCTGTTTCAGCGCCGATCGGTTCACCGTCTTCCCGTTCTGGTAGAGGTTCACGTGAAGCACCGTGAGTTCGCCGTCGCGCTCCGCGGCGAGGGCGAGCGCCTCCGAGAGGGTCCGTTTGGAGTGTTTCGAGAGGGGGTAGCGGACGGGGACGACGATGCGGGTCATTACAGGGTCCCAGCGCGTCACCGCCGGTAAACTTTCTCAATCGTCGGCTACCCGACCTGCCCGCCCCGCGACCCGATCGGCGGCGTTTAAGCGCCCGGGACGCATTATCGGGCCCATGGAGGAGCGAACGACGGACGAGGGCGAGACGGTGTACGTCGACCGCGGCGACGGCGACCGCGGTACCGACGGTCCCTTCTTCGTCACGTATCGGACGCCCGACCGGGAGCGCAGGTACGGCTGGTTCTGCTCGAACTGCGAGACGTTCGACAACGCGATGGACTCGATGGGCCGGATCGAATGCAACGTCTGTGGCAACTTCCGGAAGCCGACCGAGTGGGACGCCGCCCACGAGTGAGCGCAAGCCGTATGAGCGCGATGGTGCCGCCGACGCCCGTAGCCACCGGAACGACGTATCAACGAGCCGTTCCGTGAGAAAGCTTATAACCCATCCCGTGGTACACGGTATCGAATGGGACCTGTTACCACGCAGCTGGACGAACAGGCCAGGACGATCTTCACCGACCTCGGCTACACCGTCACGGACGACGGCGAGGAGTTCCGCGCCGAGCGCGACTGGAAATCGGTCCGCGTGACAGTGACCGAGGAGCCGTCCGAAACGCCCGAGTCAGGGCGCTATCGCTGTTTCGTAACCTCCGAGGAACAGGCCCCGACCCTTCGAAACCGACTCCAGCGCGCTGACCCCGAGTACGAGTGGGCGATCATCTCGGTCGCCGACGACGATTACGAGGTCGTCCGCGCACCCCCGTGCCGCGACACGGCGGTCTGAAAGCGACCGTCGCCGCGGTCTGACCCCGCAAGCGTCAGCCCAGCCGTTCACTCGTCGCCGACAGCCCGGCGTCCACGTCGACGTCAGCGCCCTGTCGCTCCAGCACGTCGCCCAGCGCGCTCATGAGCAGGGCGACGTTGCCGGGGCGCGCGGAGTGGCCCATGCAGCCGATCCGGAATATCTCCCCGGAGAGGTCGCCAAGCCCGCCGGCGATCTCCAGGTCGTAGCCGTCCAGCAGCGCGTCGATCACGTCGCCGTCGTCGACGCCGTCGGGCACCCGGACCGCGTTGAGGCTCGGGAGCCAGTACTCGTCGGGCGCGTTCATCTCCAGCCCCATCGCCTCGACGCCGGCCTTCAGCGCGCCCGCCGTCTCGCGGTGGCGCTCCCAGCGCGCCTCGATCCCTTCCTCGGCGACCAGCCGGAGCGCCTCGCGGAGCGCGTACACGTTGGTGATCGGCGCGGTGTGGTGGTACGCGCGCTCGTCGCCCCAGTACCCCTCCAGCAAGGAGAGGTCGAGATACCACGACCGGGCCGGTTCCTCGCGGGAGAGCACCTTGTCCATCGCGCGGTCGTTCAGCGTGAGCGGGCTCGCGCCCGGCGGGCAGGAGAGACATTTCTGCGGGCCGGAGTAGGCCACGTCGACGTTCCACTCGTCGACGCGCAGTTCGACGCCGCCCAGCGACGTGACGCAGTCGGCTATCACGTACGCGTCGTGCTCGTGGGCGATCCGCGTCAGCTCCGGCACGTCGGGCTGGCGGACGCCCGTGCTCGTCTCCGCGTGGACGAAGCCGAACACGTCGGGCTGGTGCTCCGCGAACGCGTCCTCGACGTCGACGGGGTCGAGCGGCTCACCCCACGGCGCGTCGACGTGGACGACCTCGCCGCCCGCGCGCTCGGCCATGCTCTCCATCCGGCCGCCGAAGTAGCCGTTCGTCGGGACGAGCATCGTGTCGCCGGGCTCGACGAGGTTGCCGATGGCCGCCTCCATCGACGCCGAGCCGGTTCCGGACACCGGGATCGTCCACTTGTTGTCAGTGCGGAACGTGTACCTGAGCAGCTCCTGGACCTCGTTCATCACGTCGATGAAGGAGGGGTCGAGGTGGCCGACCAGCGGCGTGCTCATCGCACGGAGGACCCGCGGGTGCACGTCGCTCGGTCCCGGTCCCATCAGCGTCCGGTCCGGCGGCGTCAGTTCGCCGACCTCGGGCGCGTCGTCGCTGTCGCGTGGCATGGCGGCAACTGCGTGTGATGACGTCAAAAATCCTCGCCCCCCGGAACCACGTTTAACACGCCGGCGTCCGAGGTCCGTGCCATGTTACTTCAGATCACTGATGGGATCGTCGAGGTCGTCGAGGGGACGTTCAGGGAGTTCGGTGCCACGGTCGTCGGGGCACTCCCGCGGATCCTCGCCGGACTCCTGTTCGTCCTCATCGCCGCGGCCGGCGTGAAACTGGTCATGCTCGTCGTCTCTCGGTTCCTCAACCGTGCGTTCGCCGGGGAGGACCCCGTCTACCGGCAGTTCCTGGCCCGGATCACCGCCATCCTGCTGTGGTTCGCCGTCGCCCTCGCCTTTCTCTCGGTGGTCGGGCTGGGCCGGATCGCCGCCGCGCTCGGGACGGCGAGCGGGTTCGTCGCGCTGGGCGTCTCCTACGCCCTCTCGGGGATGATCGCCGACGCAGTCGCCGGGATCTACCTCCTGCGCGACCCGGACTTCATGCCCGGCGACACCGTCACCACCGGCGACAGGACCGGCGTGGTGCAGGCGATCGAACTCCGCAAGACGCGCCTCGAAGTGGACGGCGACACGCTCGTCCGCGCGAACGGGAAGATCGAGTCCGAGTGGACGAAACGCGAGGCGACCGACGCTGGCGACTCGACCGGGGCGGAGGGCTGATCCCGACACCCCGCGGGACGCGCCACGCTACCGTACCCCCCGAGGGGCTTAAGCGCTGGCGGCGCGTAGCCGAACTGTCATGATGGTCGGCCACGCGCTGTTCGCCTTCGCCATCGTCGCCGGCGGGCTTGCTGCCGCCGGGGCGAACCGCGAGCGGGCGCTGACGGTCGGCCTCGTCGCCGCCGGCTTCGCGGCCGCGCCGGACGCTGACATGGTGTACGCGCCGGTCGGCCTGCTCGACGCGACCGGCGGGCCGGTCGCCGCCGCGGAGTCGTTCTGGGCGGCGAGCACCGCCGTCCACCGGTCGGTCACGCACTCGCTGGTCGTCGCGGTTCCGGCGGCCGTCGCGTTCGCGCTCTGGAGCGACCGCTCCCGGCGCTCTCACGCGGCCGGCGTTGCGGTCGCGGGCGCGCTCGTCGCCACCGCGTTCGTCGTCACGGACCCGCTCGCCGCGATAGTGATGGCGGCGTTCCTCACGGCGGGTGCGCTCGTCGCGCGGCTGGCCGACACGTACGGCGGGCTGGGGCCGCGAACGGTGTTCGGAGCCGCGCTCGTCGGGCTCTGGTCGCACCCGTGGGGCGACGCGTTTACCGGCCAGCCGCCCCACCTGCTGTACCCCTTCGCCGACCGTGTGCTCGTCTCGCGCGTGGCGCTGTCGGCCGACCCGACGGTCCACCTCCTCGGCGCGTTCGCGGTCGAACTCGGCGTGCTGTGGCTCGCGGCCGCCGTCTACTGCCGACTCACCGACCGGTCGATCCCGGAGTACGTCGGCCGTCGTGCGGCGGTCGGCGGCCTGTACGGCGCGGCCGCGCTGGCGATCGACCCGCCGACGCTGTCCACGTCGTACCACTTCGTCTTCAGCATCCTCGCAGTGGGCCTGCTCATCGGGCCGCCGCTACGCCGTCCGACGCTGCCTCGCCGGCTTGGCCGTCCGGCGTGGACGCGGTCCGTCGACGGCGTCCTCGGACGAATCCTCACCGGGTTATCGGCGCTAACGGTTGCGCTGGCGGCGTACGCAGCCGCCTACGCTGTCGTGGCGATGTGACGACTGTCGGCTCGTCCCCTGTGCCGTTCCGCGGACGCAATCTTTTACACACGAGACGGCTACGTTAGCGTATGGCAGACGCGAACATCGACCGCCTCTTCCGCGACCGACGGCTCAACGCCGGGCTGGCCTGGCTGCTCGTCGGGTTCCTCGGACTCGTCGCGGTCGAGGAACTGCTGGTCGGCGAACTCCTGTGGGCCGGCTTCGCGGCGGCGGTCTTCGTCCTCTCGCTGCTCCCGTTCGTGGCGTACCGGTCGGCGGAAGTGATGCTCCCGTGGGAGGTGATCGCCGTCGCGGCGCTGCCCGTTCTCGGCAGGGCCGTCGCGACCGTCCCGGTCACCGGCACCCTCGCGACGTACATCTCGGTGGCGGCGGTCGCGCTCATCATCGCGGTCCAGATCCACGTGTTCACCGACGTGGACATGACGTACGGCTTCGCCATCCTCTTCGTCGTCGTCACCACGATGGCGGCGGCCGGCACGTGGGCCGTCGTCCGGTGGGCGGCCGACATCCAGCTTGGGACCGGGTTTCTCGACGGGTTCGCCGACCCGGAGCGCGCGCTGATGATGGAGTTCGTCTACTCCTTCGTCGCGGGGATCGTCGCGGGCGTCGTCTTCGAACTGTACTTCCGTCGGCGCGTCAAGCCGGAGGATCGCCTCCCCGGAGACGTGACGGAGGAGTTCGCATGAGGGTTCGCGACTACTTCGGGATCTCCCAGGAACGACAGAACCAGATCTCCTACGCGATGGAGATCGGACTGATCGTCCTCTTTTTCCTCGGGATGGAGCGAGGGAGCGTCGGCGTTATGGTCAACTGCGCGGTCGGACTGCTGGTGACACAGATCCCGACGCTGCTCCAGCGCGACTACGGCGTGCCGATGGACCCCGCGCTGACGCTGTGGATCACGAGCGCCGCGTTCCTCCACGCGCTCGGTGTGGTGGGGATCCCCGGGTCGGGAGCGACGTTCTACCGGACGGTCCCGTGGTGGGACCACATGACCCACGCGCTGTCGTCGTCGCTGGTCGCCGGCGCGGGGTACGCGACGGTCCGGGCGATCGAGGAACACAGCGAGGGCATACACCTCCCGGGTCGGTTCATGTTCGTGTTCATCCTCATGTTCGTGATGGCCTTCGGCGTGTTCTGGGAGGTCGTCGAGTTCGCCATCGCCGAGTTCGCCGCCGCGACCGGTGCGCCGCGCGTGCTCACCCAGTACAGTCTGGAGGACACGATGAAAGACCTCCTCTACAACCTCGGCGGGGCCGTGATCGTGGCGACGTGGGGAACCGCACACTTGACCGACGTGGTCGGTGCGATAGGGACCCGGCTCGAAAGCCGTTCCGAGACGGAGTGATGGCGCACGTTCCAGCCGTTCTCTCAAGGAAACAATCAAATACGGCCCGCCGCTTGGATGGTGTATGAAGGAGCGCGGTGCGAGTCTCGGCCGACGCCAGTTGCTCGGGGGACTCGGAGCGGCAGCAGCCGCCGGTACTGCCGGCTGTGTGACGGAGCTGTGGGCGAGTTCGACCCGGGACGCCCCCGACCAGATCTCGCTGACGGTCAAATCCCTCCCTGCCGACCAGGACGCCGCTGGCATCGAGATCGCTCGGCAGTACGCCGAACGACTGCAGTCGCTCGGTATCGACGCCTCGATCGAACCGAAAGCGGAGAGCGAACTGATGACCGACGTCCTTCTGGACCAGGAGTTCGACATCTTCGTCGCCCGACACCCGGGCATCGAACACCCCGACGAACTGTACTCGCTGCTTCACTCCCTGTTCGTGCAGGAGCAGGGCTGGCAGAACCCCTTTGGCATCACCAACGTCACGCTCGACGACGACCTGACCCGCCAGCGAACGTCGGACGGGCGGACGCGGGAGATGGCGATCGCGAGTGCGCTCCGAACGGCGGTCAACATTCAGCCGTTCTCCGTCATCGCCTACCCGGAGTTTCTCGGGGCCGCCGACGCCGAACTCCAGCGGAACTGGACCGTCCCGACGCTACAGCGGGCGGTCGACTACCTCCGGCTCAGCCCGACAGACACGGGCGACCCCCGCGACAGCATCCGCGTGGCGACACGGAACGGTGCGGTCACGGGTAACCGAAACCCGCTGGCGGTGGAGCAACACGACCGCGACCGGATACTCGGACTCATCTACGACCGGCTCTGCCGGCGGATCAACGGCGAGACCGTCCCCTGGCTGGCCCGGAGCTGGCGCTGGGTCGGCGACGAGGACGACACCGAATCGACGACGGCAGTTCTCAACCTCCGGGACGGACTGCAGTGGCACGACGGCGAGTCAATCACCGCCGACGACGTGGCGTTCACCTACCGGTTCCTGTCCGACACGTCGATGGGCAACGCGAACGGGACGGTCCCCGCCCCACGGTATCGCGCCGCCTCCAGCCTCGTCTCGTCGGTCACCGCGGTCTCGAACCGCCAGTGTCGGATCGAGTTCGACCCCTGTAGCCGGGACGTGGCGACGAGCGCGTTCGCAGTCCCGCTTTTCCCCCAACACGTCTGGTCCGAACAGACGAACGTGATCCAGGAGTACCTGACGCGAGCGCTCGTCTGGCAGAACCGCCAGCCGGTCGGAAGCGGGCCACTGGCGTTCGAAAGCGCGACCCAGGGACAGGGGCTCACCCTGACACGGTTCGACGACCACTTCCTCCTCGACGGCCGCGACCTGGACGCGCCAGTCGACGAGTTCGCGGGCAGGCCGGCGTACGAGAGCCTGCAGTTCTCCGTCGTCCCCTCCGGGCCGGCGGGGATCGAACTCGTGGAGAACGGCGAACTGGACATCATCGGGTCGTCGCTTGACACCGGTGACGTGCCACGGGCGAACCGCTCCGACTCGGTACAGCTCATGGTCGGCGACCCGCGCGAGTTCTACATCCTCGGGTTCAACACGCGGTCGGCACCGCTCTCGAACCCGCGGTTCCGGCAGGTGCTCGGACGCCTGCTCGACCGCCGGACGATCACCGACGAGATATTCGACAGCTACGCGACGCCCGGAAACGCCCCGCTGGTGGACGACCAGTACATCCCCGACGACCTGCAGTGGTCGGGGACGAGTGCCCTCGGAGAGTTCCCCGGGGAGGACGGGACCGTCGACGTCGAGGCGGCGAAACAGCTGTTCCGCGACGCCGGCTATCGGTACAGCAGCCAGGGCGAACTGCTGATCCAGGGGTAGCGCTGACTGCTTCCGTCGAACTTAAAACGTACGCTCCGTAGGTGTACGTATGGGTCTGGTAGACGTGGTACTGCAGCTCGCGGTGATGGTCTCTATCCTCCTCACCGTCACGACTACCGTCCTCGTCGGCCCTCGCCGGCTGTGGCACGCGATCAGGAACTACCGCTGGCGGCTCGACGAAGTGGCCCCCTATCTGAGCCTCCTGCTGATCATTCTCGGGGTGCGAAAGCTCACGATGGATTACACCGGCGAACTGTCGTGGGCGCTCGACTGGAACATCACCGAACTCATCTACAGCCTCGAGGGCACGCTCGTCGCCGACATCCAGTCGATACGGACGCCGCTGTTGACGGACTACTTCGTGTTCATCTACCTGTACGGCTACGTGTTCCTCCTCGTTTTCCCCGTCATCGCCTACTTCGCCCGGGACGAGATGCGCTCGATGAAGGAACTGCTCGTCGCGTACGGGTTCAACTACGGCGTCGGGCTGGTCTGTTACGTCGCCTTCATCGCGTACGGCCCGCGGAACCTCATCCCCGACATCGTCAACTCCCTTCTGTACATCACGTATCCGCAGTCACAGCTACTCACCGGCGAGATCAACCACAACACGAACGTGTTCCCCTCGCTCCACGCCTCGCTGGCGACTACGACGTTCCTGCTTGCCTGGCGCACCCGCGACGAGTACCTCGCGTGGGTGCCCATCGCCGGGATCTTCTCGGTTAGCGTCTCGCTGTCGACGATGTATCTCGGTATCCACTGGGGCACCGACGTGGTCGCCGGCATCATACTCGCCGTGGGCAGCATCTACGTCGCCGACCACGTCGTCGAACACGACATGCTCGCCGACTGGGGGCCGTTCGGCGGCGGCTGGGGGGTCGAGCGCGTCCGGGAACGGCTCTGATATCCGTCCGGTCTAACTCTCGGCTCGACGCCGAAGCCGACTGCCGACAGCCGGAGCGGGCGGACGGAGGGGTGTCCCGACCCCGAGGATTAAGTCGAGCGGCGGGAAAACGCCTGTGTGCCATGGTGTTCAAGAAGATCACGCTGATCGGTACCAGTTCGGAGAGCTTCGACGCCGCGGCCGACGACGCGATCGACCGCGCGGAGGCGACGCTGAACAACGTCCACTGGATCGAGGTCGACGAACTCGGCGTCGAGATAGCCAGCGCCGAGGACCGCGAGTATCAGGCCGAGGTCACGGTGGCGTTCGAACTGGAAGACTAAGGGAGCGTCACCGGGCCGCCGTCGTTCGGGCTACGTCCGGAACGACTCGCCGCAGCCACACTCGCTGACGACGTTGGGGTTCTCGACGTGGAACCCCTCGCCCTGTAACCCCGTCTCGTAGTCCAGCACGCTGCCCTCGATGTAGTTCATGCTGGCGGGGTCGACGAACACCTGCAGGCCGTGGTGTTCGTAGATGGTGTCGTCCTCGTCGGCCTCGTCGTCGAAGCGCATCCCGTAGGAGAGACCGGCACAGCCGCCCTGCTGGACGAACAGCCGCAGCCCGGCCTCAGTCACGTCGAGGTCCTCGCCCTCCAGCAGGTCGAGGGCGCGCTCGGCGGCCTGTTCGGTCACGGTGATCTCGGGGCGCGTCTCCCCGCTCCCCGCGGCGTCCGTACTCATATCTCACACGACGCGGCCGAACGTGTTAACCCTGACGCTGAAGGTGCCGATCACCACCCGTCCGGCGACCTCCTGCTACCGCCCGTCAAACCGCGTCCGAACGCTCTCGGCGTGTGCCTCCAGCCCCTCGGCCTCGGCGAGCGTTTCGACGGTGTCCCGGAGGTCGCCGAGCGATTCCTCGGAGAGGCGCTGGACGGTCGTGGAGCGCAGGAACGTGTCGACGGAGAGGCCGCCGTGGCGCTTCGCGCCGCCGTTGGTCGGGAGGACGTGGTTCGTGCCGCTGGCGTAGTCTCCGGCGGCGACGGGGGTGTACGGGCCGAGGAAGACGCTGCCGGCGCTGTCGACCCGGTCGAGCAGCGCCTCGTCGTCCTCGGCCTGTATCGAGAGGTGCTCGGCCGCGTACTCCTCGGCGAACAGCACGGCCTCGCTCATCGACCGGGCGTGGAACACGCCGCTGGCGTCGCTTTCGAGCGCCGCCCGGACCGTCCCCTCGCGGTCCCGCCCGTCGGCCTGCGCCTCGACGGCGTCGGCAATGGCCTCGGCGGTCGGCTCGTCGTCCGTGACCGCGACGACCGACGCGTTCTCGTCGTGTTCGGCCTGCGCGACGAGGTCGGCGGCGACGTACTCGGGGTCGGCGGTGTCGTCGGCGAGCACCAGCACCTCGCTCGGTCCGGCGAGGAAATCGATGTCGACGTCGCCCCGGACCTCGGCCTTGGCGGCCGTGACCCAGCGGTTGCCCGGGCCGACGACCTTCTGGACGCGGTGGACCGTCTCCGTCCCGTAGGCCAGCGCCGCGACGGCCTGTGCGCCGCCGACGCTGTAGACGGTGTCGGCCCCCGCCGCGTGGATGGCCGCGAGGGTGACGGAGTTCATCTCCTCGGCCGGCGGCGTGGCGACCGCGACCTCCTCGACGCCGGCGACCTTCGCGGGCACGACGCCCATGATCGCGCTGGAGGGGTATGCCGCAGTGCCGCCGGGCGCGTACACGCCGACGCGTTCGAGCGGGCGGAATCGCCGGCCGAGTTCCCGACCGTCGAACGACTCCCGCCAGTCCGCGGGCACCTGTGCCTCGTGGAACTCGCGGACGTTCGCGGCCGCCGTCTCGATGGTGTCGCGCAGTTCGTCGTCCAGTTCGTCGTACGCGCGCTCGGCCCGGTCCGTGATTTCGAGGTTCGCAACCTCGACGTCGTCGAACTCCCGGGAGAAATCCCGAACCGCCACGTCGCCCTCCGTTCGGACGCGCTCGACGATGTCGACGACGTCGCTCCGCACCGCCTCGACGCCGGCGTCGCGGTCGAACAGCGCGGCGCGGTCGTTCGGGCCGAGGTCGGCGACTGCTCTGGCGTTCATACCCCACCGTTGGCGGGAGCGCGAAAAACGGTTTCCGATCCGCGGACCGCACGGGCGCTCGACTGGCGTCCTGCGGAGGAAGGCGACTCGCCGCAGGCCTGCTGTGCACGGCGTGCAACGATCCCACGACGTAGTTTCATGTTCGTCCGAACGGATAAACCGAGAGTATGACGGCGATAGATGGCGTCGTTATCGGGACCGTCTTCTCCCTGTTCGGTGTCGGCCTGTTCTACGGGGGGCTTCGCCAGCTCCGGTCGGGCCTCTCGCTGTACCGCAACGACGCGGTGTCGGTACGGGACGTAGCTGGGAGCGAGGGGACCGTCGAGTTCGACGGTCGGGCGGAACCCCGAGCGGACGAGGACGCGTTCGCGGCCCCGTTCTCGGGCGAGCCGGCGCTCTGTTGCGAGGTGTGGATGGAGAAGAAGTCGATACGACCGGACAGGGACGAGGAGGGGATGAAGGTCTACTCCTCGGAGGAGCACATGCGCATGGACGACCACGAGGTCACCTGGGGGCTGGCCGAGAGCGACGAGATACGCCGGCCGTTCACGGTCGGCGAGGGCGGTGCGCGCGTGATGGTCGACCCCGAAGGCGCAACTCTCGACATCACGGGCCACATGGGCGAGTCCGTACTGACCGTCGACGAGGGCGAGACGCTGTCCGAGGACGCCGGCGAGAGGCTGGCGGCGCTCGACGGCGGCGACGACGGGTTCGACGCGACCGTCGACACCTGGGACGACGAGGAAGCGACCGTCAGGTACCGGGAGGCGCGGCTGGAGCCGGGTGAGACCGTCCACGTCGCCGGAGCGAGCGTCGAAAGCGTCCCGGAGGAATGGGGCAGCGGCGTCGACGCGACCGTCGCCGCGTCCGAACCCGACAGCTATCGCATCAGCAGGGGGACCGAATCGGCCGTCGTCCGCCGTCACCTGATACAGTTCGTGACGGGCGTGGCCGTCGGCGGAGCCGCGCTCGGTATCGGCGTGCGATCGCTTTCGCTGGCGCTGTAACCGTCGCAGCGATGGTATCCGACGCCCGGGTGACAGGCGCGTGTACACCCCGGATCACGGCTTGCGCTCAACTGCTCACTTGACGTAACTCCCGACCACCGCCGCCTCCGCCTTCCGTATCAGCTCCCCCACCGCGCTCGTAGAACTGCCGAGCGCCTCGGCCACGTCTTCGACGGTTCCCGTCCGCGGGATCTCGTAGTAGCCCTCCTCGACGGCGGCCTCCAGCGCCGCCCGCTGGCGGTCGGTCAGCCGCGCTGGCGAACGGTTCCGCTCGAACCGACGGACCCGTTCGATGCGAAGGTCACCCAGCTCCGAGAGCGCGTCGTGGAGCGCGCTAAGGGCCGTGGCCTCGCCGACGGCCTCGAACTCGACTGCGCCGGAGCCGAGGAAGGCGACCGGCGGGAGAAACGCCACCTCCGCCGCAGCGATCGCGTCGAGAACCGCCGCCGGAAACGCGTACTCTTCCCGCGCGACGAACGCGTAGGTGCCGTCGTCCCCGGGGCTAAACGTGACGGCGTCGACCGTCCCGTCGGCGGCGACGGCACGCTCGGCCGCGTCCCGCGGTCCGTCCAGCCACAGCAGCGCGGTCGCGTCGGGGGTCGGACTCCACGTCAGGAGTTCGGCGCGGCCGAGGTCACCGTCGGCGATGACCCGACGGTGCAGCGGGTGGACGACCCCGTCGTACGTCATCGAGAACTCGATCCGCTTCACGTCGGAGTGCATCGGTCGGGACTATTTCAATCCGGGTGGTCGCCCGGGTCAGGCGTGCGCGCTCATCACGTCCGGTGCGCTCCGCAGCAGCGTCCCGAGGTGGTCCGCGCCGTCGAGGACCGTGACCGCCGCCGCGGGAAGCCGGTCCGCGAACCGCCGCGCGTCGTCGACCGGGACGTTCGCGTCGTCCGACCCGTGCCGGAGGTGGACGGGCGCGTCGACCGCGGCGTAGTCGACCCCCCAGTCGGTCGCCGCGTGGCGGAACTCGGTCACAGCGCCGCTGCGGTGCTCGGCGAACGCCTCGACGAAGTCGGCCTGCACGACCGCCGCCACGTCGTCCGGCACCGACTCGGGTGCGTCCGCGTACAGCCCGACGACGAAGGCGGGATCGCGACGCTTTGCCACCCACGCCTGCCCGCGGAACAGGCCCCGAAGGACCCGGGGTGTCGTGCTCGCCAGCCCGCCGAGGAGGCGCTGGACGGCCGGGGTCCGTTCGCTCACCGCCGGCGGCGTGGCCCCGGCGACGAGGTCGACCCGCGCGATCCGGTCGGAATGCGTCGCCGCGGCGGCGAGCGCGTACGGCGCGCCGCCGGAGAACGCGACGACCCCGGCGCGCTCCACGCCGGCGTCGTCGAGGACGGTCGCGACGAACCCTCCGGCGTCCGAGACGCCACGATCCGGCCACGGGGAGGACCGTCCATACCCCGGCCTGTCGGGGGCGAGCAGCCGAACGTCGTGGTCCGTCGCCGCCTCGTCGAGTAGCTTCCCGAGTCGACGCGATCCGGGTGTTCCGTGGAGGAACACGACCGGAGACCCCTCCGGACGCCCGTACTCGCTGTACGCGACTCGTCGCTCGCCATCCCGATGGATCGTGGTCGAGCGCTCGGTCTCCCGCGTGCCGTCGGTCCGTGAGGGGTCCGCCGTCGTCGCCATTACCTGTTCCTACCCGGTCTCGCCACGAGTCGATGGTGCCGGATTGATCCGGTGTTTTATATTACCTGTTGCGCTGGCCGCCCGGAGTCGTCTGACGCCCGCGTGGCAGTGGCCCGGCATGGGACCGGATCGTGTCCGGGTGCGATGCCGTCGGCAAACTAATACGTCTCTCGTCCTAACCTCCGCACGATGAACTGTTCGAAAGGCCGACGGTACGCCGCCCTGTGGAGCATCGCGCAGGGCGCGGTGGCCGCCCTCGTGCCGCAGGTGAGTATCGCGCTAATAAAGAAGCTGATCGGGACGAACTTCGAGAACGCCGGGGAACTCGAGGCCAGGCCCGCCTACGTCCGCCAGCTCCGGGCGGTCGGCGTCGGGATGGTCGCCGCGGGTGCCGTGACGCTCCTGCTGGAACCCGATGAGGAGGCGGACGACGCGGACGACGACGTCGAGGTCGAAACGGTACAGGTCGGCGAGTCCGGCACGGACGGCGACGACTCGACGGACGACGGGGCGGGTGAAGACGACGCCTGACCGGGCCGCGGGCGTGCCCGACGGTGCTTCATCACCGTTTCCGGGCCCGAAGCGGTGTGCGAGTGGTGACTGACCCGGCGATCGTCATTGCATTCCCCGGGGTTCCAGTTCGACATCGAGCGGGTCCTCTATCTCGCCCATCACCGCTTCCAGAGCGTCGGTGGCGGTGATCAGCCCGACGGGGGCGTCGTCGGTCCCGTCACTCACGAGCGCGAGTTCCTGCTGCTCGGCCTGGAACCGGTCGACGGCCTCGCTGATCGGCGTGTCATCGGGGATCGTCATTGGCGGGGCGGCGATGTCCTCGAACGTGACCTCGCCCCGGCGGAGTTCGTCGATGCGGTCGACGACGGCGGGCACGTACACGATACCGCGGAAGTCGGACGGGTCGTCGCCGACCAGCGGGAACCGCGTGTGGGGGCTCCCGCCGATCCGTTCGACGTTCTCCTCGACTGGGGCCGCCGTCGAAAGGAAGACGACTTCGTCCCGGTCGGTCATCACCTCGCTGACCGGCCGCTCACCGACGGTCAGGGCGTTCAGAACCTCCTCCCTTCGCTCTGCAGGAACGTCGCCGCGGGCGAGCAGCGACCCGAGCCGGTTGCGAAGCTCCGCCCGCGACTCGACGCGTTCGGTTTCGGTTTCGAGCCACGCACCGGTCATCTCGATCCCGAACAGGCCGAGGGTCCACTTGGCGACCTTGTCGCCGATCACGATGACCGGGTACAGCAGCTTGGCGAACCAGTAGAGCGGCGTCGCGCCCCACCGGGCGACGAACTTCGTCCGTTCGACCCCGAGATACGTCGGCGTCTGCTCGCCGTGGGTCAGGTGCAGCAGGTTGATGATGATGAAGGCGACGATCCCGCCAGCGCCGACGGCCGCGAGCAGCGTGTTCTCGAACACCGGATCGATCAGCGCGGCCAGTGCCGGTTCGGCGACGATACCGACGGCGATGCTCGTCGCGGAGATGCCGACCTGACAGCTCGTGAGGTAGATCTCCAGGTCGTGTGTCATCTCCCAGGCACGCCTGAGTCCCGGCACGTCGAACTCCGACTCCGGGTACTGGCGGACGCGGGTGAGCGCGAACTCGATCGCGACGAAGAAGCCGTTCGCGAGGATGAGCGCCAGTCCCGCGACGAGGCGAAGCGTCAGCTCGATCCCGTTCATGCGGAAACGTCGGCACGGGACCGGTAAGAAGGTGTCCTGACGGCTCCGGTCGCGGCGGGATCGAACCCCTACTCCCCGCCGCCGACCGTGATCACCGGCACCGGCGCGGAGCGGACGGTCTTCTCGGCGACGCTCCCGAGCAGGATCCGGTCGGTCCCGCGCCGCCCCGTCGTTCCCATCACGACAGCGTCGGCATCGGTCGATTCGACGGTGTCGAGCAGGACCTCGATCGGGCTCCCCCGTTCGACGTGCCGGACGACGTTCGCGACGCCGTGGGTCTCCGCCCGGGACGCGAGGTCGTCGACGGCGTCTGTCGCGACCTGCTCCCGTTCGGTTTCCGAGACGGTGGAGCGAACGTCAGGTCCCAGCGCCGTGTCGTCCACGACCGACAGCGCGTGCACGGTGGCGTCGAGAGCGGCCGCGAGCGGGAGTCCGTGCTCGGCGGCGCGGGCCGCCCCGTCGCTCCCGTCGGTCGGGATGAGCACGTCCTCGTAGGGGAACGCGAGTCGCTCGTCCGGTTGCATCCGCACTGTGAGGACGGGGACCGACGACAGGCGGACGACCTTCTCCGTGACGCTTCCGACGAGGTATCGCGACACCCCCTCCCGGCCGTGCGTCGGCATGACGACCAGGTCGTAGTCGTATCGCTCGGCGTAGTCGACGACCGTGGGTGCGGGGTTCCCCTGCACCACGTCGGAGTTGTGCGCGACGCCGAGCGTTTCGAGCGTCTTCTCCCCGTCCTCGACGACGGCCTCGCCCTCCTGCACGAGCGAGTCGACGACCGTGGATTCGACGACGCTGACGCTGTCGCGCGTCGTGTCCGCGACGAACAGGAGCGTGATGGTCGCGTCGGCCCAGTGTGCGACCTCGGCGGCGTGGTGCAGGGCCTCGGCGGCCCCGTCGCTGCCGTCGAACGGGAGCAGGATCTCGTCGTACATGCGTACCGCAAACTACGGGGATGGCATTGAAGTCGTTTGTCACCGCACCGGCCGCGGCGTCCGGCGGTGGATCGCTGGCGACCGTGACGGGGCGCTCGAACCGGTCGACCGAGTCGTCACTGGTCATTCGGTGAGATGTGGCCCGGAACACTAACGACCGGTCTCATCCCTGGCGGCGTGCCGCGTCGACCGGGAAACCCTCGTGCCGGGCCAGCGCCGCGTCGCCGCGGCGTGGGAATGTCGCGCGCCCGGGTTCTCCGCGCTGTCATCGCTCCCTGACGGGACTGCTCGGGCGGGGACTTGAGGCGCTCGGGTGCGAGTTGGCCGGGGGCGGACAAAAACGTGTCGCGGCGGTCAGACCTCGCCGGCGACCACGTCGGCGAGGCGCTGGCGGTCGAACAGGCGCTCGCTCTCGGGGAACTCGGGGTACGGGCCGCCCTCGGGGAAGCCGGGCCACTCGCCGAACTGGTCGGGGTAGAGCTGTTTCGCCGTCATCTCCAGCTGGAACAGGTTCATGATCGGCCCCTGATACCGCAGCCCGGACGCGTAGAAGCGGTCGTTATCGATCGCGGAGAGCTTGCTCCCGGCGGGGTCGTTGGCGACGGTCTGACGCGTGTCCTCGACGTAGTAGCTCGGGGCGGTCCCCCAGAGGTTGAGGATCACGTCCGGGTCGACCTCCAGCATCGCCTCGTAGTCGAGGGTGCCCCAGAGGTTCCACTCCCCGCCGGCGAACACGTCCTCGGCTCCGAGCGGCCGGGTGTCGGCCTGCCAGTACCCCGGCGCGTCGGCCTTGAGCGCGTAGAACGTGTCGTTCATGAAGGAGACCCGCGCGACGGTCGGGCGCTCCTCGGCGGGCGGGAGTCCGGACTCGATGGTCGACAGCAGGTCGGCGTGGACGGACGCCAGCGCCTCGTAGCGGTGCGTCTCGTCGAAGACGGCGGCGACGCGCTCGACGACCCCCCAGAGGTCGTAGTACTCGTAGCCGTCCCGGTAGGCCGACGGCGGGGTGGCGTGCGTGCCGCTGTAGTAGTTGCCGAACCACGGCCCGACCTGTTCGGCGACATCCTCGACGTCCGACCGCTCCCAGCCGTCCGTCGAGACGACGTAGGCCGGGTCGATGAAGTGCACGTCGCTGTCGAGTTCGAGCAGTCGCTCCCGGGACAGGCCCTCTGCGAGCGGGTCGGTCAGCCCCTCGTAGTCGAACGAGACGCCCGGGAGTCGCTCGTAGTACGCGTTCATCGTCGTCCCGGCCAGATCGGGGGTGAACAGCGTGTTCACGGCGTCCCCGTGGCCGAGCGCGACGGCGGCGTCGGCGTACTGCGGGAAGGCGACGAAGGCGCTCTCGGGGACCTCGTCGAACTCGACGGTTCCGACGGGCGACATCGTAGCGGTGTGTGGACCGCCGTCGTCACCGTCGCCGGTGTTCCCATCCTCCTCGGACTCCGGCCCCGTGCTCGTACAGCCGGCGAGCGTGCCGGCACCGATGAGGGTGCCGGTCGTCGTGATGTACTGTCTGCGCGTCGGGCCGCGAGCCGATCCACTGGACATGTTTTAGGGTTGCCTAAAATACGCTTAACCGTTGCGATCCGGCGGTGACGGGGACCAGCAGCCGCCTCAAACAGAGTAGGCCGACTCGGAGAGCTGGACGTACTTCCCGTCGCGGTACTTCCGTTTGGCCCGCTTGTACGTCGCGTAGATCTTCGCCCCCGAGATGCCGCTCCGGAGGCTCGGCTTCAGCAGGCGGTCGCTGTCCTCGTCGGCGAGCAGGCCGTCGACGGTCCCGAAGGCGTCGTCCCAGTCCGCTGGCCCGTAGTCGGCGACGATGTCTGCGAACGCGACGTTGCGGAGTATCTCGTCGCCGATGGCGTCCTTCCAGGCGTCGTTGTAGCGCCCCAGGGAGTCGGTCGCGGCGAGTTCGCCCGCGATCTTCCCCGTCCGGATCGCGACGTGGTAGCCGCCCTCGTGGAACGCGGAGGTAGTGCCCATCGCGCCGCCCGCGACGGCGACGTTCGCGCCGGTCGGCGAGTCGATCGGGCGAGTCGAGGAGATGGGGTACGTCTCCGTGCCGCCGGACTTCCCGCGGTCCTCGACGAGGGGGAAGTCCGACTCGATGTCGTACTCGTCGCCGTACTCGCGTTCGAGCAGGCGGCGGATGTACTCGCCACCGCGGGGGATCTCGTCGTCGTCCTCGCGGAGCAGGGCGTACGCCTCGGGGTTCTCCACGTCGTCGATGTCCATGCCGATGGGCATCGTCAGCCCGATCCGGGCGACGTTGTCGTCGTTCGGGAACACCCAGGGGTACGCCGTCTCGCCGGGCATCACCCCCCACCAGAACTTCAGCGTGTCGTCGTCGAAGACCTCCTCGGGAACGCGACGATGCTCCTGGTAGGCGATGTGGTTGGCCTCGACGGAGGGCAGGACCTCCGCCATCGACCGATCCGGGAGGAAGCCGTCGAGCACGCGGTTCGTTACGGTCCGCTGTGGCCCGTCCGCGAGGACGAGCGCGTCGGCGACCACCTCACCGCCGTCGGCCAGCGAGAGGCGGTGGGTCGGCCCGTCGAGGTCCGTCTCCACGCCCTGGACGCTCGCGCCGACGCGGTACTCAGCGCCGGCGTCCTCGGCGCGGTCGCGCCACCAGTCGTCCATCCGGGCGCGCTGGAAGGTGAAGCCGAAGTTCGGGTACGAGGATTCGATCCCGGTGTGTCGGAGGGTGCAGGACTCGTTCGGGCCGAGGAAGTCAACGTCGGCTAACTCCTGCAGGATCACGTCGTCGGGGATCGCCTCGTGGTCGACATCCATGATGTCGACCCAGTAGTCGAGCATCCCGGCGGCATCCGTCGAGTCCGGGCCGGGTCCGTCCCGGTCCTCGCGGGGAACTCCCTTCTCGAAGACGACGGCGTCCGCGCCGTTTCGCGCCGCCGTCAGGGCGGCCGCGGTCCCGGCCGGACCGCCGCCGACGACGGCAACGTCGATCCGTTCCATACCCCGACCCGACAGGTTACGAAGTATTAAATTCCCACCACTCGGGGCGGGAGGCAGTCAGCACGCGTCAGCGACGCGAGCACTTCGAGTCGCGATCCCGCCGGCGTCCGTCGTGGGGACTTTTGTCGGTCGCCCGCGCAGGGCCGTCCATGCAGGAGTTCGACTACCTCACCGTCGAGCGCGTCGACGGCGTCGGCCGGATCGTCATGGAGCGCCCGGACCACCACAACGCGATGAACGCGGCGATGGCCGCGGAACTCCGGGACGCGACCGCCGACCTGGTCGAGGACGACGCCGTGCGCGCCGCCGTCCTCACCGGCACCGGGGCCGTGTTCAACACCGGCGCGGACCTCTCGGCGTTCGAGGGCGACGCGACCGACGGCCGCAGGCTTCGAACGGTCGCGTCGCGGCTGCACGGCGCGGTCCGGAACCTCGCGAGCGCGCCGATGCCGACCGTCTCGGGCGTCAACGGCGTCGCCGCCGGCGGCGGGTTCGGACTGGCGCTGTCGGCCGACATCGTCCTCGTCTCGGCGGACGCCCGGTTCGAGTTCGCCTACCCGCAACTGGGGCTGTCGGGCGACGGCGGGTCGACGTTCTTCCTGCCCCGACTGGTCGGCCACCGGCGCGCCCGCGAGATCGCCCTGCTGGACGAGCCGATCCCCGCCGACGAAGCGGTCGAGATGGGGCTGGCGACGGAGGCCGTCGAGCCGGACGCGTTCGACGACCGGCTGGCGGAACTCGCCGCGACGCTCTCGGAGGGGCCGACGCGTGCGTACGCGGCGACCAAGCGCCTGCTCAACCGGAGCTACTCGCGGACGCTGCCCGCGCAACTGGCCGCCGAGACCGACTCCGTCTCGCGGCTCGCGGAGACCGACGACTACGCCCGGGGCCACGCCGCGTTCCTCGGCGACGGCGAGCCGTCGTTCGAGGGGCGCTGACGCGCGGACCGCGGCGGCCGTCGCGTCCGCGCTCGACAGGTCCGCCGCAACCCGACCGATTAAGCGGCTCCCCCCGGTGGTCCCGATCATGAGCGACACACCCGAGGTGCTCGTGTTGCGGAAGGGAACACACGGCGCGCCCGTCGAGCAGTACGCCGACGCGATCCGGGAACGGCTCCCCGGGGGGAGCGTGACGCTGGCCCGCACCCCCGACGCGGAGCGCGACCTGATCGCCGACGCGCGCTACGTCACGGGGATGGAACTGGACGAGGCCCTGCTCGACCGCGCGACCGAGATGGAGGTGTTCGCCTGCGCCTACGCCGGCACGGGCCACCTCCCGATGGACGCCCTGAACGAGCGCGGCGTGGCCGTCACGAACGCCTCGGGCGTTCACGGCCCGAACATCGGCGAGCACGTCCTCGGTGCGATCCTCTCGTTCGCCCGGCGGTTCCACGAGGGCCGCCGCCGGCAGGAGCGCCGCGAGTGGCGACATTACCGGGCGCACGAACTGCAGGGCAGCACCGTCGGCGTGGTCGGCCTCGGCGCGATCGGTCGCGCGGTCGTCGACCGCCTCGAACCGTTCGGCGTCGACACGGTCGGCGTCCGGTACTCCCCGGAAAAAGGCGGCCCGACCGACGAGGTCGTCAGCTTCGACGAGGTCGGCGAAGTCGTCGCCGAGACCGAGTACCTCGTGCTCGCCTGCCCGCTCACCGACGAAACCGAGGGGCTGATCGGAGCTGAGGAGTTCGTCACGATGCCGCCCGAGGCAGTCCTCGTCAACGTCGCGCGCGGCCCGGTCGTCGACACGGACGCGCTGGTCGACGCGCTCCGGAGCAACTGGATCCGCGGCGCGGCGCTGGACGTAACCGACCCCGAGCCGCTGCCGGAGGACCACCCGCTCTGGAACCTCGGAAACGTGCAGATCACGCCGCACAACGCCGGCCACACGCCCGAGTATTACGAGCGCCTGGCCGACATCGTCGCCGGCAACGCCGAGCGGTTCGCCGCCGGCGAGGAACTGGCGAACCGGGTGAACTGACGCTTATAAGTAGCCCTGATCGAGCAGCAGTTCCCCGTTCAGCACGCTCGCGCCGGCCGCGCCGCGGATGGTGTTGTGGGCGAGACAGTCGTACTGGAGGCCGTCGGTCGTCGACTGGACGGGGCCGACCGCGATCCCCTGGCCGCCCTCGATGTTGCGGTCGAGGCGCGGCTGGGGGCGGTTCGGGTCCTCGAACACGCGGATGAGGCTGTCGGGCGAGGAGTGCAGGTCGAGACCGGGCGCGTCGCGGAACGCATCCTCGGCGGCGTCGGGCGTCACGTCCTCGCTGGTCTCGGCCCAGACGTTTTCGAGGTGGCCGTCGAGCGTCGGAACCCGGTTGCAGGACGCGGACACGTCGGCGTCGTGCCACGACAGCGCCGCGCCGTCGAACTCGCCGAGCAGCTTGCGCGATTCGGTCTCCATCTTCTCCTCCTCGCCGCCGATGTGCGGGAGGACGTTGTCGATGATCTCCATGGAGCTGACGCCGTCGTAGCCCGCGCCGGAGACGGCCTGCAGGGTCGACACCTGCACGCGCTCCAGCCCGAACTGGTCGAGGACCGCGAGCGTCGGCACCATCGTGATCGTCGAGCAGTTGGGGTTCTTGATGAGCGCGCCGTCCCAGCCGCGCTCGTCGCGCTGGACCTCGATGAGGTCGAGGTGGTCGTGGTTGACCTCCGGGATGACGAGCGGCACGTCGTCGGCCAGCCGCGCGTTCGAGGAGTTCGACGAGACGACGTAGCCGGCCTCGGCGAAGTCGGGTTCGACGGCCTCGCCGACGCTGGAGGGGAGCGAGGAGAAGAGCAGATCCACATCGTCGGGGACTTCGTCGGGGTCGGTCGCGTGGACGGTGCTGTCGGCAACCCCTTCGGGGATGGGGCTGTCGACGCGCCACTTCGCCGCCTCGCGGTACTGTCGTCCCGCGGAGTCCTCGCTTGCGGTGAGCGCTGCGATCTCGAAGTCGGGATGCGGGTCGAGCAGCTGGATGAGTCGCTGGCCGACCGCACCGGTCGCGCCAAGCACGCCTACTCGTACGGACATTGCCCTACCTTCGGCAACGGCGACGCAAAACGGTTTGGATGGGACCACCTTTTGCAGGCGATCCGGTCAGATCGGAGAGAGAAGCCGGGACGGAGCCGCAGCTCCCCGGAACGTGAACGCGGCGAGAACTCGGGTTCGTTACGCTTCCGCGGACGCGCCCTGCTTGCGCGTGACGTAGCCGGCGATGCGGTTCCGGACGCCCTTGGCCTCGATGTTCGTGAGTGCCGTGACGCTCTCCTTGTTCTGCTCGAAGTCCGCGCTGAACGCCTCCGGGTATCGCTCCAGGAGCACGTTCCCGGTCTTCTTGACGTAGTCGGGTTTGATCGGCATACACCGTTCTTGCCCGGTCCGGCCCTAAAATGATTCGTTCTGCGATTTCCACCCGGTGAGCTCCGTCAGGCGCTCAAACGCCGCCAGTTCGCGCTCGCCGCCGCAGGTTTCGACGATTCCTTCGAAGTACGAGAGCCGGTCGAGCAGTGTGCCGGTGTCGTAGGCCGCCACGTCGAGCCGGGAGGCCGCGACCGTCGCCTCGACGACGGCGTAGTAGCCGCGGTTCGTCGTCGGCACCACCTCGCGCTCGACGCCGGAATCGACGGGACGCAGTTCCCAGCGCTCCCAGCGCGTCCCGCCGTCCTCGCCGGCGTCGACCCGGTCAGCGTCGACCTCGATCCAGGCATCGGCCGCATCGAGCACCGGCTCCGCGGTCTCGTGGATCGAGAGCGCAGCCTCGACGAACAACAGAGGATCCCGCGTGAACTGGACGTAGCCGCCGCCCTGTCGGTCGAAGTTCCGGCGGGTCCGGGTGTTGCCCCACGTCGTCGCCGTGACGGGGTCGCCCGCGTGCAGGCCGAGCGCCGCCGCGTTCCACAGGTCGTTCGGCCCGAGGGTCGTGACGACGGATTCGGTGACGCCGTCGAGGTCGACCGGCCAGTCCGCACCGCTCACACGTCGACACCGTCCCGTTCGAGCGCGACGAACAGCGCCGCCGCCACGATGTCGGCCGTCGTTCCGGGATTCACGTTCGACTCGACCAGCGAGTCGGCGAAGGCGGCGACGAGGTCCGGACCGCCCTCCCGGGCCTCCTGTGCCCGGACCATGACGCTCCGGGCCGCCTCGGTCCCGTGTTGCTTGGCGACGAACGTGTCGGGCTGCCGCGACAGCAGCCAGAGGAACGTGTCGGCCGCCCGGGCGGGGACCGGGCCGTCACCCGCGGCGATGCGGTCCGCGGCACGGAACGTGCGCTCGAAGCCGCCGACCCACTCCCGGGCGACGCCGTCGCGGTCGGCGCTCTCGGCCATCACGTCGTACAGCGTCAGGCCCCGCTCGCGGACATCGGGGACCGCGTCGCTCCCCCGACGCACGTCCAGCGCCTCGGCGTCCGCGGGTAGCTTACCCGCGTCCACGTCGACGTGGTCGAACGCGCGGTAGAAGCCGGCGGCGTCGTCGACCGTCGTGTTCTCCGTGACCGCGGTCGCTCCCTCGGGCGTGAGGTCGTCGGCCGCCTGAACGAGCGGAACGAGCAGGAGCAACGCGCCGAACTGCGTGTTGCCGCCGCGCTGGTCGCTCATCCCCTCGACGGCGCGCTCGAACGCCTCGCCGACCGGCGCGCCGTCGGCCGCCATGTCGAGACCGTCGCGCGCGCCGACCGCGCCCGCGAGGAAGTGTTCGAACCGGAGGTCAGGGTACTCCCGCTCTCGGTCGACGTTCCCCGGCTTGGGGGTCCCGGCGACTTCGAGCAGGAGCGCGAGTTCCGCGTTCTGCGCCGGCGTTTTCATGGGGGGATCCTTTCGCGCGGTGCCACTTATGCGTGGGCGTCGACGGCGAGCTCGTCGACCGCCCGACGGACCCGCGCGAGCACGTCGGGGTCGTCGCTCGGCCGGCCCACGCTCACCGCGTCCGCGCCGTACTCGAAGTACTCCGCGACGCTCTCGCGCCCCCGGACGCCGTTGTTGGCGATCACGAACGCGTCCGCCCGGTCGACCACGTCCGCGACGACCGCCTCGGAGTCCATCGCGTCGACGTGGACGGCGTCGGCCCCCGCCTCGGCGACCCGCCGGGCGGTCGCCGGCAGGTCGACGCCGGGCACCTCCGTGCGGACCTTCACGCTCACCGGCGCGCCCGTCCCGGCGGCGGCGCGGACGTACTCGCAGAGGCGCTCCGTATCGCGCAGGAGCGTTTGCCCGCAGCCCGCGGCGCAGAGCTCCGCCTGCCGGCAGTGGGCGTTGACTTCGAGGACCGCGCCGTGGTCGGCACAGATCCGCGCGGCGTCCCGGACCGGGTCGACCGTCGCGCTCCGAACGTTGATCCCGGCACGTATCGGTTCGCCGTCGAGTGCGGCAAGCTGGTCGTCGACGAACACGAATGGGTCGGCCGGCAGGAACTCGGTCCGGTCCCGGTCGGCGACCATCTCGCGGGCGGCCTCGCGGGACGCCTCGTCTATCGCGATCCCGCCGAGAAAGGCCGCGCCCGCGTACGCCCGGGCCGCCAGCGCCCAGTCGGCGTCGGCCTCGCCGCTGAGGCTGGCGAGCGCGACCCGGGGGCGGAACACTACGTCGCCACCTCCAGCACCTTCGCCGCGGCTTCCGCGACGCGGGCGGCGTCGTCGGGGCCGGTTATCTCCGTGTCGGTCCGGACGACCGGCTCCGAGAACTCGGTGTCGTCGTCCTCGTCCAGCACGAACGCGTCGGCGAAGGGGTAGGCCGTCTTCAGCCCCGCCGTCGACGCCTCGCCGCCGACCGCTTCCATGAGTTTCCCGGCCGGGCCGGAGAACACCTCGTCCTCGACGAACGGCGAGACCGCGACGACGGTGGTCTCCTGAAGCGCCTCGCCGATGCCGTCGATCGAAAGCATCGGGCCGATGCTCGTGACGGGGTTCGACGGGCCGATCACCACGTCGTCCTCAAGGGCCTCTAACACGCCCGGGGCCGGCTCGGCCTCGGACGCCCCGCGGAACTCCACCTGCTCGACCGTCGGCTCGCCGCGGTTGGCGACCCAGAACTCCTGGAAATGCTGTTTCCCATTGGGCGTGTGGATCAGGCTCGCCACGGGGTCGTCGCTCATCGGGAGCAGGTCGACGGCGAGGTCGAACCCGTCGACGAAGCGGTCCGTCACCTCCGAGAGGGTGTGTCCCTCGTCGATGAGGCTCGTTCGCGTGATGTGGATCGCCCGGTCGCGGTCGCCGATCGTCATGAACTCGCCGACGCCGGAGAAGCGCCGCCACGCGGCGAGCGGCCGCCCCGCCGTCTGTCGGCTGTCCGGGAGGTACTGCGGCCCGGTGTTCAGGTCCAGCGCCGCGGCGATGTCGCCGAGGCCGTCGTGCGTTCGCTCGGTGTCGCCGTCGATCCCCCACCAGGTGTCCCGGTCGAGCAGCCCCGCACCCTGGAATATCAGGGTGTCCAGGTCCGGACAGACCAGCAGTCCCCCGAGTTCCACGTCGTCGCCGGTGTTGGCGACGACCGTGGTGTCAGCGGGCGAGAACGCGGCCGCCGCGCCGTCCAGGAGCTTCGGCGTCCCGGTCCCGCCGGAGAGAAACGTCACCATGGTTCGGGTATCTCAGCCCCCTCCCTAATCGCTTCCGGCTAGCCGGCTGTCGTCGACCCAGTCCGCGAAGCTCCCCTCGATCAGGGTGTCGCGCTGGCGGTCGACGTACTCCCGTTGCATGCCGTGGACCGCCTCCTCGAACGTGGCCCCGTCGTACAGCCGTTGCCGAACTTGCTCGTGTTTCCAGCCGGCCGGCGTCAGCCGGTGGCGCGCCCGCTGGCGCAGGGGCCAGAGGTACTTCGCCGCCTCCTCGTCGGAGAGCCCCCGTGCCTGCAGTCCCGCCTCGGCGTGGTCGAACAGGTCGGCGTAGACGGCCTCGAAGTCGCTCGTCTCCTGGCCGTCGTTCGGGATCCAGCGCAGGTCGGCGTCCAGCCCGTCGCGCATGGCGGCGTAGAAGTTATCACGGGCCGTCTCCCAGTCCAGTTCCGCGACGGGATGTTCCAGCCGCGGCAGGCTCTCCATCAGCCCCGCGAAGGCGGCGAGCACGGCGACGGAGTCACGGACGGTCGGCTGGGCGGGGACGGGGCGGAACTCGATCCGGGCGTTGGCCGACGAGCGGTCCGGGCCGCCGAACACCGGCCTGACCCACCGCCAGAACGTGCCGTGTTTCAGCCGGAAGTGGGCGAACCTGTCGTCGAAGCGGTCGCCCTCCTCGACGGGCATCGGGACGAGCGTGTCGTCCTCGGCGATCCGGCGGACGGCGTCCTCGACGCTGTCGATGTCCCGCGGGAACCGCACCTTGCCGGCGGTGTCGTGCTCGGCGTTCAGCACCGTCTCGAACACGCTGATCCGGTTTTCCATCCACGCGTCCGAGAGGATCGTCTCGGGGTCGGCGTCGTCGTCGTACAGGTCCGGCGGGAAGAAGGGGGAGTTGACGCCGAGCGCGAGCAGCGGCCCGGCGACCCGGAGCGCGTACCGGAAGTAGTCCGGCAGGTCGACCGCCTGCGGCACCTGGTAGTGGGGCTGGATCGACGTGATGAGGCTCTCGGGCATCACGGTGTCGGCGTCCAGCGTGACGTGTGGCGCGTTGACGTGCATCCCGGCCGCGGTCGCGCGCTCCGTGTTCGCCATCGCGTGGTACCGCACCGAGTCGCTCATGTTCGAGGCGATCCGGACGCCCCGGTCCTCGACGCTGTCGGTGAGGTACGACGACGCCGTCTCGCCCTCCGGCGGGATGGTCCACATGCCGTCGCTGACCAGCCGCATCCCCTCCGCCTTGGTGGTGTCGAGCGCCGTCGACAGCCGGGCTTTCACCTCCGCCTCCTGTGCCGCCAGCCCGTGAGCGTTCATCGGCTGGGGGCTGACGGTCATCTCGGCGTTGTGCAGCCCCAGTTCCTTCTCGAAGCCGATGAGCTCCAGCAGGCGTCGCGGTACCCGCTTCAGCGTGGGCATGTCACCGGCGTCCTCGGCACCGCCGGCCTTCCTGGCGTCCGGCCGCGGCTCCGAGACCGCGTAGAACTCGTACTCCAGCCCGAGGATCGCCTGCGGGTTGTCGAAGGTCCCGTCCCGCAGCTCGTCGACGATCACCTCGGCCTCGGACTCCACGCGGTCCTGGAACTCCGCCGCGTCGATGTCGAGCACGTCGTCGACTGCCCCGGCGAGGTCGTCGGTCATACGCCCCCGTGAGCGTGCGACCGTCTTCAAACCCGTGGCTCGTCCCGATCGGCCTCGTCGCCATCCGGACCGTTTAATTCCCCGCCCGCGCTACCGGGCGGTGATGGAGTTCGAGGAGTTCGCCGACCGCGCGGCGGCGATCGAGGCCGAGACGGCCGACCTGGAGATAGTCGACCGCCTCACCGACCTGCTCCGCGCCGCGGACGACGACCTGCCGACCGTCGCCCGGTTCGTGCAGGGTCGCGTCTTCCCCGCGTGGGACTCGACGACGCTCGACATCGGGCCGAACTACTGCTACGAGGCGATCGCCCGGGCGGCGGGGCAGAACGTCTCCGCCGACGACGTGGAGGACCGCCTCGCCGACCGCGGCGAGATCGGCGAGGTGGCCGCCAGCTACGAGTTCGGGGGCCAGCGCGGTCTCGGCGCGTTCGCCGGCGGGGCGGGCGACGACGGCCTGACGGTCGGCGAGGTGGCCGACGAACTGGCGACGCTGGCCGCGACCGAGGGGGAGGGGAGCCAGGACGCGAAGATCGACCTCCTCTTCGGCCTGTTCAACCGCTGTTCCCCGGACGAAGCGCGCTACCTCGCGCGGATCGTTCTCTCGGAGATGCGGATCGGCGTCGGCGAGGGGGCCGTCCGGGACGCGACCGCCGAGGCCTTCGACGTGCCCGTCGACGCCGTCGAACGCGCGCTTCAGGTGTCGAACGACTACGGCGAAGTGGCCGCCGTCGCCCGCGACGAGGGGGTCGAGGGGCTGGACGCGATGCGCCTGGAGGTCGGCCGCCCGGTCCAGTCGATGCTCGCCCAGACCGGCACCGTGAGCGGCGCGCTGGACGACTGGGACGCCGCCGCCGTCGAGTGGAAGTACGACGGCGCGCGGGTCGCCCTCCACCACGACCCGGCCGGCGACACCCGCGTCTTCTCCCGGAACATGGAGGACGTGACCGACGCGCTCCCGGAGGTGGTCGAGTTCGCCGCGGAGCGCATCGACGACCCCGTCATCCTCGACGGCGAGGTGGTCGCGGTCGACGACGACGGCGATCCACTTCCGTTTCAGGAGGTCCTGCGGCGCTTCCGCCGGAAACACGACGTTGCCGCCGCCCGCGAGGAAGTGGCGGTCCGGCCCGTGTTCTTCGACTGCCTCCACCACGCCGGCGACGACCTGCTCGACGCGCCGCTCTCCGAGCGCCACGAGCGGCTGGAGGCGGTCCTGCCGGACGGCGAGGGGCTGTCGACGCTGTGGATCAGCGACGACCCGGACGAGATAGCCGCCATCGAGGCCGACTCGCTTGACGCCGGCCACGAGGGGATCATGCTCAAGAACCCCGACTCGCCGTACTCCCCGGGCCGCCGGGGGAAGCACTGGCGGAAGCGCAAACCCGACGTTGAGACGCTGGATCTTGTCGTCACCGGCGCGGAGTGGGGCGAGGGCCGCCGCGCGAATCACCTTGGGACCTTCCTGCTCTCGGCGCGGGCCGGGGACGCGTCCGGGCAGGAGTCGGGCGACGGCTACGAGACGCTCGGCAAGGTCGCGACCGGGATCACCGACGAGGAACTCGCGGATCTGACCGACCTGCTCGAACCCCACATCCTTGCGGAGGACGGGCAGGAAGTGGAGATCGACCCCGCGGTCGTCTTCGAGGTCGGCTACGAGGAGATCCAGAAATCGCCGACGTACTCCTCGGGGTACGCGCTCCGGTTCCCCCGGTTCCTCGCGGTGCGTGACGACGTGGACCCCGACGACGCCGACACGCTGGAGCGCGTCGAACGGCTGGCCGACGAGCAGTGAGGACGGGGGGACCGCGCGATCACCTTCAGCCGTGCTGGTGGGGGTACTGCGACTCCTCGACGAAGTCGGTCTCGCCGCACGCGCTACACCTTGTGGGCGGGTCGTACTGGTGGCCGCCGTCCGTGTGCTCGACGACGCCGACGCTGACGACCAGACAGTTCGTGCAGACGTACCGCTCGGGTTTCTCCGGAGAGTGTGCCATACCGTATCGTACGGCAGGAAGCAGTTTATGCGCCGTGGACCGCCGGCTGATAGGTCGGAGCAGCTAGCCGTCGCTAGAGCACGCCCATCTCACCGAGCCGTTCGGGGAGGTAGGTTTCGGTGACGAAGTCCAGCCCGCGCGACGCGAGCGCCTGCTGCTCCGCCTTCTTGTCGATCTCGAGCTGGAGCTCGATCTGCTCCTTCCAGTAGTCGGTCTGGAAGCGCGGGTCCTCCAGTTCCGACTCCAGGGCGTTCATGTCGGAGTCGCTGAGCGGGTCCGTCGGAAGGTCGTACTCCACGATGTCGGCGGGCTGGATGCCGATGAACTGGGCCTCCGGCGTGGCGAGGTACTCCGAGAGGTGCGCGCTCTTGATCGACCCGTAGGAGACCGACCCGAAGATGCGGTACGACCACGGGTCGCCGTCAGTGAACACCGTGACCGGCAGCTCCAGTTCGTCGTGCAGTCGCTTGATGAGCCGCCGGGTCGCCCGGGCGGGCTGGCCGCCGAGGTGGACGACGAGGGCGTCGTGCTCGTCGTCGAAGCCGTTCTCGACCAGCCGGTCGCGCATGCCGCCGGTCTCCACGGCGAGGACGAACGCCGCGTCGTTGTCGAGGAACTCGATGGTGTCCGGGTTGTTCGGGATCTGGTAGCCGCCCTGGCCCACGTCCTTCTGACAGTGGATCTCCCGGTCGCCGCGGTTCGTCTGCTCCCGCAGGAGCAGCGGCCCCATCACCTTCGCGCCGGACTCCTCCGGGCGCATGTGGAAGTCCTCGCGTTTGACCTCCGAGACGATCTCCAGGTCCTCGATGAGCTGGTTCGACTCGTCCTGACTGTTGAACTGCGCCTCCTCGGTCTCCCACGACTCGGAGAGGTAGTACAGCTCACGCAGGGTCGACGAGCGGTCCTCGTCCAGCTGGTCGGCGAGGAAGTCGATGGTGTAGATCGCCTTCAGCAGCTTGCGCGCCCCGCGGACGCTGTTGGCCGACCGGGTGCTCTGCCGGTCGCCGTACACCCAGACGTTCTTCTCCTCGTCGTACTCGATGTTGCTCTTGGTCCGGGTGGGCAGCGTCATCTCCGGCACGTCGCCCTCCTCGAACTGGTCGTAGAACTCGGCGGCGAGTTCGATCAACTCCTCCCGTGCGTCGGCGTCGGTGTCAGTGCTCATCGTTGATGGTCAGCTTCTCGGTCTCGACCCCCTCGACGTCGAGGTCGAACGTTGCCTCGTCGGCCGTCTCGTAGGCGAGCGTGGCGTCCTCGCCGCTTGCCACGTCGACGGACCACTTGACGAACCACTCGCCGTCCATCTCGACGACGGTGGCGTCGTCGGGCAGCGAGGCGGGTTCGGCGGTGACGATGTCGGTCAGCTCCAGCGACTCGTTCGTGCCGGAGTGGTTCTCGACGGTCACCCGTACCTCGCGGCCGTCGCCGTTCGCCTTCACCTCCCGGCCGACGCGCACGTTGTTCATGATCCGGGCCATCGCGTCGTCGATGTCCGGCTCCTCGTTGTCGGTGACGGCGGCGACCTTCTCGGCCATCTCCGGCAGGATGGTCGCGAGCACGTCCTGTTTCTTTCGGCGCTTCTCCATCGAGCGGCGCTTCTTCAGGTAGCTCTTCAGGTCGCGGGCCGCCTCGCGGATCGCGAGTTCGATCTCGTCCTCGATCTCCGGGATGTTGGCGATGGCGTCCTTCGACTCGCTGGTGAAGGGGACGTTCGTCGAGGCGACGTGGACCATGATCACCGCGGGCCCGTTCGGGATGCCGGAGCCGCCCGGCTGGTCGAGGTTGTAGTTCCGCCAGCCGATGTCTTTCACCACGTCCGTCGTGGCGCACGCGCCGCGCTGGTACACAAGCGGCACGCGGTTGGCGAAGCGCATCACCTGGGCCTTGCCGTCCTCGGGCAGTTCGCCGCCGTAGGCGATGCCGGCCTCGACGATGAACGGGTCGCCGCCGGTCACGTCGGCGTCCCGGGTCGAGGCGGCGTAGAAGTCGGCGTCGAACTCCTTTTTCAGCCCCGCCTCGACGAGTTCGTCGGTGATCGGCGCGAGGCAGTTCGTCGGCGGCGCGATGATGTCCGTCTCGCGCATCGCCTCCAGCAGGTCGCTGGCGGCGTCGCGGTCGTCGGCGAGTTCCCGGACCTTCGGCACGTCGTCGGGGACGGTGGCCATCCGCGACCAGACCGCCTCGACGACGTTCTCGCGGGCGGTGTCGCCGATCGACGCGTCCTCGCGGTCGGCGGTGCGGTCGGCCGCCCAGTCGACGTACTCGACCAGTTCGTCGTGTGTCAGCCGGTCCCGGTCGTCCTCGTGGTTCCGGAACCGGTTGGCCAGTCGCGAGGCGAGCGCCTCGACCGTGGCGTCGTCCTTCCGGGTGCTCGTCGCGTCGTCGATCAGCCCGTAGAGGTCGGCCTTGCGGCGGCCCTCCGGTACGTCCGCGTCCTCGTCGACGCCGAGGATCGCGTCCCACGCGGCCGCGGCGGCGTTGTCCTGCACCGTCGCGCCGAACGTCGCACCGAAGCCGTCGCCGACTTCCTCGGCGGCCTCGCGCACGGCGTCGACGACCTGGTGGTGGGCGACGCTGTCGTGGTCGTCGATGCGATCCTCGACGGCCTCGGCGAACGCATCGGTCGCGTCCGCGCCCTTGTTCGCGGTAGCGTCGGCGACCGCGGCGGCGATGTCCTCGTCCTCGTGGTCGCGGGGCGGCTCCCACGCCATCTCGCGCCCGAAGTGGCGGTCGCGGAGGTTGTCGAGGACGCCGTCGGCCGTCTTCTTCCCGACGCGGGTGAACTCCTCCTGCAGGAACCCCGAGACGGAGTGTGAACTGGTCGCCTCCAGCATCTTCAGGACGGTGCCGAGTTCGACGCCGTGGGGGTGCGGGCGGATCTCCTCGGTCTCGTCGGGGAGCTGGTCGGTCGCGCGCTCGAACTTGAACTGCTCCTGCGGTTCGCGGAGTTCGAGGCGGGCGTGGGGGTTGACGACCGCCGTGTGCTTGATGTAGTCGTGGAGCTGCTGGCGGGCGCGCATGTTCGCCTCCATCTCCAGTTCGATGCGGGTGCCGTGCGGGCGGTCCCAGGAGGTGGTCTCCGCGACGCTTATCTCCGGTTCGTTCTCGTCGGTGTCGATGATCAGTTCGAAGTACTCGGCCTCCGTCGCGCCCTGCGTCCGGCTCGTGATCTTCGCGGGTTTGCCGCTGGTGAGCTGGGAGTAGAGGACGGCCGCGGAGATCCCGATACCCTGCTGCCCGCGGGACTGCTCTCGCTTGTGGAACCGGGAGCCGTACAGCAGTTTCCCGAACACTTTGGGGAGCTGTTCCTTCGTGATCCCCGGCCCGTTGTCCTCGACGACCAGCTTGTAGTAGTCGCCGACCTCCTCTATCTCCACGTAGATGTCGGGAAGGACGCCCGCCTCCTCAGCGGCGTCCAAGGCGTTGTCGACCGCTTCCTTCACGGCGGTTACCAGCCCTCGGGCACCGCTGTCGAACCCGAGCATGTGCTTGTTCTTCTCGAAGAACTCGGCGATGGAGATCTGCCGTTGGCTCTCGGCCAACTCCTCGGCGATCCCCTCGTCCTCGCCGAGCGTCGACTGGAACGAGGTCATTCTGTGCCCCCACTTAGTCGGGGCGGGGTTAAAACCTGTGTGCTACCGCGGTGAAAGTGAAGGCGGGCGGCGGTGTTCGGACGAGTCCGGCCGGCCAACGGTGTCGTGTCATGCCGGCGAAATCACGCACGCGCGAGCGCGTACGTGACCTTTATTACCCCCGGAGGCTTAGCCGCAAACAGATTTTATGAGCGAGGAGACAGAGTACGGCGCTGGGCAGATACAGGTACTGGAGGGCCTTCAGGCCGTCCAGAAGCGCCCGGCGATGTACATCGGTTCTACGGATTCTCGCGGGTTGCATCATCTCGTCTACGAAGTGGTCGACAACTCGATAGACGAGGCGCTGGCCGGACACTGCGACGAGATCACCGTCACGATCCACGAGGACGACTCGGTCAGCATCCACGACGACGGCCGCGGCATCCCCGTCGACACCCACGAGGAACACGACAGGCCCGCCCTCGAAGTGATCATGACGGTCCTCCACGCGGGCGGGAAGTTCGACAACAAGTCCTATCAGGTGTCGGGCGGTCTCCACGGCGTCGGCGTCAGCGTCGTCAACGCCCTCTCGAAGTGGCTCGAAGTCGAGGTCAAGCGCGACGGCGCGGTGTGGAAACAGCGCTTCGACCACGGCGAACCCGAGTACGAACTGGAGCGCGTCCGGGACATGGAGCCCGACGAGGACACGGGCACCACGATCCGGTTCTGGCCGGACGACGACATCTTCGAGCACACCGACTTCACCTACTCCACGCTTGAAAGTCGCCTGCGCGAACTCGCCTTCCTCAACTCCGGCGTCGCGATCACGCTGCAGGACGAGCGCGACGGGAGCGGCGAGACGTTCCGTTACGAGGGCGGGATCCGGGAGTTCGTCCACTACCTGAACGAGACCCGCTCCCCGCTCCACGAGGACGTGATCTACTTCGACGACGAGGAGGAGGGGATCCAGGTCGAGATGGCGATGCAGGCGACCGACGAACTGCAGGGCTCGCTGCACGCCTTCGCCAACAACATCAACACCCGCGAGGGCGGCACCCATCTCACCGGGTTCAAAACCGCACTCACGCGGATCGTCAACGACTACGCGAGCGACAACGGCCTGCTCGGCGACTTAGACGAGAATCTCAAGGGCGAGGACATCCGCGAGGGGCTGACGGCCGTGATCTCGATCAAACACCCCGACCCACAGTTCGAGGGCCAGACGAAGACGAAGCTCGGCAACAGCGAGGTCCGGGGCATCGTCGAGAGCGCGATGCACGACGGCCTCGGGACGTACTTCGAGGAACACCCCGACACCGCCGAGGCCGTCGTCTCCAAGGCCGTCGAGGCCGCGAAGGCCCGCAAGGCCGCACAGAAGGCCGAGGAGCTGACCCGCCGGAAGAGCGCGCTCGAATCCACCGCCTTGCCCGGGAAGCTGGCCGACTGCCAGACCAAGGAGCCGAGCGACTCCGAACTGTTCATCGTCGAGGGCGACTCCGCGGGCGGCAGCGCGAAGCAGGGCCGCGACCCGGAGATTCAGGCGATCCTCCCGCTCGGCGGGAAGATCCTGAACGTCGAGAAACACCGGCTCGACCGGATCCTCGAAAACGACGAGATACGGAACATGATCACCGCCGTCGGGACGGGGATCGGCGACGAGTTCGACATCGAGGACGCCCGCTACGAGAAGATCATCATGATGACCGACGCGGACGTCGACGGGGCGCACATCCGGACGCTCCTGCTGACGCTGTTCTACCGGCACATGAAGCCGCTGCTGGAGGCGGGCTACGTGTACGCCGCCCAGCCGCCCCTCTATCGCGTCCGCTACCGCGGGAACACGTACGACGCGATGACCGAGGCCGAACGCGACCGGATCATCGAGGAGGAGTGCGACGGCAACCCGACCCAGGTCCAGCGGTTCAAGGGGCTGGGCGAGATGAACCCCCAGCAGCTCTGGGACACGACGATGAACCCGGAGAACCGGGTCCTGAAGCAGATCACCATCGAGGACGCCGCCGCCGCGGACAAGATGTTCTCCGTGCTGATGGGCGACGCCGTCGAGCCGCGAAAGCAGTTCATCAAGGAACACTCGCCGGAAGCCGAGTGGGTGGACATATGACGACCTTTTTCGCGCTCGGGTGTCCTCGCCCGCCACAGGCGGGCTGCGGGCACCGCTCACGCCAAAAAGCTCCACCGGAAGAGCTTCGCTCTCCCGAGCCTCGGCTCGCGTCGCTCGCCGAGAGGCCAAAAAAGCCGCTCGCGCCGACCGGCGCTCGCGGATCTAATACGACGGCTAACGAGGTGAACACATGAGTTCCGACGCACCCGATCCGACCGACGTGGACGCCGACGCCGCGCGCGTCGACCGCGTCCGCATCGAGGACGAGATGGAGCAGAGCTACATCGACTACGCGATGAGCGTCATCGCCGGCCGCGCGCTGCCGGACGTGCGCGACGGTCTCAAGCCCGTCCACCGCCGCATCCTCTACGCGATGCACGAGATGGGCGTCTCCAGCGGCTCCTCGCACCGCAAGTCCTCGTCCGTAGTGGGCGAGACGATGGGTGACTACCACCCGCACGGCGACGGGCCCATCTACGACACGCTGACACGGATGGCCCAGGACTTCTCGATGCGCTACCCGCTGGTCGACGGCCAGGGGAACTTCGGCTCGATGGACGGCGACCCCGCGGCCGCCATGCGGTACACGGAGGCCCGGATGAGCCCCATCTCCGAGGAACTGCTCGAAGACATCGAGAAGGACACCGTCGACTTCCAGTCCAACTACGACGACCGCCTGCAGGAGCCGGAGGTCCTCCCCTCGGCGTTCCCGAACCTGCTGGTCAACGGCTCTTCGGGCATCGCAGTGGGGATGTCGACGAACATCCCGCCGCACAATCTGCGCGAGGTGATCGACGCGACGATCCACCTCATCGACGACCCCGACTGCGACGTGGACGACCTGATGGAGCACGTCAAGGGGCCGGACTTCCCGACCGGCGCGAACATCGTCGGCCGCGACGCCATCTACTCCGCGTACTCGACCGGCCGGGGACGGATCCGCGTCCGCGCCGAGTTCGAGGTCGAGGACGACGAGCGGATCGTCATCACGGAGGTCCCCTACCAGGCGAACAAGGCGCGGATGGTCGAGCGCATCGCCGAGGACGTCAACGAGGGGAAGATCGAGGGCGTCCGCGACCTGCGCGACGAGTCCGACCGGGACGGCGTCCGCGTCGTCGTCGAACTCAAGCGCGGCGCGAACGCCGAGGTCGTCAAGAACCAGCTGCTGGAGAACCACCTCGAAACGACGTTCGGCGTCATCAACCTCGCGCTGGTCGACGGCCAGCCGAAGGTGCTGACGCTGAAGGAGACCCTTGAGGAGTACGTCGCCCACCGCAAGGAGGTCGTCCGCCGCCGCAGCGAGTACGACCTCGCGGAGGCGGAGGACCGCGCGCACATCCTCGAAGGCCGCCTCACCGCGCTCGAAAACGCCGAGGACGTGGTCGAACTGATCCGCGACGCCGCCGACCGCGACGCCGCCAAGGACGCGCTGATCGAGGCGTACGACTTCTCGCAGGACCAGGCCGACCATATCGTCCGGATGCAGCTGGGCAGCCTCACCTCGATGGAGGCCGCGGAGATAGAGGAGGAGTACGAGGCGGTCCAGGAGCGCATCGAGCGCCTGGAGACCATCCTCGGCGACGAGGACGAACTCCTCGCGGTCATCAAGGACGAACTGCGCGAGATCAAAGAGGAGTACGGCGACGAGCGCAAGACGAGCATCGTCGAGGACGAGGGCACCGTCACCCACGAGGACCTCATCCCCGAGGAGGACGTGGTCGTCGTCGTCACCGAGGACGACTACGTCAAGCGGATGCCCCTCGACCGGTTCGAGGCGCAGAACCGCGGCGGCAAGGGGATCATCGGCGTCGACGTGAAGGAGGGCGACCGCGTCTCGAAGGTGTTCCGGGCCAACACCCACGACTACCTGCTGTGTTTCACCAACCACGGGCAGGTGTACCGCCTGAAGACCTACGAGATCCCGGAGATGAGCCGCACCGCGCGCGGCAAGTCCGCGGTCAACCTCATCGACTTCGACGACGGCGAGGAGATCACCGCCGTCGTCGCCACCGACGAGTTCACCGACGACGAGTGCGTGACGACGGTCACCCGCGACGGCTACATCAAGCGCACCGCCGCGACCGAGTTCGAGAACGTCCTCTCGACGGGGATCATCGCCGCAGACCTGGAGGACGGGGACGAACTGGTCGACGTGGCGGTCACCGACGGCGAGCGCGACCTCGTCGTCGCCACGCGCGACGGGATGACGATCCGGTTCGACGAGAGCGAGGTCCGCGAGATGGGCCGCAACGCCCGCGGCGTCGGCGCGATCAAACTGGAGGGCGACGACGAAGTGGCCGGCCTCGTGGCGACCGACGAGGGCGACGACCGCGCGCTGCTCACCGTCACCGAAAACGGGTTCGGCAAGCGAACCCAGCTTGCGGAGTACAGCACCCAGTCACGCTACGGCAAGGGTCTGATCGACATCAAGACCGGCGACCGGAACGGCCGCGTCGTCTCGGTCAAATCTGTCGGGCCGGCCGACGGGCTGGTCGCGATGAGCGAACAGGGCCAGATCATGCGAACTCGGGCGAACGACGTCACCTCCGTCAGCCGGAACACGATGGGGGTCACCGTGATGGACCTGGCGGACGGCGACACCGTCGCCAGCGTCGACGTGCTGCCGGAACCCGACGGCGAGTAGCGCCGTCGCTCCGTCGGTTGTCACTCGCTGTTTTCACTGAACCCGATAACACCGTCGCTCGGGAGTCGAACGTCCGTAGAACCCCGCCGCGGTCCTCCTCACTACGAACCCTTGTTGCGAGAAGCACTTAAAGGCCTGTCGGGCCGCGCGCTCACAGCACCCGCCGTCCGAAGGCGCTGGCGGCGAGTTCCACGGCGAGTCGGGCCGTCTCGTTCTGCTCGTCGAGGATGGGGTTCACTTCGACGGCCTCCATCGACCGGAGGACGCCGTTGCGCTCGTCGCGTAGGGCGACCGCCTCCATCGCGGCGTGGGCCTCGCGGTAGGTGACGCCGCCCCGGACGGGCGTCCCGACGCCGGGTGCCTCGTTGGGGTCGAGCCAGTCCAGATCGAGGCTGACGTGGATGCCGTCGGTGCCGTCGGTGGCCACGTCCAGCGCGTCCTCGACGACGGGCGTGATGCCGCGCTCGTCGATGTCCGACATCGTGAATGCAGCCACGTCGCTCTCCCGGATAACCTCCTTCTCGGGGTCGTCGAGGCTCCGGAGGCCGACGAGGGCGACGTTCTCCTCTGCGAGTCCGGGCGCGTTCGCCCACTCGGTCGCGCCGATCTCCCCTCGGCCGAGCGCGGCGGCCAGCGGCATCCCGTGGACGTTGCCGCTGGGCGTCGTCGCAGGCGTGTTCAGGTCAGCGTGGGCGTCGAACCAGACGGCCCCGAGCGAGGCGTCACGGGTGGCACCGCCGAGAGAGCCCATCGCGATGGAGTGGTCGCCGCCGAGCACGAGCGGCGTCTCACCGTCCGCGATCGCGCCGGCGGTCTCGTCGCGCAGGCGACGACACACACCCTCGATCTCGCGGAGGAACTTCGCGTCGCCGGTCGCCGGGGTCTCCCGGTCGGGATCGCGCTCCTCCGGCCGCGGGGCCGGAACGTCGCCCCCGTCCACGCAGTCCACGCCGGCGCTCTCGATGGCCTCGGCCAGTCCGGCGTACCGGATCGCCGACGGTCCCATGTCGACGCCGCGTCGGTTCGCCCCGTAGTCGGCGGGGACGCCGACGACTCTGACGGTGTCGGTCATGCCCGGGGCTCCGCCGTCGCGGCGATTAAATCCGGTGATTTACTGGTACGGTTCGCAGACCCGCCGAACGCCGTCCTCGAAGTCGACCGTCGGCTCCCAGCCCGTCGCCTCGCGGAGCTTCGAGGCGTCGGCTCGCTGCTGGTGATTGTAGTTTTTCAGCTGGATCGGCTCGTACTCCGGTTCGACATCCGTGCCGAGCGCATCGTTGATCAGGTCGACCACCTCGTTGAACGAGTAGTGGTCCCCCGTCCCGACGTTGTACGCGCCGGTCAGGCGTTCCTCGGCGGCCCGAACCAGCGCGCTGACCACGTCGGAGACGTGGACGAAATCCCGCGTCTGCGTGCCGTCGCCCCACAGGACCGGCGGTTCGCCCCGGGCCACCTTGTCGGCGAACTGCGAGACGGTGTTGGCGAACTCGCCTTTGTGCTCCTCCGCGCCGCCGTACCCCTGATACACCGAGAAGAAGCGCATCCCGGCGACGGTCAGGTCGTCGTAGAACTCGTTGTAGTACTCCATGTACCGCTCGCGGCCCAGCATCGACGCCTCGTAGCCGGTGTCGGCGACGACGTCCTCGTCCTCACTGGAGGGCAGGTCGTCGTCGTAGATGGAGGACGTAGAGGCGTACACGACGGTGTCACAGCCGTCGGCGCGGGCCTGCTCGACGACGTTGACGAACCCCTCGACGTTGACGCGTGCGCCGCGCTGGGGGTCGTCCTCCAGCATCGCCCGCGAGGAGAGCGCGGCGAAGTGAAACACGGCGTCGACGTCGGTCGGCAGGTCGTCGTCCAGCACGCTGGCCTCGTGGAACTCGACGTCGTCGTCGAGGTTCTCGGGCGTGCCGAGATAGAGGTCGTCGACGACGACCACGTCGTTGTCCGCCGCAAGGTGGTTGGCGAGGTTCGAGCCGATGAACCCCGCGCCGCCGGTTACGAGGACGCGTTGCCCGTGCATGGCTGCAACGCCACGACCGACCGACAAATGGCTATCGCTTCCCGGAGGGGCTGAAAAAGTTCGTATGTCAGTTGTTCTATTTTTCCCGCAGTCGCCGATCGATCGGGAGACCGATCCCGCCGCCCTCCTGACATCAACAGGCTTACGGCTCCGAGCGACCGACGGTTCGACGTCGCTAAATCCTAGCTTCACCGTCGGATTTAAGGAAATCTATTACGAAGGTTTTCCCATGTCATCGATCGAACTGACGCCCAGTCAGAAAACAATTCTCAACGCGCTTATCAATCTCCACCGGGAGACCGAAGACGCGGTCAAGGGCGAGGACATCGCCGACGAGGTCGACCGGAATCCGGGGACGATCCGCAACCAGATGCAGAGCCTGAAAGCACTCCAGCTCGTCGAGGGCGTTCCGGGACCGAAGGGTGGGTACAAGCCGACCGCGACCGCCTACGAGGCGCTGGAGATCCAGCAGATGGACGAGCCGGCCGCCGTCCCGCTCCAGCACGAGGGCGAGAACGTGACCGACGCCAACGTCGAGGAGATCGACCTGAGCAGCGTCCACCACCCCGAACTCTGTCGCGCCGAGATCCACCTGCAGGGGTCCGTCCGCGACTTCCACGAGGGCGACTCGGTCACCGTCGGCCCGACGCCGCTCTCGAAGCTCCAGATCAAGGGCGAGGTGGACGGCAAGGACGACACCAGCAACATCCTCATCCTCCGGATCGAGGAGATGCGGGCACCCGCGGGCGAACCGGAGCACTGACTGCGGTTTCGTTTTCGACTCAAGTCGGGCAGGCCGCCGTCCGATCGTGAGACGGCGTATCGTGCTACCACGAACCACGCGGTGTGGCTTTCAAAGCCTTTGTATCGCAGGGTTCCCCAGTTCGAGCCATGACAGCCAAGGTTGTCGTTCTCGGCGCGGGGTACGCCGGTGCAGGCGCGGTCAAGCAGCTCGAAGACGAACTCGGCAACTCGGCGGAGCTGACGTGGGTGGCCGACAACGACTACCACCTCGTCCTCCACGAGTCACACCGCTGCATCCGGGACCCGACGGTTCAGGAGAAGATCACCATTCCGGTCGACGAGATCAAGTCCCCGACGACCCGCTTCGTCGAGGGTGAGGTCGTGGACTTGGACGTCGACGAACGAACGGTCGAACTGGCCGACGGCGACGAGATCGACTACGATTACGTCCTCGTCGCGCTCGGCAGCCAGACCGCCTACTACGGCATCGAGGGGATGGCGGAGAACGCGCTCACGCTGAAGAGCCTCGACGACGCCCTCGAGATCCACGAGGAAGTCAAGGCCGCCGCCCGGGACGCCACCCGGAACGACCCCGCGCAGGTCGTCGTCGGCGGTGCCGGCCTCTCGGGCATCCAGAGCGCCGGCGAGATAGCGGAGTTCCGCGACGAGCACCAGGCCCCCATCGACATCTACCTCGTCGAAGCCCTCGAAGAGATCTTCCCGGGCAACGACCCCGAGGTCCAGGGCGCGCTCCGGAAGCGGCTTCAGGACGCCGACATCGAGATCCTCACCGACGACCCCATCGTCGAGGCCGGCGAGGACGCCATCTACTTCGACGAGGGCGAGCCCCTGGAGTACGACACCTTCCTCTGGACCGGCGGCATCACCGGCCGCGACGCGCTCGACGGCGCGGACGTAGAGAAGGAGCACAACCGCGTCAACGCCGAGGCCACCTTCGAGACAAGCGACGACCGGGTGTTCGCCCTCGGCGACTCCGCCATCGTCGAGCAGAACGACCAGCCCGCGCCGCCGACGGCCCAGGCCGCCTGGCAGGCCGCCGAGGTCGCCGGCGAGAACGTCGCCCGTGCGGTTGACGACCGGCCGCTGAAAACCTGGACCCACAAGGACAAGGGGACGGTCATCTCCGTCGGCGACGAGGCCGTCGCCCACGACGTGATGATGCTCCCGTTCAACACCTTCGGCTCCCTCCCCGCCGAGACGCTGAAGAAGGCCATCGCCGCCCGCTGGATCGCCGACGTGTCGTCGTACGGCCGCGCGCTGAAGGCGTGGCCCGATCTCTAGACGAACTTTTTCCCGGTCGGGTCGCCTTCGGCGACCGCTCCCGGGAAAAACTTCGATGAAAAAGGCCGCGAGCGCCGCCGGCGCTCGCGGTGAAACGGCAGCAAAGCCGCCGTATGCTGGTGTGTAGGGAACCCCGCTCGCTCCGCTCGCGCGGATGCTTGTCGGGTCTCGCCTGCCGCTGACCGCCTGCCCTCCCCCGTATCGGACCACGCTCCGCTACCCGGAGCGGGTCCTCCCGGCCCGTCGTCAGTCCAGGCTCAGCCCGGCGTGCCACTCGTCGACGCCGGCCTCGGCCTTCTTCGCGTCCATCTTCGCCAGCAGTTTGACCGCGAGCGACGCGGTCTCCGCGGCGCGGCTCTCGCCCTCCGTGCGGAACTCGCCGGTCTCGCGGTTCGCGTAGACGGAACAGACCGCGCCGGCGCGCAGGCCGTACAGGTTCGCGAGCGTGATGATGGAACTGGCCTCCATCTCGATGTTCGTTACGTTTGCCTCCTTGAGGTTCTCGACCAGTTCGTCGCTGCCGGCGGCCTCGAACCCGTCGAAGCCGGGGCGGCCCTGGCCGGCGTAGAAGCTGTCGGTGCTGGTCGTGATCCCGGTGTGGTAGTCGTGGCCCAGCCGTTCGGCGGCGGCGACCAGCGCCGAGACGACCTCGTGGTTCGCGCTGGCGGGGTAGTCCTCCCGGACGTACTCGTCTGTGGTCCCCTCCTGTCGCACCGCGCCGGTGGTGATGATCAGGTCGCCGACCTCTGCCTCCGGCTTGATCGACCCGCAGGAGCCGACGCGGATGTACGTGTCGACGCCGACGCGGGCCAGTTCCTCGACGGCGATGGCCGCCGAGGGCGAGCCGATCCCCGTCGATGTGACGCTGATCGGCGCGCCCTCGTACGTCCCAGTCGCGGTGCGGTACTCGCGGTGATGGGCGCGCTCCTCGTGGTCGTCCCACAGCGCCGTGATCTTGTCGACGCGCTCGGGGTTGCCGGGCAACAGGACGGCGTCCGCCACGTCCTCGGGACCGACCTCCAGGTGGTACTGTACCTCGTCGTTCGGGTCCTCGCTGTCTCCGGGCATACCCGCGGGTTGGCAGGCGGCGGATAAATACCCCGGTGACACGGCACGATCGGGATCCGACATCTCGCGTGGGAACGAACAACGCATTAGCCGCTGGCGGCGGTACGTCGAGGGATGGACTCCGGAACGTACTTCGGTGAGTTCAACCGCCGCGACTGGCGGACCGCGAGCGAGGGCACCGTCCGGATCGCGGTCGTCGGTCTCGGCGGCTTCGCCCGCAACCGCGCGCTCCCGGCGATCCGCGACAGCGACTTCTGCGAGGCGACGGTGCTGGTCAGCGGGTCGCCCGACAAGGCCGCGTCGCTCGCGGACGAGTTCGGGACCGAGCGCACCGTCTCCTACGACGCGTTCCGCGAGGGGGAGGCGGCCGACCGCTACGACGCGGCGTACGTGTCGACGCCGCCCGCGTTTCACGACGAGTACGCCGTCGCCGCGGCCGACCTCGGTAAGCACGTCCTCTGCGAGAAGCCCCTCGCCGCGACCGTCGCGGACGCCGAGCGGATGGTCGACGCCTGTGCCGACGCGGGCGTGGTGCTCATGACCGCCTACCGGCTCCGGACCGAGCCGGCGATCCGCCGGATGCGCGAGGCGATCCGGGACGGCGCTATCGGCGACCCCGTCCAGATCCACGCGGGTTTTTCCTCGCGCCTGCTCGACAACGCCGGCCCCGAGTCCTGGCGGCTCGACCCCGACGTCGCGGGCGGCGGCGCGCTGATGGACCTGGGCGTCTACCCGCTGAACACCAGCCGGTTCCTGCTCGACGCCGACCCGGTCGCCGTCAGCGCCGAGACGCAGAGTTCGGGCGCGCCGTTCGACCGCGTCGAGGAACACGCCGCGCTCCTGCTGACCTTCCCCGACGGCGTCACGGCGTCCTGTACCGCCAGCTTCGGCGGCCACCACGACAGCCGCCTCCAAGTGCTCGGGACCGAGGGCCAGGTGATCGTCCACTCGCCCTTCGGCGGCCACGCCACCGAGGGCGTCGTCCTCGCCCGCGGCGAGGCCCGGACCAGCTACGCCGGCCGCCCGGTCGACGAGGTGTGCGAGGAGTTCGACTACTTCGCCGACTGCGTGCTGGACGGCGGGACCTGCGAGTCCGACGGCGAGGAGGGGTACGCCGACCTCCGGATCATCGACCGGGCCTACGAGGCCGCCGAAATCGGAGAACGCGTGGCGGTCCATGCGTCCCGGTAGCCTGCCCTGCGTCGCGGTCGTGCCGATCGAGCACGCGCCGTCTTCCGGGGGGTTTCATGGACGGCCTGTCCGAACGACGCTCCATGATCAGTCCAGTCGTCGTGGGTGGCGGAGTCGTCGCGGTCCTCGGCCTCCTCGCGTTGAGCGCGTTCTTCTCCAGTTCCGAGACGGCGATCTTCTCGCTCCCGCCCGAGTGGGTCGAGCGGGAGTCAGCGAGCGACGACCAGCGCGCGCACGTGCTGCGGGAGCTGTACGACGACCCGCACCGCCTTCTGGTGACGCTGCTCGTCGGCAACAACATCGTGAACGTCGCCATCTCCAGCATCGTGACGGTTCTCATCGCCAACTATCTCCCGCCAGGGCAGGCGATCGTGGCGACCACCGTCGTCACCAGCACTCTCGTCCTGATCTTCGGCGAGATCGTGCCGAAGGCGTTCGGCCTCGGCAACGCGCAACGCTGGGCGCTCGCGGTCGCGTCGCCGGTGCGGTTCGTGGAGCGAGCGCTCTCGCCGGCCATCACGCTGTTCGACGCCGTCACCCGCCGGATGAACGCGGTCCTCACGGTCGACCCCGAGATAGAGAAACCGTACACCGAGCGGTGAGTTCGGGGCGGGAAGCCGGCCGCTCAAACGTGTCTCACGTCCGTTCCTCGCAGAAATGCGCCGACCGGGACTCCCGCGAGCAACGCGAGCGGGAGGTCGGTCGGCAAACGACCGTAGGGAGTGCGCCGACCGGGATTTGAACTCGATGGCGAGACCTCACTTCGTTCGGTCTCGCGTAGTTCAAATCCCGCCGGCGATTTCGCTCGTCACGTCCGTTCCTCGCAGAAATGCGCCGACCGGGATTTGAACCCGGGCCATGAGCTTGGAAGGCTCAGGTCCTGCCACTAGACCATCGGCGCTCATTCACTGCGTTCATTCGCCCCGACCCCGACCTCGCTACGCTCGGTCGGACATCGGCGCAGGTCGCTCACTTCGTTCGCTCGTGCCCCGTGGCTCGCAAACCCTCCGGGTTTGCTCACCATCGGCGCTCACTCGCGCAGCGGTTCGGCGGATACCGTCCACCAGTCCGGCGCTCACGAATCGCTAACTCGTCCTGCAATAAGGGCGTTGTCCTTTTCAGTCGGCCGCGGGCTCGACGGCGGCGTAGCAGTTGCCGCTGGAAACGAACGCCTTCCTGACGGTCAGGTCGCTGTCGCCCAGATCCGCCTCGAACTCGGCGGGCGAGTACACGTGGTAGAACCGCGGGACCGTCTCGCCGCCCGGCAGCGTCCAGTCGACGGTCGTGTCGAACCCCTCGTCGGCGTCGAAGCGGTCGTGGGCGGTGCTCCAGACGGAGACGAGCGCGACGCCGTCCGGCGCGAGGACGCGGGCGAGCTCGTCGAGGCTGGCGACGCGGGCCTCGCGGGTCGGGAGGTGGTGGAGCGTGGCGACGTAGACCGCGACGGCGACGGCGTCGGTCGCCAGCGGGAGCGCGGCGGCGTCGCACTGCAGGAGGTCGACCGCGAACCCGCGTTCGGCGGCGCGGTCGCGGGCGGTTTCCAGCAGCCCGCTGCTCACGTCCGCGCCGACGACGCGGTCCGCGCGCTCGGCGAGAAGTTCGGCATGACGGCCGTTGCCACAGCCCAGGTCGAGCGCGACGCCGCCCGCCGGGGCGTCGGCGAGGAACGATTCGACCTCCGGCCAGGGGTACTCGCGGGTCTGCGCGAAGTGGCCGGCGATGCGGTCGTAGGTGTCCCGAACCGCGGCGGGGCGGCGGTCCATAGCGGTCGTTCGGGCCGCGTCTCGTAAACACCGGCGATCAGATGACGAGGAAGGCGGCGTACGCCAGCGCGAGCAGGATGGCGGCGTGTTTCGCCCCGTCGCGGACGCTCCCGCCGGTCATCTGCCCGGCGACGAAGCCCGAGCAGGCCCCCTGGATGATCGTGGTGTGGAAGAACACGAGGGTGTACGCCGCCTCGTTCAGACTGCCGAGGCTGTTCACGGTCTGGAGCGACTGGACGCCCCCGATCGCGTCGGACGTGTCGTTCGCCACCGCGCCGCCCTCCGGGAGATTCGGGATCAGGACGTTGTTCAGCGCCGCGATGATGATGAGGAAGACGCCGAAGGAGACGTACACGACGACGACGTACGTCAGCATCTCCTGTCTGCGCTCGCGCTTGAGCCGGCGGTCCGCCTTCGCCTGCGCGGCGGTGATCCGGAGCACCGTCGAGAGGTCGCCGCTCGCGTTCATCGCCTGCGTGATGAGCGTGACGACCCGCGAGACCGTCGGGGTTCGCATCCGCGCCTCGAACCGGCGCAGCGCGGCGTCGATGTCCGCGCCCCACTGGATGTCGGCCCACACGCGGTCGAGTTCGCGGTTGAGCGCGCCGAGTTCGCCGCCCCGGACGCGGTTCAGGCTCTCGACGACGGTCATCCCCGCCTCGTTGACGCTGGCGAGGCGGTCGAGGAAGTCGGGGATCGACGCCTCGATCGCCTCGATCCGGCGCTTGTGCACCTCGTAGGCGAGGGCGAAGGAACCGACGACGAACAGCGCCGCCTGGATCAGCAGGTCGTCGACCCCGGCCGCCGTGACCTGCCCGTCGACCATCGCCGACGGAAACCGAACCGCGGTGACGAGTATCGCGATCGGGATCGTGACCCACAGGAGTGTTGTCGGGTCGTCGATCACCGTCTGCACCGGCTGTCCGAGCCGGTCGCGAAGCCAGCGGAACCGCCGGTGTGCGCGGAGCCGCTCAATGTTCGGGTGGTCGCCCGCCGGCTGACCGCCGTCGGAGCGCGCCGAGGCCACGCGGCGAACGTCGGGTGCGCGTAACGAGATGTCCTCCCGTTCGGTCCGGTCGACGGAGCCGGTGTACGACCCCATCACCGAGTCGAGGTAGATCACGAAGCCGACGTTGGCGACCGGCAACAGGAGATACACCACGAGCCGCAACGCCGGGAGCGTGTCGCTGACGGTGATCCCGATGACCACGAGGATGGTGATGAGAAAGAGCGGCCCGGCGACCAGCACGGTGACGTACGCCTCCGCCATCGTCGCAAGGAGGTTGAGCAGCTGTTCCTGCTGGGCCTCGGCCTCCTCCTGGTACTGCTCGTACTGCTGTCGGAGGAACTCCGAGAGGCTCCGCCCGCTCTGGAGGACGCTGACGAGGTTCTCGCCGAACTCCTTGAAGTCGTCGCTGGGCGTCCGGCGGGCCATCGTCTTCAGCGACGTGATCATGTCCATCCCGAACAGGTCCACGTTCCGGACGGCGACGCGCATCTCGTCGGCGGCCGCGCCGTACACGTCGCGGTTCCGCGAGAGGATGCGCATCACCTTCGGGAACGGCATCCCGCTGCGGGAGAGCGCGTAGACGAACGCGACCGTGCCCGGCATCGTGACCTCGATCCGCTCGGCGCGCCCGTCGGCGCGGTGTCGCGGATACCACCAGCGGAGCCAGTACGTCGCCAGCCCGCCGACGGTGCCCAGGGTCAGCCCGGCGGCCAACAGGAGCAACAGGAGGTCCGTCGGTGGCACGCTCGTCACCCCGCCCACGCTCGCCACGAAGGCGATCTGTTCTGGCACCGCCTCGCGGATCGTCGCCGGGTCCACGGCGAGCAGCGTGAGCACGCCCCAGATGACGTACGTCGCCAGGACGCTCCCCGCGAGCGCGATCAGCGAGGCGAAAAACAGCGTCTTGGCCGCGTAGAGTCGGAACGTCGTCGGGAGGTGGGCCGCGCGGAGCTGGCGGCGTCGCCTTGCGCGCTTCCGGCCCACGTCGCTGACGTACTCGCCGAACACGACCATCGCGAACCGGGTGACGACGCGGTCCGCCCGGGTGCTGACCGGCGCAAGCGCCACCGGCAGCAGGACGGCGACGGCGACGACCAGCGGGAGGTAGTTGACGAGCGCCATCAGTCGGTCGCCGGCTCGGGTTCGAGCGGCTCGTCGTCCGCCCCGATCGAATCCATCGCCGCCTCCTTGTCGGAGTAGTACTCGTTTATCATCGCGGTGAACCGGCGGTAGTCGCTCACGTCGTTCTCCCAGAGGAAGCGGAGGAAGTCTCGGCGGCGCTGGAGTTCCCGCAGCAGTTCGGACTGGTCCCAGCCGTTGTCGTCGCGGATCTCGTCCAGCAGCTGGCTGTCGCCGCGGTCGAAGGAGTCGTCGCTCGCGTTCCACGAGAACGCCGTCGAGTAGTCGAGTTCGCCGGTCCGCTGGTCGATCCCCTCGATCTCCGCGACGGTCTTGTTGCGGCGCACGCGCTCGCCCTCGAACCGGGTGAGCGTCTGGACACAGAGCACGTCCAGGCTCTGGACCATCGCCCGCGGGACGTTTATCGGCTCGTTCTCCAGTCGGTTGATGACGGTGCGGACGCTGTCGGCGTGCATCGTCGAGTACGTCGTGTGGCCCGTGTTCATCGCCTGGAACAGCGTGATCGCCTCCTCCCCGCGGACCTCGCCGACGACGATGTACTCGGGGCGGTGGCGCAGCGCGGAGCGCAGGAGGTCGTACATCGTGATGTCGTTGCCCTCGGCGAGGCGGTCACGGGTGACGCTGGAGAGCCAGTTGTCGTGGTACAGCGTCAGTTCGCGCGTGTCCTCGATGGTCAGCACCTTCGAGCGCGGCGGGATGAACATCGAGATGGCGTTCATCGACGTGGTCTTGCCGGACGCCGTCCCGCCGGCGAACACGAGGCTCTTGTTGTTCTCGATCGCCAGCCAGAGGTACGCCATCTGGTCGACGCTGAACGTGCCGTACTCCAGCAGGTCGACCGGCGTGAACGGCTCGTCGGAGTACTTCCGGATGGTGAAGGCCGAGCCGCGAGGGGTCACCTCCTCGCCGAGCGCGAGCTCGGCGCGGCTCCCGTCCGGGAGCGTCGTCTCGACCATCGGGTCGCCGATGGAGATGTGGCGGCCGGAGTGCTGGGCGAGACGGACGACGAAGTTGTCCAGTTCGTTGCGCTGGAAGGAGACGTTCGTCTCGATGTCGGTGTACTCGTCGTGATAGACGAAGATCGGCAGGTCGTAGCCGTCACAGGAGATGTCCTCGATGTGGGGGTCCTGCATGATCGGGTCGATCTTGTTGAACCCGCGGAACGCCCGGTGGAGGTAGTAAAACAGCGTGTGGAACGTCCGCATGTCGACCTCCGCGCCGTAGCGTTCGAGGTGTTCCCGAAGCTCCTCGGCGAGCACCGACTCCACGTTCTCCTCGTCGACGTCCTGCCGGTAGATCAGCGGATCGCGGATGTCCTCGAACAGCGCCGACAGCAGCGCGTACTCGTCGGCGTCCAGTTCCGGCTCGACGACGTGGTACAGGTGCTTGTTCGCCGCCTCGTCGAACAGTATCGACACGAACGCGAAGGGGGCGTTCACCCAGTAGCGCTCGACCTCCTCGTGGCCGTCCAGCCCGTCGAAGGTGACCAGATGGCCGTGCCGCGAGGGGTCGTAGTTCTCCGGGTCGACCGTCGACCCGCGGAGCATCTCGACGGTGCGGCGGATCCGTCGCCGTAGCGCGTCGAACGTCGACAGTTCGGGCCGGTCCCCGGTCGTGGTCGGGTTCGACACGCCGCTGTCGAGCCCGCCCGGCTCCGCGGGCCTGGTGTCGCCGTCGTCGCGTGGGCCGTCGCCGGCTGTCGGGTCGTCCGCCGGGGCGGCGGACGGCTGGTCGTCGGCCGAGCCCTCCGACGCGCCAGCCCGTCGGTCGTCCGGGTCCCCCGCCATCAGCCACCACCTGAACGGCGCACTGTACCGATAGGAGTCACTTGTCGGATGTTAGGTCGGCGTGACTTAAAATGGACGGCCACTCGCGGCTGCCACGTCCGTCGTGACCGGTGTCAGGGGCCGGGGAACCACCGAAGTTGCGACCGTCTCGGACGGCCCGCCTCGGGCGTTACGTTCATACCCGGCGAGAACGTACCATCGGACAGGGAATGAGGCGCGACTACTTTACGCTAGACGTGAGCGACGTTGGCTGGGTGGACGAGGGCGGGGACCCCGCGAAGCCGACAGTACGGATCGACTTCGACGGCCCGGCGTCTACCCTCCGGGAGGGACTCACCGGGACGGACGACGAGTTCCTCGACGCGGACGGAACGGACGTGGCGTTCCGACTCCAGTCGCCGCTGGACGACCCGGACGCGACGGGCGTCGTGAGCGTCACGAACCGGGTCACCGGTGATTTCATCCTCGAACTGAACGAGGACGCCGACGACGTGCTCGCCTTCATCCGCGCCGCGCGGCGCTACGGCGAGGAGGCGGCCGACGACGACGGGCGGTACGAGGTGCGCATCCACGTCGACGGCGAGGAACTGGTCGTCTACGACAAGCGAACCTTCCTCGTGTACAACAGCGAGGGGAACCTGCTCAGACAGCACAGCCTCATTCCGAGCGGCGTCGAACTCTAGAACCGGACCCATTCGTCGTCGACGTCCGACAGGCCCTGAACGCGGAACATCCGCTCGTCGTCCTCGACTTTCGTCCGTATCATCCCGTCGAACAGCTGCTGGATCGTGTGGACCGTCTTCTCGTCGTGGGCGTCGCTGTCGAGCGTATACAGGCCGAGCGTGTCGGCCGTATCGACGCGCCCGGTGAAGATATGCAGAAACCGGAACACCGTCTGGACGTCGGCGTACAGCAGTAACTGCGAGAGCGAATCGAGTGCCGTCCGCGGCCTGTAGCCGCGGTCGGTAAACAGGTCCATCAGGTCGGAACTGGCCATCCCGATCCCGGTCAGGTCACGCGGCGACGAGACCCGCCGGATGCGTTCGTCGCTGTGGTTCGGCCCGTCCTGACCGGTGCAGTCGACGACGCCGAGCTCGGCGACAGAGTCGGTGTCGAGCCGGTCGGTGAGGCGGGCGTGGACCCGGTCGGGACCGTCCTGCGTCGTGACCGCGATAGCGCCCTCGTCGTCGGCGTACCCGTCCGCCAGCACGTCGAATATCAGGTCGCTTTTCCCGGTCATCGACGGCCCCACGACCAGCAGGTTCGTTCCCCCGGGCAGCGAGTCCAGCGGAACGTCGGTATCGTGCGTGTTCATGTCGGATCGTGTGACCGGTGTCCTCGATTGCCAGTACTGACCACATCTGCTTAAATGGATGTGGTGCACGCGGCTCCGCACGCCGTGCGCTGGGGCGTCTCGAACAGGGACGAGACGGCCCGTTGTCGGCTGTCCCGGCCTGCCGATTCGACACTCGCCCGCCGACGTTCGTCGGGCGATCCGACCGTATCAGCGGGCGGAACGGCGTCGACCGACACAGTATTGACGGCCGCGTGAAAACCGCCACGCATGACACTGTTCGGAACCGCAGGGATCCGCGGTCCCGTCCGCGACGACGTGACGCCGGAACTCGCGCTCGCGGTCGGGCGAGCGGCGGGCGTGGACGGCGAGACGTTCGTGGTCGGCCGGGACGGGCGCGTCACCGGACCGGCGCTCGCGGCGGCCGTGGAGGCGGGGCTGGAGAGCTCCGGCGCGGACGTGCGCCGGGTCGGGCAGGTGCCGACGCCGGCGCTGGCCTTCGCCTCGCAGGGCCGCCGCGGCGTGATGGTGACGGCGAGCCACAACCCGCCGCAGGACAACGGCCTCAAACTGTTCGACGACGGCGTCGAGTACGACCGCGACGCGGAGCGGACCGTCGAGGAGCGCGTCGACGAGGGTGGATCGCCCACGGACTGGGCCGAGTGGGGCGCTGGCGAGCGGCTCGGCGTGCTGGACCGCTACCGTGACGCCGTGGCGGCGTACGCGCGTGACGCTCTCGACGCGGGCGACGATACGCCGCTCGCCGGGCTGTCGGTCGCCGTCGACTGTGGCAACGGTATGGCGAGCGTCGCCACGCCGCAGGTGCTCCGCGCGCTCGGCGCGGACGTGGCCGCGCTGAACGCCAACGTCGACGGCCACTTCCCCGGCCGCGAGAGCAAGCCGACGCCGGAGTCGCTTACGGACCTCCGGGAGTTCGTCCGCGACGGCCACGACCTCGGCATCGGGCACGACGGCGACGCAGACCGGATCGTGATCATCGGGCCGGACGGCGACGTGGTCCACGAGGACACCGTGCTGGCGGTGCTGGCGAACCACTACACCGCGGCAAGCGACGCAGCCGACCCGGTCGTTGTGACCACGCCGAACGCCTCCGCGCGGATCGACGAGCGGGTCCGGGCCGCAGGGGGCCGCGTCGAACGGGTTCGCCTCGGCGCGCTCCACGAGGGGATCGCCCGGGAGCGCGCGGCGGGCGACGCGGGGACCGAAATCGCGTTCGCCGCCGAGCCGTGGAAGCATATCCACCCCGCGTTCGGCGGCTGGATCGACGGCGTGGCCAGCGCGGCCGTCATCTCGGGACTGGTCGCCGACGCCGGCGGTGTCGCGGCGCTCCGCGAACCTGTGACCGAGCGCCCGTACCGGAAGGTGAGCGTGGAGTGCCCGGACGAGCGCAAGGACGCCGCCATGGAGCGGCTGGCGACGACCATGCCCGAGCGGTTCCCTGAGGCCGACGCGAACACGGAGTACGGCGTCCGCGTCGAACTGCCCGACGGCTCGTGGGTGCTCGTCCGGCCGAGCGGGACGGAGCCGTACGTCCGGATCTACGCCGAGAGCGACGACGTGGACGACCTGATCGCGACGGCCCGGGACGCCGTCGAGGCCGCCGTCGCTGAGTGAGCGGTCACGGGCCGACCGGTATCACCGGCTCCGGTGCTTACTTCTCCCCGGTGGCCGAACCGGAGCGCATGGACGACAACGAACTCGTCGAACGCGCTCGCGAGGCCCACGAAACCGCACACGTCCCGTACTCGGAGTACCCCGTCGGCGCGGCCCTGGAAACCGCGGACGGAACGGTGTTCACGGGCTGTAACATCGAGAACGCCAACTACAGCAACACCCTCCACGCCGAGGGCGTCGCGGTCGCCCACGCGGTCCACGCCGGCCACACCGAGTTCGAACGCGTGGCTGTGAGTTCCGCCAAGCGCGACGGCGTCACGCCCTGCGGCCGGTGTCGACAGACGTTCACGGAGTTCTGCGACGAGGACTTCGTCGTCCTCTGTGACGAGGGCGACGGGTTCGCGAAGTACACGCTCGGCGAGCTCCTGCCGAACGCCATCACCGAGGACACCCTCGACTGATGCCGTGGCCGGCGCTACGGCTCCGGCTCCACGGACTCGACCGTCGGCGGCGTCTCTAAGGCGTCAGCGGCGTCGGGGTCGGCGTCGACGCCGTAGGTAGTCACCAGTTCCTCGCCGGCCGCCAGCCGGCCGGACCAGGCGATCCGCTCGTCGTCGACGGTCTCCCAGCCCCCGTTGCCGAGATCCGCAAGCGGCACGCTCGCGGGCACCTCGTCGACGATCCGGACGGAGGCGGGGTCGTCGTGGAGCGAGTCGACCGAGAGCGCGACCACCGGCACGGGGAAGGCGTCGGTGACGACGGTCTTCTCGACGCGGACGCCCGCGACGACGACGGTGATGGAGACGGCGGGGTCGGCCGCGGCCGTCAGGTCGGAGTGGTTCGTGGCACCCATACGACCGTCGGCACCGCTTTGCCCCATTGTTATGCGCCGTCTGCGACGCCGGCACAGCGAGCCGCCCGCTCCGCCTAGGCGATGTCGCGGCTGTTGTCGACCGTTACGCGCCGTTTGAAGTCGAGCCTGAGCGCGTCCTGCGGGGCGTCGCCGGCCCGGAGTTTCGGGACGGTCAGCCGGGTCCGGAGCCGGTTCCGGTGCAGGTCGACCGAGAGGTCGAAGATAACGTCGGCCATGTATTCGGTGGCGTCGCGGCCGTCCGGAACGGCCCGCCCGTCGACGCAGTGCAGGACGGCGGCCGCCTCCTTCTCCCGCAGCACTGACCGTAGCTCCGTCAGCGCGGCCCGGTAGTTCGGCGTCCGTTCGAGCGGCGCGACCGGGTCGACGACGACGAGCGTCCGCTCGTTCAGCGCGCGGACGGCCCGAATCAGCTCCGTCAGCGGGTCCCCGCCGCCAACCTCGCACACCTCGACGGTGCCGGGCGTGACGGCGTCCCGGAGCGCCGCCTCGACGCCGGCGGCGGCGCGCTCGGTCGTGACGTACAGCGTCCGGCGCTGGGCCGCGATCTCGTACAGCAGTCGCTCGGACTGGCTCGCCGGCGGCGCGGACAGCGCGACGAGGCTACCCGCCGGGATCCCCCCGTCGAGTTCGCGGTCGAGTCGGTCGACGCCGGTAGTGAAGCGCGGTCCCATTCCTGTTGGCGAGAGTACGTTATCCGGGTTAGTAAGACGGCCACTAACGGCGACAGCGTCAGCCTGAAGCGGCCCGCACCCGTCCGCCCGTCCATGGAGACCGAACTGCTCGGCTGGCCCGCGGACGGCCCGACGCTCCGCCTCGACCACGAGCGGTTCAGCTACGCCGGGAAGTTCGTCATGTCGAACACGGGGAAGGCCGTGGTCCGGCCGGACAGCGCGAACGGGGGCGAGGACGAGTCCGGGGACAGAGCCAGCGAGACCGAGGACGACGCGGACGACGACGCACTCCTCGCCGCCGCCGCGTTCAACGAGGACCGCACCGACGCGGCGACGCTGTGGATCCGGTACATCACAGTTCGGCAGGACCAGCGCGGCGAGGGGATCGGCCCCGAACTCGCGGAGTTCGTCGCGGAACGCGCCGCCGACCGCGGCTACGACCGCGTCCGCATCGCCGTCAACAACCCCTTCGCGTACGAGGCGCTGTACAAGGCCGGCTTCGGCTACACCGGCGAGACCACCGGCATCGCGGAACTCGTGCTGGAGCGTCCGGACGACCGCGGGGGGGCGCGATACCGCGAGGGGATGGCGGAGTTCCGCGGCCGCGAGAACCTGACCGACGCCGAGCGCGCGTTCGTCGCCGAGGCCGAGGAGCCGCCGTCGCGCGCGTGAAGCCGTGATTTCCCCCTCCGGTAGCTTCTAACCGCCCGCCCGAGAAGTAGCCGAAAGTGCTCCCCGACGGCGGACGCCGGCGGCTGCTGGACCTCTGGCGACGAGTCCTCGACCTCTCGTGGCCGGTGATGGTCGAGCAGTTCCTCCGGACGCTGATGCGGACGACGGACGTGGTCGTCACGGGGCTGTTCTCACCGGCCGCCATCGCCGCCGTCGGGCTGGCGGACCTGTACGCGCGCCTCCCCCTGCGGATCGGGCTGGGACTGGGCAGCGGCGTCATCGCGCTCTCCAGCCAGGACACCGGGAGCGGCGCGGACGCGAACCGCGACGAGGCGGTGACGCAGGCGGTGCTGCTCGGCGCGCTCGCCGGCCTCCCCTTCGCCGCCTTCGGCCTCCTGCTCGGCGACTGGGCGATCGACGTTCTGGGTGCCGGCTCCGAGGTCGTCTCCATGGGCGGGGTGTACCTTGCGATCATCCTCGCGACCAGCCCCGCCCGCCACGTCGCGCTCGTTGCGGCGCGCTCGATACAGGGCACCGGCGACACGCGGACGCCGATGTACGTCAACGGGTTCTCGAACGCGCTGAACGTCGCCGGCACGCTCGTCCTCGGTCTGGGACTCGGTCCCGCCCCGCAGTTGCAGATCGTGGGCGTCGGCTTGGCGACCGCCTTCGGCAACGTGTTCACCGCCGGCGTCCTGCTTCTCGCCATGTGGCGGCCGTGGACGCTCGCGAACCTGGTCCGGCCGCGGGACTGGACCATCACCCGGCAACTGCTCGCGATCAGCCTCCCGCGGATCCTCGAAGGGGTGGCGACGTTCGTCATGGACTTCCCGTTCAACTCGATCCTGCTCGTGTTCGGGACGGAGGTCAACGCCGCCTACCAGATCGGCCGGCGCGCGTTCCAGCAGGTCACCGCGCCGCTGTCGCGGGGGTACCGCACCGGCACCGGCATCGTCGTCGGCCAGTCGCTCGGCGAGGGCGACGCCGGCGCGGCCCGGTACGGCGGCTGGGCGGCGGCGCTGCTCGGGCTGGTCACCGTCGGAACGCTCGGCGGCGTGCTCTTCGTGGGGGCCGAACCGCTCGTCGCCGTCTTCACCGGCGACGCCGAGACGGCCCGGTACGCCGTCGGATTCACCCGGGCCTACGCCGTCGCCGCGCCCTTCACCGTCGTGTACGTCGTGCTCGCCGGGGCGCTCACGAGCGGGAGCGACACCCGAACGCCGTTCGTCGCCCGGATCACGGGGATGTTCGTCGGGATGATCGGCATCTCGTACGTGGTCGGGATCCGGCTGGACTACGGCGTCGTGGCGGCGTACGCCGGCATCGTCGTCTACTTCGTCTGGGCGACGATACTGGTCGCGGCCGGCTTCCACCGCGGCGGCTGGGTCGGCAAGACCGAGGCGATGATGGCCGAGCGCGGGAGCGCCGCCGGCGAGGACTGACACCGGCCACCGCGGCCAGCGCCGTCGCTCCGTGTGGGCGTCGCAGCCGTCGATTCCCCCTACAGGCGCGTCAGGTTGACCGCTCGCGGCCCCTTGTCGGCCTCCTCGATGTCGAACTCGACCTCCTGTCCCTCCTCCAGGTCCGGGCCGCCGATGTCCTCCATGTGGAAGAAGATGTCCTCCTCGGCGTCGTCGGTCTCGATGAACCCGTACCCCTTCCGGTCGTGGAAGAAGGCCACCGTACCCTGTGGCATGTGAACTTCGGTCACGCTTCGCGGCTCACGCGTAAATACCCGTCGCCGCCCCGGGCGGTTGACAGACGGCCCGGTCCGATACCAACCCTTCACAGTGTTGTTCTCTCTGTGTCCCGGTGGTCGCCGGTACCGGCGACCACCGGAATCGGCGAGAGCAAACACTACAAGCCGTCGCCCGCCTACGTCCGGGCAATGGGAAACGCTGACCTGCGCGATCTTGCCGTCATCGAGCCGGTGCCGTTCGACGACCTCGCGGGGAGCGTCGTCGGCGTGGACGCGCACAACTGGCTGTACCGCTACCTGACGACGACGGTGCGGTGGACCGACGACGGCGCGTACACGACCGCCGACGGCACCGAAGTGGCGAACCTGATCGGCGTCGTCCAGGGCCTGCCGAAGTTCTTCGAGGGGGACGTGACGCCGGTGTTCGTCTGGGACGGCGGCCCCTCCGAGCTGAAGGCCGACGAGATCGCCGAGCGCCGCGAGGCCCGCGAGGCCCGCGAGGAGCGCCTCGAAGACGCCCGCGAGCGCGGCGACGCCGTCGAGGCCGCCCGGCTGGATTCCCAGACCCAGCGGCTCACCGACGCCATCCACCGGACGACCCGCGAACTGCTCGACCTGCTCGACGTGCCGCAGGTCGAAGCCCCGGCGGAGGGCGAGGCGCAGGCCGCCCACATGGCCCGGCAGGGCGACATCGACTACGTCGGCACCGAGGACTACGACGCGCTCCTGTTCGGCGCGCCCGAGACGCTCCGCCAGCTGACGAGCAAGGGCGACCCCGAGCTGATGGGGTTCGAGGCGACCCTCGCCGAACACGACATCACCTGGGAACAGCTCGTCGACGCGGGGATCCTCTGTGGCACGGACTTCAACGAGGGCGTGACGGGCATCGGTCCCAAGACGGCCGTCTCCGCGGTGAAGGAACACGGCGACCTCTGGGGCGTGCTGGAGGCCCGCGACGCCTACGTCGAGAACGCCGACGTGGTGCGTGAGCTGTTCCTGCACCCGAACGTCACCGAGGAGTACGAGTTCGACGCGACGGTCGACCCGGACGTGGCCGCCGCTCGCGAGTACGTGGTCGACGAGTGGGGCGTCAGGGAAGACGAGGTGGCGCGCGGCTTCGAACGGATCGAGGAGTCGGTCAGCCAGACCGGGCTCGACCGCTGGACCTAGATCTTCGGTTCGAGCGTCTCGACGGCGTCCAGCCGGCGGTTCCGCAGCGCCTCGCCGGTGCGGCCGTCGAACAGGTGGACCGCGTCCTCCGGGATGTGCGCGACGACGGACTCGCCGGACTCGACGTGGCGCATCCCGTCGACGGTGACGACGAACGTCCGCGGCTCGTCGCTGTCGCTCCCGTCGAACGCGAGGTACACGTTGTTCTCGTCGCCCATCGGTTCGACGACGTCGACGGTCGTGGCGAAGTCGTGGTCGCCGTCGCCGTCGGTCGTGAGCTCGATGTCCTCCGGGCGGATCCCGAGGGTGACATCTTTCTTGCCTTCGATGGCTTTCGCGGTCTCGGTCGAGAGCGGGTACTCGAAGTCCTGCCCGACGAGCGTGCCGGTCTCGTTTTCGACCTCGAAGAAGTTCATCGACGGCTCGCCGATGAACCCCGCGACGAAGCGGTTGTTCGGCTCGTGGTAACACTCAAGCGGCGTGCCGACCTGCTGGAGCTGGCCGTCGTCGAGGACTGCGATCCGGTCGCCCATCGTCATCGCCTCCGTCTGGTCGTGGGTGACGTAGATCGTCGTCGTGTCGAGGTCCTCCTGGATGCGCTGCAGCTCCGTCCGCATCTGTGACCGGAGCTTCGCGTCGAGGTTGCTGAGCGGCTCGTCCATCAGGAACACCTCGGGGTCGCGGACGATGGCGCGGCCCAGCGCGACGCGCTGTTGCTGCCCGCCCGAGAGGTCGCGGGGCTTCCGGTCGAGCAGGTCGCCGATGCCCATCATCTCGGCGGCGTCCTCGACACGGGCGTCTATCTCGTCGTCGGGCATGTCCGTCGACTCCTGCAGCCCGAACGCCATGTTCGTCCGCACCGTCATGTGCGGGTAGAGGGCGTAGGACTGGAACACCATCGCGATGTCCCGGGCCGACGGCTTCTTGTCGTTCAGTACCTCGTCGCCGAGCCGTATCTCGCCGCTGCTTATCGATTCGAGTCCTGCGACCATCCGCAGGGTCGTGGACTTCCCGCAGCCCGACGGGCCGACGAGGACGAGGAAGTCGCCGTCCTCGATCTCGGCGGACACGTCGTCGACGGCGACGATATCGCTGCCGTCGTCGTCGACGAACACCTTCGTCACGTGGTCGAATGTGAGTTCTGCCATGGTTTATCGTGGATCTGTATGGATGATAGTCATGTCGCTGCTCCCTCGGCGAACTCCTCGCCGAACATGATGTAGACGACCAGCGTCGGCAGCGCCGTCAGCAGCGCTCCGGCCATCCGCAGGGCGAAGTCGGTGCCCTGCTGTGCGACGCCCAGTCCGGACAGGATGAGCGTCACGGGCGCGGCCTCGCTGGTCCCGCTGGAGATGAGGATGAGCGCGAACAGCAGTTCGTTCCAGATCTGGGTGAACTGGTAGATGAGCACGACGGCGAACATCGGCGTCGACAGCGGGAACACGATCCGCCGGTAGATGCGCCGGATGCTCGCGCCGTCCAGCCGCGCCGCCTCGATCATCTCGACGGACATCGACTTGTAGTACGACCGGAACAGGATCGTACAGATCGGGATGCCGTACGCGATGTGCGTGATTGTCAGTTCGAGCAGCCCCGAGTAGTCGGCCGGGACCGCCTCGCTCTCCCAGATGAACCAGAACAGGTCGTCCACCGGGAAGTAGATCGACCAGAACTGCGTCAGCGGCACCAGCACCGCCTGGTACGGGATGAAGATCCCGGCGACGAACAGGGAGAGGATGGGGATCTGGCCCTTCCAGCTGATCTGGGTGAGGCCGTACGCCGCCATGCTGCCGAACAGCGCCGAGAAGACGGTTGCGGGCACCGCCATCAGCACGCTGTTGAACAGGCCCCTGCTGAGCTGGTCGAACGCCGTCTGCCACTTCGCCAGCGTGAAGCCGTCCGGCCCCGGCGGCGCGTACGGCGCGGTCTCCGTGACGGCGGTGGTGGTCTTGATCGACGTCACGACCCCTGTCTCGATAGGGGCCAGGAAGAAGGCGACCAGGACCGCCAGCACCGAGTAGAGTCCGACGCGCTTGCCGCTGATGTCGAAGCCCGTCTCGGTCGTCTCGTCGGTCGTGGATGTCGTTTCCCCGCTCATAGGTATCCGTTCTTGTACTGGTAGTAGAGGTACGGTGCGACGATGCCGAGCGCGAGCAGGAACAGCAGGATGGCGATCGCCGAGCCGTACGCGAACTGGTTGCTACCGTACGCGGTCCGAACCATCAGCGTCGGCAGGATGTCGGCCCCCTTCGGTGGCCGGTAGCCGCCGACGAGCGCGTACAGGAAGTCGAACGCCTTCAGCGCGAACACCATCAGGACGACGGTGGCGCTGACCATCGCGTTGCGCAGCTGAGGGATGATGACCCGCCAGTACATCTTCAGGGTACTGGCCCCGTCGACCCGGGCCGCCTCGTAGTGCTCGTCGGGGATCGACTGGAGCGTCGCGAGGTAGACGACCATCGTGTAGCCGCTGAACTGCCACACCAGCGCGAACAGGACCGCGCCGAGGACGAGCTGCGGGTTGCCGATCCAGTTGTACGGACCGAGCCCCACGACGCCGAGGACGCTGTTTACGATCCCGTCGTCGATGTCGTACAGCCAGAGCCAGAACTGGGCCGTCACGACGAACGAGAGGCTCATCGGGAGCAGGTAAATCGTCCGGAACCCGTTCTTGAACCGGATCTGCCGGTCGAGCAGGATCGCGAGCAACAGCCCGAGCACCAGACAGACCACGATGAACGATACGATGAGGACGACCGTATTGCGTGCCGCGAAAATGAACTGCGAATCGTTGAACGCCCGGACGTACATCTCGAAGTCCAGGTTCGAGTAGTCTGGCCGTCCGTAGCCGGCGTGGTCGGTCAGCGAGATGAGGAGGTTCCAGATGATCGCGCCGTACACGAAAAAGCCCATCAGCAGGAACGGCGGGAGCCAGAACGGGCTCGACTCGACGAGGTCGCTGTCGAACCGGTCGCGGAAGCCGGTAGATTCCTCTACCGTTCCTCCGTCAGCACGGACCTCCTCGTCGCTGCCTTTGCCGACGAGTAACCGTTTTGCGGCGGTCAATAAATGACGCATTGGAAGATCGACGCGGTGTTACTCCTGGACGACGTCCAGCATTCCCTGGGTCGCCGCGTCGACGTTGTACGGCCCCGTGAACTCGGAGGTGATGACACCCTTGAGGTCCTGAAGCTGCGTCGGGCTCACGGCGAGGCCGTGAGCGATGGTCGGCGGCAGCTCCTCGGCGTTGGCGAACTCCTCCATCGTCTGCTGGAGGTACGGGCCGAACTCGTCGGCGGACACGTCGGTCCGCGTGGGGATCGACCCCTTGCGGCTGTTGAAGGCGATCTGTGCCTCCTTCCCGCCCACGAAGCGGAGGAACTCCTTCGACGCCTCGGGGGAGGGGTTCTCGCCGCTGCTGCTGTTGACCGGATAGATGAACGAGTCGATGTGGAACGTGTACATGCCCTCGGTGCCGGGGAACGGCACGTACCCCCAGTCCTCCTCGTAGGTCATGTCGTTGTTCCGGTACGCGCCGGCGGCCCAGTTCCCGTTGTGGATGAACGCCGCCTCGCCGTTCATGATCTTGGAGTTGGCACCGGTCAGCCCGACCGACGCGGCGTCGCTGTTGATGTAGTTCTCCAGGATCTCCTTCGTGGATTCGAGGGCGCTGGAGACGGCGCTGGACGCGTCGCCGCCCTCGACGAAGTTCATGTAGGAGTCGTACCCCTCCTGCCCGAGCAGGACGACGGCGAACAGCTGAAGCGTCGTCCACGGTGCCTTCATCGCCTGGGCCATCGGGACGGCGTCGGTGTTCTCCTGGACCTGACCGAGCGCGCTGATCAGATCATCGACGCTGGAGAGCGACGACGGGTCGACGCCCGCCTCCTCGACGACGCTGACGTTGTAGAAGAGGCAGTTCAGTCGGTGGGAGCCGATGGGGACCGCCGAGTAGTTACCGTCGAACTGGCAGAGTTCGGCCGCCTCGTCGATGTGTGCGTCCTTCAGACCCGCTTCCTCCCAGACGTCCGACTCGATGTCGCCGAGAACGCCCTCGTACTGGGTGAGGTTGCGACCGGGCCAGCCGGCGAAGGCGCTCGGCGGCTCGTTGCTGCTCAGGCGGTTGCTCACGACGGTGTCGAGGTTCTCGTTACCGCCGCCGCCGATCGGCTCGACGTCGGTCTCGACGTCCTCGTGAGACTCCCTGAACGCCTCGAACAGCGCCTCGCCGGCCGCTTTCCCGTCACCGCCGGTCCAGCCGTGCAGGACGTTGAGCGTCCCGGACCCGCCACCGCCGCCGCCGGTGATCGCGCTCAGGCAACCAGCCGTGCCCGTCATCCCGATCGCACCGGCCGCACCGGTCGTCTTGAGTATCGTACGACGCGAAACGTCGTCGGATGTGGTTTCGTCTGTCATGTTCCTGCCTCTGTGAGAGACTCACACGAAAGATAATAGGGGAGCAACTTAAATGTTTCCCAAATTAATTCGCTATCGAGTGAACTTTTTATATCATGGAGATTATATTCGGGACGCCGTCGCGTCTACGGGACTGTAGCCCCGTTATCTCGGGTTTGGCACGGTGAAAGAAATTACTTTCGAGCCGATGTCGTTTCCGTGGCCGGCCGGATCCGTCGCGTTCCGGTGGCTTTTACCTCGTACCGGTCCGTCCTCCGAGTATGTCCGACGATTACCGCACGGAGCGGGACAGCCTCGGCGAGATGCGCGTGCCGGCCGACGCGTACTGGGGCGCACAGACCCAGCGCGCGGTGGAGAACTTCCCGATCAGCGGGCTCACGTTCGGCCGGCGGTTCGTCCGCGCGCTCGGCGTCGTGAAGAAAGCCGCCGCGCAGGCGAACCTCGACCTCGACCTGATCCCCGAGGAGAAGGGCGAGGCTATCGTCGAAGCGGCCGACGAGGTCATCGCCGGCGAGCACGACGACCAGTTCCCCGTCGACGTGTTCCAGACGGGGTCGGGCACCTCGACGAACATGAACGCCAACGAGGTGATCGCCAACCGCGCGACGGAGATCTACGGCGGCGAGGTCGGGACCCGCGAGATCCACCCCAACGACCACGTCAACTTCGGCCAGTCCAGCAACGACGTGATCCCGACGGCGATGCACGTCGCCTCGCTGGAGGCCGTCGAGAAGGACCTCATCCCGGCGCTCGACACGCTCCGCGAAGCGCTCGAAGCCAAGGAGGAGGAGTTCGACGACGTGGTCAAGACGGGTCGCACGCACCTCCAGGACGCCACGCCGGTCCGCCTCGGCCAGGAGTTCGGCGGCTACCGAACGCAGGTCGAGAAGGGCCTCGCGCGCGTCGACAACACCCGGGAACACCTCGCCGAACTCGCGCTCGGCGGCACCGCCGTCGGGACGGGACTGAACACCCACGAGGACTTCCCCGGCCTCGTCGCCGAGTACGTCACCAAGGAGACGGGCGTCCAGTTCCGCGAGGCCGACGACCACTTCGAGGCCCAGGCCGCTCACGACGCGATGAGCGAGGCCCACGGCGCGCTCCGGACGGTCGCCGGGTCGCTCAACAAGGTCGCCAACGACCTCCGCCTGCTCGCCTCCGGGCCGCGCAACGGCCTCGGCGAAATCGAACAGCCGGAGAACCAGCCCGGTTCCTCCATCATGCCCGGCAAGATCAACCCCGTCGTCGCCGAGGCCGTCAACCAGGTCCACAAGCAGGTCGTCGGCAACGACGCCGCCGTCTCCGCCGGCGCGGCCGAGGGCCAGATCGACCTCAACCTGTACAAGCCGGTCATCGCGTACAACTACCTCCAGTCCGCGGCGCTGCTGGCCAACGCCAGCGAGACGTTCGCCGAGAAGTTCGTCCGGAAGCTGGAGGCCAACCGCGAGCACTGCGAGGCGCAGGTCCAGCAGAGCATGGCGCTTGCCACCGCCTTGAACCCCGCCATCGGCTACGACAGGGCCAGCGAGGTCGCCAAGACCGCGCTGAAGGAGGGCAAAACCGTCCGCGAGGTCGTCGTGGAGAAGGGCTACCTCGACGAGGACGAGGTCGACGAGGTGCTCGACCCCGAGAAGATGACCCACCGCGGCATCCTCGGCGGCGACGAGTAAGGCCCGCTTGCCACCACGACGCGGTCCGAGCGGCACCGTTCGTGGGCCGTGTTACCGGCTCTCGATGCCGTGAACGAACATGTGTAGTTTTGGGTGATGCCGTGATACTCCACAGTATGCACACCTGTCGTAACTGCAATCAGAGCTTCTCGACCGAACTCGCCCTCGACCTGCACCGGGACACCTGCGCGGACGCGGACATGGTCTGTCGGGCCTGCGGCGAGCGCTTCCGCGAGGGGGCCGCCACACGCGACGGCTGGCACTACCGATGTCCGAACGAGGACTGCGACGGCGAGGGACGCGGCGAGGACCTCGTCGAGGTCTCGGATGCGAAAGTGACGCTATAGATAGCCGTCGTCCCACTCGTCGGCGCGGTGGACGTTTCCGCAGTCCGAACACTCCAGCCGGCCGAGGTCGTCGCCCGCGGCGACGACGTTCTCCGAGTGCGAGCACCAGTACGCGTACAGCGACTCGCGGGCCGCGTCCGAGTACAGTTCGAAGAACGGTCCCTTGTCCCCCGGTATCTCCGCCTCGCGGTCGACGTACAGCGTTTCCCCCTCGTCCTCGACGGTCTCGGGCACGTTCGTGGGGGCAGTGCGCTCGTCGCCGGGTTCGGCGTCCGTCTCCGACTCCTGCAGGAACAGGTTGACGGCGTGGGTCGCCCCGTCTATCTCGACCTCCGTCGTCCCCGCCTCGGCGTAACCGAAGCGCTCGAAGAACTGCGCGCCCTCCATGTTGTCCCCGAGCACGTGCGCCCGGACCGTCTCGGCCCCGCGGTCCAGCAGGGCCGACTCGACGTGCTCGAACAGTTCCGTGCCGATCCCCTCGCCCCGGGCTTCCGGCGCGACGTGGTGCCAGCGGACGTTGCCGTGCCCCTCGTCGTCGACCTCGCCCTGTGCGAAGCCGACGACGCCGTCGTCCCGTGCCGCGACGACGAACACGCCGCGCTCCATCTCCGCCAGTTCGCGCAGGCGCTCGTCGCTCTGCCGGTCCCCTACCAGTACCTCGATCGCGTCCGGGCTGAGGGCGTACGACGCGCGGAGCGACCGACCCGCAACGTCCCTGACGGCGTCGCCGTCGACGGTGTCGGGTTCACGGATCTCCATGCACGGGGGTACGGTACCCTGCCGAATAAGCGCGATGGCGGATCCACGCTCGCGCGGCGAAAACGGGCGGTTTAATCAGCCGTCGGCCTGTCACGTCGGACCATGGAGAGCCTCCACCCGCGGATTCGCGTCGTCTGGGGCGTCGGTGCGGTCGTCGCCGCAGCGGTTTTGACAGTCGTCGCCGGCGTCGGGATCCGGGGAGCCGACGCGGTCGGCATCGACCTGGGCCGCGTCGCTGCCCTCGATGTCGCCCTCCCGCTCGCGCTCGGCGTGGTCGCCGCCGTCCTCGGTGCCGCGCACGCGGTCGCCCACTACCGTATCTGGCGGTTCGACCTGCAGGAGGACGCGCTGTACCTCGAGCGCGGCGTCCTGACGCGGGTCGACACCGTCGTTCCCTTCGTTCGCGTCCAGCACGTCGACACCCAGCGCGGCCCGCTGGAGCGCGCGACGGGGCTGGCGAGCGTCGTGGTGTACACCGCCGGGTCGCGCGGGGCCGACGTGACGATCCCCGGACTGACGCCCGAGCGCGCACAGGCGCTCCAGTCCGACCTGCGGGAACTGGCCCGGGAGAGCGAACAGCAGGACGCGGTGTGAGCGCCCCACGATGAAACTCCACCCCATCTCGCTCCCGTACCGCGGCGTGTCGCGCGGCTTCACCGGCGGCTCCGCCCTGTTTTTCCTCGGCGTGGTCGCCGCCGGGCCGTTCGGGCTGGAGGGGCTCGCCCTCACGGTCCCGCTGGCCGTCGTCGGCTTCCTCGCCGGCGTCGCCTACGAGGTGGCGTACTACCGGCGGTTCGAGTACGAACTGACCGAGGACACCTTCGACATCGACTCCGGGGTCGTCGCCCGGCGGGAGCGCGAGATCCCCCTCCACCGGATACAGAACGTCGACATCAGCCAGAACGTCGTCCAGCGCGCGCTCGACGTGGCGGTCCTCACGCTGGAGACGGCCGGCGGCGGGCAGACCGAGGCGTCGCTCCAGTACGTCGGGTACGACGAGGCGAAGCGCCTCCAGAGCGAACTCCGCCGCGCGAAAAACGGCGAGGGGCGGAGCGAGCGCTCCGGCGACGCCGCGGAGTCGGAATCCGACGGCTGGACCGGGGACGGAACCACCGCCGCCCCGCGCGACCGGACGGACGAACCCACCGAACAGCTGTTCGCCATCCGGACGCAGGAACTGCTGTTGCTCAGCGTCGCCTCGGTCAGCCCCGGGGCACTCGTCCTCTCCGTCGTCTTCTTCCCGTACGTCGACCTCGTCGACCTGTCGACGATATTCGCCCTCTTCACGCCGTCGACCCCGCAGCCGCCGATCCTGCTGGTCGTCTCCCGGCTCGTCGCGCTGGTGATCGGCGCGTGGGTCATCAGCGCCGCCCTGACCTTCGCCCGGTACTACGACTTCGAACTCACTCGCGTCGGCGACGAACTCCAGTACGAGCGCGGCCTGCTCCAGCGCTACAGCGGCTCGATCCCCACGGAGAAGGTCCAGACGGTGACGATGACCGACAACCCGGTGACGCGGCGGGCGGGCTACGCTACGCTCGTCGTCGAGACGGCGGGGTACGCCGCCGGGCAGGCCGCCGGCTCCGAGTCCGCCGTGCCGCTGGCCCGGCGCGACCACGTCCGCGACCTCGCGAAGTCGGTCGAGGCGTTCGACGAACCGGAGTTCGAGCGCCCGCCCGAGCGCGCCCGACGCCGGTACCTCGGGCGCTACTCGCTCGCCGTCGGCGCGCTGACCGCGGTGCTGTACGGCGCGAACGTCGCCTTCGGCGCACCGACACAGTGGTACGCTGCGCTGGCCCTGCTGGTCGTCGTCCCCGTCGCCGCTCAGCTCACCTGGACGCACCGCGGCTACGACGTGCAGGACGACCACGTGCTCACCCGGGCCGGCTTCTGGACGCGGACGACGAAGGTCGTCCCCTACTACCGCCTCCAGACGGTCGTCCGGACCCGGACGGTCTTCCAGCGCCGCTGGGGACTGGCGAGCCTCACCGCGGACACCGCCGGCTCCTTTAGCATCCGCAAGCGCGACGCGACGGCGATAGACATCGACGACGAGGACGCCGTCCGGCTCCGCGACACGCTCCGCGAGCGCCTGCAGGGGAGCCTCCGCGAGCGGCGCGAACGCCTTCGGTCCGGGCGGGCTAGCGGGGACGCCGACCTCGCGTCCGTCGACGACGCCGAATCGTCGGTCGACGGCGACGGGTCCGTTGGCTCGCCGACCGAATCCGCGGACGACGACGACACGGACGGCGGCACCGACGGCGACGCCTCGGGCGATCCGGACGGGACGGCGGCGGGGTCCGACGACGGATCCGACGGCCCGGACGACACGGCCGCGAACTGAACGGTTTTTTACCGCCCGCGCTCCCACACCGTACCAATGACGGAGTACGACTACGAGGCGCTCGGGCTGGTCGCCGGGCTGGAGATCCACCAGCAGCTCGACACGGCGACGAAGCTGTTCTGCGAGTGCCCGACGGAACTGCGCGAGCCGGAGGCGGCGACGCGGCGCTTCACGCGCTACCTCCACCCGACGAAGAGCGAACTGGGCGAGATAGACGAGGCGGCCCTGGAGGAGAGTCAGGTCGACCGCGAGTTCGAGTATCTGGGCTACGACACGACCTGCCTCGTCGAGGCCGACGACGAACCGCCCCACCGGCTCGACGACGAGGCCATGGAGGTCGCACTGGAGATCGCACAGCTGCTGGACATGAACCCCGTCGACCAGGCCCACGTGATGCGGAAGATCGTGGTCGACGGGTCGAACACCTCCGGCTTCCAGCGCACGACGAAGATCGCGAGCGGCGGCGCGATCGAGACCGACGACGGGACGGTCCGGGTCGAGGACCTGATGCTGGAGGAGGAGAGCGCCCAGCGCGTCGAAGAGACCGACGAGGGGGTCCGCTACTCGCTGGACCGCCTCGGCATCCCGCTGGTCGAGATCGGGACGAAGCCGGACATCAGCACGCCCGAGCAGGCCCGTGCCGCCGCCGAACGCATCGGGATGCTGCTGCGCTCGACCGGCGCGGTCAAGCGCGGCCTCGGCACGATCCGGCAGGACGTGAACGTCTCGATCGCCGACGGCGCGCGCGTCGAGATGAAAGGCGTCCAGAGCCTCGACGACATCGACGACCTCGTCCGCAACGAGGTGCGCCGGCAGGTCGAACTGCTCGACGTCGCCGAGGAACTGCAGTCCCGGGACGCCGAGGTCGGCGACCCCACCGACGTCACCGACGCCTTCGCGGACACCGACAGCGGCGTGATCCGGGGCGCACTGGACGACGGCGGTGTTGTGAAGGCCGTCCCGCTGTACGGCTTCGACGGCCTCGTCGGCCGGGAGATCCAGCCCGACCGCCGCCTCGGCACCGAGCTCTCGGACCACGCGAAGCGCCACGGTGCGGGCGGCATCTTCCACACGGACGAGCTTCCCGCCTACGGCGTCACCGCCGAGGAGGTCGCCGCCCTCCGCGACGCCGTCGGCGCGGACGCGGACGACGCCGTCGCCATCGTCGCCGACGACCCGGACGTGGCCGAGGCGGCGATCGAGGCCGCCGCCGAGCGCGCCGCCGTCGCGGTCGAAGCGGTCCCCGAGGAGACCCGCGGCGCGAACGAGGACGGCACCTCGTCGTACCTCCGACCCCTCCCCGGCGCGGCGCGGATGTACCCCGAGACGGACGTGCCGCCGGTCGAACCGGACGTGACCGAGGTCGAGACGCCCGAACTGCTCACCGAGAAGGTCGAGCGCTATCAGGCCGAGCACGGTCTCGACGCCGGGCTGGCCGAGCAGGTCGCCTACGGCCGCTACATGCCGCTGTTCGAGGAGATGGTCGCGGCGGGAGTCGACCCGACGCTGGCCGCGGACACCCTCGAATCGACGCTCACCGCGCTCCGGCGCGACGACGTGCCCGTCGACGCGCTGACCGAGACGCACCTCCGCGAGGCGGTCGCGCTCGTCGACGACGGCGAGGTGCCCAGCGAGGGGCTGGAGGACCTCCTGACTGCGCTCGCCGAGAACCCCGACCTGACCGCCGCCGAGGCCGTCGAGCGCGAGGATCTGGGCGGCGTCGACGAGAGCGAGGTCCGCGAGGCGGTCGTCGACGTGGTCGAGCGCAACGCCGACCAGGTCGAGCAGGAAGGGATGGGCGCGTTCTCCGCGCTGATGGGCGAGGCGATGGGCGCGCTCCGGGGCAAGGCCGACGGCGACCTCGTGAGCGAGGTGCTCCGCGAGGAGATCCAGCAGCGGGCGTAGCGCGATCCCCGCATCTGGAACGCTTCTGTAACCGCTTCGACCGAACCGGCAGGCCAGCGTGGAACTGCGTGCCGATTACTTCTCGGAAACCTTCACGCGCGGAACCGTACCTCGATCCCGTCCGGTCCGGTGACGGCGATACCGTCGTCCGTCTCGGTCACCGCGTACTGGCCCCCCGTGATTCGCTCCCGGACCGCGTCGAGTGCCTCCTCGTCCGGAAGGACCACTTCGAACCAGGCCAACCCGCGGCCGCCGACTGGCTCGGACCGGTGGTTCCACGCGTTCGCGCCGAGATGGTGGTGGTAGCCGCCAGCACCGACGAAGCGCGCGTCCGGGACCTCGGCCTGGGCCTCGAACCCGACGGTGTCCACGTAGAACTCGCCGAACGACGCCAGTGACGTGACTTCGAGATGGACGTGGCCAACGTCCGTCCCGGCCGGCACTCCCGGGTTGCCCGCCGAAGCGGCTTCCAGCGGACCGAGATCGAGGGGGTACGTGCCCATCCGAACGCGCCCGTCGTCGCCGTACGGCCAGTCGTCCCGCGGGTAGTCCCGGTAGATCTCGACCCCGTTGTCCTCCGGGTCAGTCAGGTACAGCGCCTCGCTGACGCCGTGGTCGGACGCGCCGTCGAGTTGCCAGTGCTCCCGAACCCGGGCCAGCGCGTCGCCCAGCGCCGCACGCGACGGGACCCTGAACGCGCTGTGAAAGAGGCCCGCTCCGGACCGGTGTCGCTCGGGGGCGTCCGGGCTGTGTTCGAGGACCAGCAGCGGTGTGTCCTCGACACCGAGGACGGCTCCCGCGTCGCTGCGGCTGAGGACCGTCAGTCCGACGACGGTTCGGTAGAAGTCGGTCATCTCGGCGAGGTCCGACACCGCGAGTGCGGTCCGGCCGATGCGGGTCTCCGGGGGCAGCGTCTCTCCGTCGGTGTGCATGATCGGTGGTGTGTTTACAGTGTCGTCGGAGCGCGTCATTAGCCCTCCGCCCGTTTCGACCCCCTGCCCACCGAAACCTCGCGGTCCCGAGCTACTCGTCCAGCCGCGCCGCCGCCTTTCGGAACAGTCCAGTCAGCCGCGACGTTTCGCGCTCGGTCGGGTGGGTCCGGCCGACCACCCGGCGGAGCATCCGCTCCGTCTTGGGCTGTTTCTCCTCGGGGTGGCCGACGGCGTCGAGGAACGCCGAGAACTCGTCGTGCAGGCGCTCGACGGCGGGCTGTGCGGCGCGCTCGCGTTCGCGGTCCGGCAGCTGGGTCTCATCCAGCGTCAGGTCGCGCAGTTCGTACAGCGTCACGGTCGCCGCCTGCCCGAGGTTGAGCGACGAGTAGTCGGCGCTGGCCGGGATCGCGCCGATGCGGTCGACGCGCTCCAGTTCGTCGTTCCGGAGGCCGTTGTCCTCGCGGCCGAAGAGGAGCGCGGCCTCGGTGTCGACCGTCGCGAGGTCGTCGGCCAGTTCCGCGGGCGTGACGAACGGGAACCGGGTGTGCTTCCGGCAGTCCTCGTTCGTGATCGCCGTCATCCCGATCGTGTGGTAGTTCTCGACCACCTCGTCGAACGTGACGCGGTCGGCGTTCGGCAGCACGTCCTCGCGGGCCTGACCGGCAAAGCCGTACGCCTCGCCGTCGCGGTCGAGTTCGGGCGGGTCCACGAGCTTCAGGTCCGAGAACCCGAAGTTCTTCATCGCCCGCGCGATGGTGCCGACGTTGCCCGGCGTCTGTGGCTCGACGACGACGACGGCCGGCGCGCTCATGAGGGGTAGTCGGCAGAGAGGTCGAGATCCTCCACGTCCTCGTCGTCGAGGTCCTCGTCCTCGGGCTCCATCGCCTCGCGGAGGTTGATACGGCGGCGCTCCTCCTCGGGCTTTGCGTCCTCCGGCGGTTCGGGCAGTTCCTCGGGGTCGGTGTCGACGTGTTCGACGCCGATGTACCCGTCCGGCGCGCGCCCGCCGCCGGCGAACCACTCGTGGAACTCGTCCTGCAGTTCCTCCTCGCCGGCGTATTCCTCGCCGCCGACCTCGCGGAACCAGTAGAGGAAGTCGGCCTCGTGGTCGTCACACAGCACGACCTCCGAGTACGGCTCGCCGTACACGATCGCCGCCTCGCGGCACCGCGACTTCTCCGCCTCGCCGTGGATCAGGTAGCAGGCGTCGCAGGGCTTGGTCACGAGCGACCGGAGGCGGATCAGCCGGTCCCTGGTCTCCTCCGGGATCTCCGCTAACGGCCGCCAGTCGCCGTCCTCGGTGAGGATCTCGGACTCCTCAAAGCGCCACCCGCGGAGACCGATGCTTACCTTCGACATGGGCGGAGATAGCCGGCGAGCGCGTAAAAGCCGATTGGAACGGGCGAGCGCGTCACGTCACTCGGTCCCGGCGTCGCCGTCGGCCGGCGTCGGCGAGTCGGTCGCGGCACCGCCGTCGGGGCGGGCGCGCTGCTGCTCGAACCAGTCCCACTCGCGGGTCTTGAGGCCCCATTCGTCGAGGTCCCACGGGTCGGCGTCCGTGACGCGCTTGCCCTCCAGCCAGGAGACGACGAGGTTCCAGACGAAGATCAGCTGGCCGGCAGCGAGGATGAACGCTCCGAGGGTCACCAGCTGGTGCAGGTCCACGAAGTACGCCTGCGGGCCGACCGTCAGGTCGTAGGTCGCATACCGCCGCGGCATCCCGCCGTAGCCGAGCAACACCATCGGGAAGAACGTGAGGTGGGTGCCGACCATCGAGAGCCAGAAGTGCCACTTCGCCAGCGTGCGCTGGTACCACCGCCCCGTCACCAGCGGGAACCAGTAGTAGATGCCCGCGAACACGGCGAACGCGATCGCGCCCATGATGACGTAGTGGAAGTGCGCGACGACGTGGTACGTGTCGTGGAGGATCATGTCGACGGGGATCGCCGCCTCGAACACGCCGGTGACGCCGCCGATGATGAAGTTGGCGATGAAGCCGATGCAGAACAGCATCGGCGCGGTCAGCCGGAGCGCGCCGTTCCACATCGTCGCCATCCAGTTGAACGTCTTGACAGCGCTCGGGATGGCGATCGCGATGGAGACGGCCATGAAGCTCGCGCGCAGGCGTGGGTCGATGCCCGTCGTGAACATGTGGTGGGCCCAGACGCCGAAGGAGAGCACGCCCAGCGCGAGCGTGGAGTAGACGACGAACTTGAAGCCGAACAGCTTCCGGCCCGCAAAGCGCGGGAGGATGTAGCTGATCAGCCCCATCGGCGGGAGGACGAGGATGTACACCTCCGGGTGGCCGAAGAACCAGAACAGGTGCTGCCAGAGGATCGGGCCGCCGCCCTCCGTCGCGAAGAAGGTCGTGCCGAAGTTGCGGTCGAGCAGGAGCATCACCAGCGCGCTCCCGAGCAGGGGGAACGCGAAGATGATCTGGGCCGACTGGACGAGGATGGTCCACGAGAAGATGTCGAGGTTCGACCAGCCCACCTCGTCGCTGCGCTCGGTGAAGATGGTGGCGACGAAGTTGATCGCACCCATCGTCGCCGAGACGCCCGTCAGGTGGAGCCCCAGTATCAGCAGGTCGACGCCGGGGTTGGTCTGCTCGACCGACAGCGGCGGGTAGATCGTCCAGGCGGTCTGTGCGCCCTCTATCGCGCCGAACGGCTCCAGCAGGATGCCGCCCCAGATGAGCAGCGCCCCGGGCGGCAGGAGCCAGAACGCGATGGCGTTGATCCGCGGGAACGCCATGTCGTCCGCGCCGATGAGCAGGGGGATCAGGTAGTTCGAGAACGCCGCCAGTATCGGCGTCCCGAACAGGAACAGCATCGTGATCCCGTGGCTCGTCAGCAGGGCGTTGTACGTCCCCTGCGAGAGGAAGGCGGAGGTCGCCGTCGTCAGTTCCGTCCGCATCAGGAGGACCGCGATCCCGCCCCACGCGAAGGAGATGACGGCGAACAGCCCGTACAGCAGGCCGATGTCCTTGTGGTCGACCGTCGTGAGCCACCGGACGAGGCCGCCCGGCTTCTCCGCGTGCTCGCGCTCGGTCGCGGTGCCGCCCCGGCCGACACCGCTTGGCGCGTACGACCGCCAGTCCTCCAGCGTCCCGATCCACCGGACGACGAGGAGAAGCAGGAGCGCCATCGCCGCAGTCATGGAGAGTTGCGTCGCACTGGATGCCATGTGCGGGGCGGTTCGGAGGAAACCCCCAAACGCCTTCTCCGGAACGTGTTCGGTTGCACGACACGCCCGGTCCGGTCGTGCGGGATTCCCGACCGTGTCCCGGATCCCCGCGCCGCCGGTACTATACTCCGGGGGACCGAACCGACGGACCATGACGCCGGAAGACCTCCGCGCCGCGATCCCCGCGACCGACGACGCCGTCTACCTCAACACCGGTGCATCGGGACCCAGCCCCCGACGCGTGACCGAGGCCGCGACGGATGCGGTCGAGGCCCACGACCGCTCCCACGCGGCCAGCGACCCCTACGAGTTCGCCTTCGACGCCTACGAGGAGACCCGCGAGACGGTCGCGGGCTTCGTCGGCGCGGCACCGTCGGAGATAGCGCTCACGAACAGCACGGCCGACGGGATCGGCCGCGTGGCGGCCGCGATGGACTGGGAACCCGGCGACGTGGTCGTCCGGACCGACCTCGAACATCCGGCCGGAGTCCTCCCCTGGCAACACCTCGCCGAGACCAGCGGGATCGAGCCGCGAACCGTCGCCTGCGAGGGCGGCCGCCTGCCGCTGGACGCGGTGAAGGAGGCGACCCGTGACGCGGAGCTGTTCGTCTTCAGCGCCCTCTCGTGGAACTACGGCACGCGGCTCCCGGTCGCCGAGGCGGTCGAGATCGCCCACGACAACGGCGCTCGCGTGCTCGTGGACGCCGTCCAGGTGCCCGGGCAGGTCCCGGTCGACTACGACGAGTGGGGCGCGGACTTCGTCGCGGCGGCCGGCCACAAGTGGCTGCTCGGTCCGTGGGGCGCGGGCTTCCTCTACGTGAACGACGACCGACCGGACCTCGACCCCGCCGCGCTCGGCTACCGCGGCGTGGCCGAGGCGGGCGACGACGGGTACGAGCTCCACCCCGGCGCGCCGCGGTTCGAGGTCGGCACCGTCTCACCCGCACCGTACGCCGGACTCCGTGAAGCGATCGACGTGATCGAGTCGGTCGGCGTCGACGCGGTCCGGGACCGGATCGAGCGCCTGACCGACCGGCTGAAGGCCGGGATCGACGACGAGCGCCTGCTCTCGCCCCGCGAGTTCGAATCCGGACTCGTGACGCTCGCCGACGACGACCCGGCGGACACCGTCGATCGCCTGCGTGAGGCCGGGATCGTCGTGCGGTCGATCCCGGACCCCGCGTCGCTCCGGGTGTCGCTGCACGCGTTCAACGACGCGGAAGACGTAGACGCCGTGGTCGACGCGCTGGCCGCGTAACTACGCGTCCGGGGCGGTCGCAACGGCGACCCATGTCTCGGGCCGTTCGTCGAGGCGGGTCAGGTCGAACCCCGCGTCGGCCAGATGCTCACGAACGTCGTCCGGGCCGAACCGCTCGTCGGTCGGCGGCCCGGCCTCGCCGGGGCCGTCGGCGGACCAGTCGACGAGCACGAGGCGACCGCCGGGAGCGAGGACGCGCCGGAGTTCGGCCAGCGCGTCGGGGCTATGGAACTCGTGGTACGTCATCGTCGAGACCACGGCGTCGGCCTCGCCGTCCGGCAGCGGGAGGTCGGCGGCTTCGGCGGTAACCAGGTCGACGTTGTCGGGTACGCCCTTCTCGCGGTAGCGGTCGTGCATCTCGCTCTGCACGTCGACCGCGTGGACGTGGTCGGCGTGGGCGGCCACGTCGTCGGTGTAAAAGCCCGTCCCGCTTCCGATGTCGACGACGGTCGACGCCCCCGCAAGCGGGCCGAGCAGTTCCTCGGCCGAGCAGTGGCGGTAGCGCGACGCCGCGTCCTCCAGATTGTCCGCGCGCTCCGGGTCGTAGGTGTGAAAGCCCATGCGCCACGATACGAGCGGCGGGGCAAAGAGTGGTCCGACGCCCGGATCAGCCGGCGACGACACAGCGATCCGGCCGTCAGATGATATACCACTGCCGCAGCAGCGTCTCGACGGCTGCGAAGGCCCGGAAGCCGTAGCCGAACACGACCGCGGCGGGGACGGCGGCGACCAGCGCCGCCCGCTTGCCGGTCGTCCCGTGGACCGTCCGGATCCCGACAACGAGGAGGACCGCGCCGTACGCGCCACAGAGCGCGCGCAGTTCCGGCACCGGAACGCCCGCGACGACGCAGGGCGCGGCGCTGTAGGCGATCGTCTGGACCGTCTCGCTGATCCCCGCCCGGTCCCGGACCAACGGGATCAGGAGGACGGTCTGGAGCGCGGCCGTGAGGTGGAGCGCCGCCGGCGCGACCAGCAGGACGGCGACGCCGAGCCACAGCACGCCGGACAGCAGACGGCTGTCGGCTATCACGGGGTAGGCGTCGGCGACCAGCGCGAAGCGAACGAGTTCCTCGACCAGCACGACGGCCATCGCGAACACCAGTCCGGGAGCCTGGTCGCCCGGCGCGACCGCCGACCGGAAGAACCGCGTCGGGCGCACCAGCACCTCGGCCCACGCGCGGACGAGCGCCGCCGGCCCGCGGTCGCGCCCGCCGGTCGGGTTCTCGATCCACTGGGTCACGGAACCCCTCCGCGGCGCGTCGTGGCGTCGAACGCGTCCATGTGTGGGACCGTTCGGCCGCGAAAGTAAAGCCGTTCCCTTCGCGTTCGTCGCCGCCCGATCGCGGTGTATCGGAACCGTCCCAGTCCGGCCGCGTCCGTCGGCGACGCTACCGGTCGACCGCGCCGACGTTTGCCTCGCTCTCGAACGAGTCGGGGTCGGGTTCGATGTTCGCGTACTGGACGGCTCGCCGGCCGAGCGTCCGGACGCGCTTCGCCAGCCCGTCGTCGACGAACTCGCGGTCCTCGAACGCGCTCCCGGCTTTCGGAACGGCCGCCTGATGGGGGATCACCCACGCGTTCAGCGACCGGCAGACCGACCGGAGGTGGTCCAGCGCCGTGATCGGGAAGCTCCCGCCGGCCACCGCGAGCAGGCCGACCGTCTTGTCCTCGAACTCGTCGAAGCCGCAGTAGTCGAGCGCCGTCTTCAGCGGCGAGGCGTACGATCCGTGGTACACCGGCGTCCCGAGCAGGATTGCGTCGGCCCCCCGGACGGCCTCCTTCAGCGCCTCGGCGTCCGGCGGCGTGTCCTCGTCCGGGTCGACCATCGGCAGGTCGAACTCCCGGAGGTCCAGCAGTTCCGTCGTCGCGCCCCCCGCGGCGGCCGCGTCGAGCGCGTGTTCGAGCGAGCGTCGCGACTTGCTCTCCGCACGCAGGCTTCCGGCTATCGCCACGACGTGGGGTCCGTCGGTCATACCCTGCGGTCCGGCCGGCAGGGACTAATACTATCCGCCATCCGGTCGTGGGATAGCCGGCTCGACAGGGTGTCGAACCCCGTCATCGTGCTGGCCCGACCGTCTCGGCGTTCGGCGGCCGTTCTGAACCGGCCTGCCGGAGCGTAGTCCGACCCGCCGGACACCGCCAGTCAGATGAAGTCGTCGACGCTCGGACCGTCGGCGTCGTCGTTCTCGTCTTCGTGATCGGTCCCGCGAGCCGCGAACGTCAGTGGGTCCCGCGTCTGGAGCCAGACGTGCCCGTCGCCGCGGAACTCCGTCACGAACCCCTCGCCGCCGAGCACCGTCGACTTGATGCTGCCGTCCTTGCGGCGGTTCATATCGAGTCCCGCCGTCCACGCGACGAGATGGTCCTCGTCGACGACCAGCGGGTCGCCCGCCGTCACGTCGACCTCGTACATCGAGCCGTACGAGGAGACGAAGGCCAGCCCCTGTCCGGACAGCCCCAGCACGGTGAGTTCGCCGGACGAGAACAGGTTCGACCGGTTGTTGACCTCGGTCGAGCGCTCGACGGCTGGCTCCCACGCCAGCAGGGAGCCGGACTGCGCCCGGACCGGCCCTCGGTCGCTCACGTCGACGGCTGTGATGTCGCCGGGGTGGTCCGGAACGAGCGTCACTCGCTCCTCGTCGGCGTCCGCGACGAACGCGTTGTCGACCAGTCCGCGCTCGTCGCTGACCGCCCGCTTGACCATCCCGGTCAGCCCGTCGTTGCCGCCGACGTTCGTCTCGTTGTCGACCCCGGCGGTTCGAGTCATCATCGCGCCCGGTGTCGCCTCGATCGATTCGCCGCGTTCGAGCGTCACGTCGAGCACCGCGTAACTGGGCCGCTTCTCGATGGCGTAGCGCATCGAGACACGATGGCCGCGGTTCGGTACATAAACCTTCGGCGGCCGCGCCGGCGTCAGCGCGCGAGCCGCGCGACCCCGCTGTCGGCGTCGAACTGGACCAGCCCGTCGGCTTCGAGGTCCTCGACGATGCCGCGCAGCCACTCGCGGGTGGCCTCGCCGTCGCCATCGGGGTTGTAGTCCACGCGGACTCGGGGGCCGAGTTCGTCCAGCGCGAGCTCGTCGTACTCGCGCAGGAGCGAGACGACCTTGCCCCGCATCTGCCGCCGGCTCCCCTCGAAGTCCGGCTGTGTCGGCACGTCCGGCGCGGTGAAGTCCCCCGTCTCGTAGGCGTGACACCACTCGCGCCACGGGCAACCGGCCTCGTCGCAGGCCGGCGTCTTCCCGCAGGCGACGCCGCCCAGTTCCATGACCGCGTTGTTCCAGACACGGGACCGGCCCTCGGGCATGAGTGCCTGCGCCACGCGCTCGAACGCGTCGTCGTCGTCCGGCACGTCGAACGCGCGGTACAGCACGCGCTTGACGTTGGTGTCGACCACCGCGTCGCCGTTGTTGAACGCGAAACTCGCCACGGCGTTGGCGGTGTACGGACCGACGCCCATCAACTCCGAGAGACCGTCGGGGTCGCGGGGCCACTCGCCGCCGCACTCCTCGGTGATCTGCCGGGCGGCCTCGTGGAGGTACTTCGCGCGGTTGTTGTACCCGAGCGAGTGGTCCGTCCAGAAGCCGACCACGTCCGCGCGGTCGGCGTCGGCCAGGTCGGCGGCGGTCGGCCAGCGGTCGAGGAACGCCTCCCACGCCTCGACGACCCGGCTCAACTGGGTCTGCTGGCTCATCACCTCCGAGACGAGTATCTCGTAGGGGTCCTCGGTGCGCCGCCACGGGAAATCGCGGTGGTCGTCCTCGTACCACTCGACCAGCGCCGCCCGGACGGCGTCGGCGTCGTCCGGCAGCGCGGGCGCGTCGGCCTCGCTCATCGCCGTCGGCTAGCGACGGGACCGACATACGCCTGCCGGTCGACCCCGACTCGCGGCCGCATGGCGTTACAGGACGCCGCCGACTCGAAAACCGTTTCCGGCGCGCGGCCGACCACCCCGACATGAGTCTCGACGACCTCGAAGCCGATGTGGAGGACGCCTACGACGAGGTAGACGGGGATCTCGACCTGACGCTGGACGAGGAGACGAAGCGCGAACTGACGATGCTCGTCGCGGCGCTTGACCCCGACGAGCCGGAGGACCTGGTCCGGCGGGCCGTCCACCTGCTGTTCCAGTCGACAGTCGACACCGGCAAGCTCGACTTCCACCTGCGGAGCACGTACGACGTGACCTACGACGAGTACCTCTCCGGAATGACGTTCGAGGAGATGACCGGCGGGAGCTTCCCCCAGCAACAACAGAAGGACGACCGTCGGTACCAGTTCTAACACAAACGGTTTCCGTTCGCCGTTCCGAGTTCGACCATGGTCAGCGCGCTGTACCGCGGTCTCGCCCTGTTCGCCCTGCTCGTCGTCGCCGTGCTCGTCGGGGCGGTCGTCGCCTACCGACGGTACGGGCACGACGACAGTGGCGTCAGCGTGCTCGACTCGCGGGTGGACCTCGCCTTTCGCGCCGGCCTGACGGTCGGCGCGCCGGCGATGGCGCTCGGCGTCGCCGGCGTCATCGGGGACCAGTTCGTCGGCGACACCGCTGCAGCCGTCGCCTTCGCCCTGCTCGTGTTCGGGACGGGCGTCGTGACGCTGACGACGGGCGGGATGGTGGCGAACCTGATCGTCGTCCGCGAGGCGACCCGGGACTGACTCGTTACTCGTTGCTGACACTTGCCGCCGGAGCCACGTCGGCGATGGACTCCAGCAGCAGGTCCGCACCGAGGTCGATCTCCCGTTCGGTCACGTCCAGCGGCGGGAGCAGGCGCAGCGTCCGGTAGCCACAGCCCAGCGTGAGCAGGCCGCGTTTCAGCGCCGCCTCCTGCAGGTCGTCGCGGCGTTCCTTCGTGTCGAGGTCGATGGCGACGAGCAGCCCCTTGCCGCGCACGTCCGTGACGACCTCGTCGTCGGCCTCGCGGAGCCGGGTTTTGAGCTGTTCGCCCCGGGTGACGGCGTTGTCCATGAGGTCGTACTCCTCGATCGCGTCGAGCGTCAGCACGCCCTGAAGGGCCGCGACCACGTCGCCCGCGCCCCACGTCGAGGAGAGGCGGCCCCGCTCGTCCGGGAAGGTATCCTCGTTCGCTATCGTCGCGCCGACGCGGAGCCCCTTCGCGCTGGTGATCACGTCGGGTTCGATCGCGTAGTGGTCCGAGCCCCACATCTCGCCGGTGCGACCGACGCCCGACTGGATCTCGTCGGCGATGATCGGGATGTCGTGTTCGGCACAGACCGCCTGGACCTCCTCCATGAACGCGTCGCTGGGGAACCGGTAGCCACCTTCGCCCTGGATCGGCTCCATGATGAGGTACGCCACCTCATCGGGGTCGATGTGGCCGCGCTTCGGGTCCAGCTTTCGCCGCAGAACGGAAGGGTCGTCCGCGCCGCCGGGGAAGAAGCCGCAGTCACAGGAGCCGGGCGCGCAGTTCGAATCGTCGCAGAAGGGCACGTCGTGGACGCCCGCCATCTCGGGGAACTTCCGGCGGTACACCGACTTCGAGCGGTTGAGCGAGAGCGCGCCGAGCGTCCGGCCGTGGAACGCGCCGTCGAAGGTGATGGCGTACTTCGCTCCGTCGCGGTGGTCGTAACAGGCCTTGATCGCGTTCTCGACGGCCTCCGCACCGGAGTTCGACAGGAAGACGGTGTCCATGTCGTAGTGGTCGGACAGGTCGGTAAGTCGGTGCATCAACTGCGTCGGGCCGGGGAACTCGGGGTCCTCCGGCGGCCACCCGCCGCTGGCGTAGAAATCCTGTCCGGCGATCTTCAGCGGGTCGACGAGGTCGAACGACGCCAGTTTCTCCTCGATCTTCGGGTTGTTGTAGCCGAGCGGCGCGGCGGCGACGTGGCTCGTGAAGTCGAGCAACACGTTGCCGTCCACGTCCGTACAGAACGGTCCCTCGGCGTCCTCGGTGATGTCCCAGACGAAGTCGTAAACGTAGGTCGTCGTGGCGGCGGCCTCGTGGTGGTAGTCGGCCCACTCCTGGGCTCGCTCGCCCGGCATCTCCGTGACCTCCGGCGTCGCGGTGTGCCTGTCCATACGACACAATCCGGGAGGGATAGGTTAAATAATTCGTTACGGTCGGCGCAATTCTTACACTCCGACGGCGACCGTCGCCACGCCCGCGCCGAGCAACAGGACGGTGCTCCAGAGCGCGACGCGGTAGGCGAACCGCCGGTTCGGCCCCAGCACCGTCAGCATCGCCTTGACGCCGATCGAGGAGGCCGTGGCCAGCAGGATGCCGATGACCGCAGTCGTGCCGCCGATGGTGCCGCCCCGGTAGAGGACGACGGCCGACGTCGTCCCGCCCGCGCTGGAGACGAGGCCGGAGAGGAACGTCGCGACGTAGAAGCCGGCCGATCCGAACTGCTGTTGGCCGACGGCCCCCGCGACGATGACGAGCGCGAAGATCCCGCCGAAGGCCAGCGCGTTCGTCAGCGAGAACGGGCTGGTCAGGTCGACCTGCACCGTCTCGGACCAGTCGGCGGTGTAGGCGGCGATGGCGAAACTCCCCCCGACCACAGTGCCGAGCGGGAGTATCGCACCCGTCAGCACGTCCGGGAACGTGAACGCGACCGCGATCGCGAGGTTCCGAACCGCCATCGCGGCGTCGGCGAGCAGGATGGCGGCAACGGCGTAGGACGACACGTCCGGTCGCTGGCGCGCGTGGTCGAGCATCGTCCCCACGACCGCGGTCGACGAGGCGAGCCCCCCGAAAAAGCCGGTGACGGCGATGCCGCGGCCGCCGTACGTCTGGACCACGATGTAGTTCACGATGCCGATGGCGGCGACGGTGACGACCATCAGCCACACGACGCGTGGCTCCACCGAGACGGTGACCGGTTCGGCCCCGACGGTCATCGAGCCGGCGGGGAGCAGTGGGTAGACGACGAAGGCGAGGATGGCAAACTCCGTGGCTGACTGGATCTCCTCGCGCGAGAGGCTGTCCGCGAGGTCGTGTAGCTCCCGCTTCAACACCAGCAGCAGCGACGAGAGCACCGCGACGGTGACGCCCTCAAGAATGTACCCGCGGCCGACGAGCACGCCGACGCCGTACGTCACGAGCATCGAGACGGAGGTGGTCAGCGAGAGCCCGCCCTCGTCCGGGTCGGTGAGCAGGCCCTGAGTCGCCAGAACGATCCCCTGCACGATGACGAGGACGCCGCCCACGACGAGGAGTTCGGGGCGGTCGAGCACGGTAAACACCGCGCCAAGCAGGCTGATGAGCGAGAACGTGCGGATCCCGGCGTCCTTGTGCGACCACTCGCGTTCCAGCCCGAGAAACAGCCCGAGCGCGCCGGCCAGCGCTATCCGGACGACAGTGCTCTCCAGCGGCGCCGACGTGAGCTGTGCGACGACTTCCACTCTTCCCCCTTTTTCGGTGGATAAGTTAATTCTTGGCGAGATCCGATCGCCCGGTCACGTCACCGGGTAGCGGGGACCGGAGACCTGGGGCGGCCGGTCATCGCCGTTTCGACGGCGTTCCGTAGCCGTCAGACCGTCACGTACTGGGACTCCCAGTCGCGGCGAGCCTCTATCTCGCGGCTACCGCGCCGAGTGAGCGTGTAGAAGTTGGTCCGGCGGTCACGCTGCCCCTTCTCCACGAGGCCCTTGTCGACGAGCGTGTCGAGGTTCGGGTAGAGACGCCCGTGGTGGATCTCCTTCTCGTAGTAGGCTTCCAGTTCCTCCTTGATCGCGAGTCCGTGTGGCTCCTCCTCGCCGGCGATGACGTACAGCAGGTCTCGCTGGAATCCTGTCAGGTCGTACATTGGTAAAGTACGCAATGGGGTTAGTGTAGGAATAAAATAAACATACCGACTTACTGCCGTTCATCCGGGCCAAACATCCATATTTCAGTTGTTTCCACAAACAGCACATTACTAATATATCTGAACAGAGCGACTAACTGTCGGCCGGCAGTACAGTCCAGGGCGTCGCCTGCCGACGCCGTCGCACCGACGTTCGCTTATTCCGTAGCGGCACGTATCGGGCGTATGCCCGAAGAAGTACTCTTCGAGTCAGAGAGCCGGATGGACGGTGCGGAGATCGCGTCGGTGCTCCGAAACGTCGCGAACAAACTGGACGACGGCGACCCGGTGACGTTCGCCGCAGGCGAGGAGTCGGTTACGGTCGACCCGCCCGCATCGCCGACGTTCGAGATCAAAGTCGAGCGCGAGACTGGGTCCGGCCCCGACGAGACGAGCTTCGAGCTCGAAGTCGAGTGGAGCGAGAGCGACGGAAGCGACGCTGAGGGTGACGTCCGAGTCGAGTAGAGCGAAACCGACGAACGCGTCGCTGGTGACGATATGCGAGTCGAATAGGAAATGGAAAGCGAACCACGCGAGTGAAAAGCGCGCGTGGTTCGCTTGCCGCCCTGAATTGGTCCCCGCTGACGCTTCGGCCCTCCAAGCGAAGCGTCACCTGTACGTAGAAGCGAGGATACCTTAAATGTAACGACCCGGGAACAGACGTGTCGGCGTACGATTACTTTCGTGGGACACTGTTCACATGTGTTCTTCCTCCAGCACCCAGCCGAGCGCCCGCCGGTAGTAGCTGAACATCTGCCGGACGCCCTCGTGGTTCATCTCCTCGTCGTCCAGTTCCTCGACGAGAAACTCGTACTGCTCGCGGATCTCCTCTTCGGAGCGCATGGCGGGGCGTACGGCCGCGGACGGTATGAATCCCGGGCTACTCGTCGGGGTTCACCTCCGGGTGGTCCCGTTTGCGCGCCGTGAGGGGTTGCCGGGCCGCGAGTTCGCAGTCGAAGCCGTCGTGTTCGGCGAAGTGCCACACGAGCATGTGCCGGCGCGCGCCGGTGAGGCCGGCGTGCCGCACGTCGTCGGCCGTGAACTCGTCCGGGAGTCGCTCGTACAGTCGCCGGCACTCCGCGAACCCGTCGAACACCTTCCGGTGGCCGGACGACTCCGCGCCGCGGCGCTCGACGACGTACGCGCCGTCCGCCCGGTGCGTGCCCGCCGTGCGGACGAACTCCCGACGGTCGGAATCCGATGGCGGTCGCTGGTCGGGGTGTTCGTCTGTCGGCGCAGTATCGGCGTTACGTTCGGGGGAGAATTTCTCGACCAGCCGCCGCGTGGCGACTTCCTCTATCCTCGGTGTCGGACTGCGGGGTCTGGAACGACATTGCACCCGACCGTACCCCCGGAGCCCCAATAAACGCGGCGGTCACGCAGATCCGGCCGGGGTGCCGCGAGCCGCCGGAGTTTTGGCCCGCCGCGGCGAACCGGCACCCATGGAGATCCGCGGCGAGCGCGAGTGTCAGGACTGCGGGACCCGCTGGTCGTACTACGACACGGGCAGCGTCACCTGCCCGGACTGCGGGAGCATGCACAGCGTCGGCGTCGACGAGGAGCGACGGCTGCACACCACCAGCCCCGTCGATCTGGACCTCACGGAGGCGCGGGACCTGGTCGACGTGAAGCCGCTCCACCGGGTCGCCGACGCCGCCAAGGAGACCTGTCGCGATTACGTCCGCAAGCGCGGGTTCGTCCACGGCGGCGACCTCCGCGAGCTGGACGAGACGTATCTCGCGGCCGCGGAGCTCATGCACGCCGCCGACGTGTTCGGGCGGTCGTTCCAGCCCTCGGAGGCCGAGGAGATCTACTTCCTCGAACTGCTCCGCGGCGCGGACGAAGGCGAGCGCCCCAACGCCGCCGATGTCCCCGAGTCGATCCGCGAGGCGCGGGGGCTGGCCGCCGCGAACGCCGTCCGCGAGTACGGCCGCGACCTCCGGCAGTGGAACGACGACGCCGACCCGGCCGCGGAGGACGCGCTTGAGCGCCTCGGCGACCACGTCAAACGCGTCCGGGCGCTCGGCGGCGACGTGGCCCCGCGAACCGCCAACGCGCTGGTCGCCGTCGTCCGGGACATCTCGGCGTACTGTCGGGACGGCGACGAGAACGCGCTCGCCACCGCTACCGACCGGCTGGACCGGCTGGAGACGTAGCGCGCTTGGGACGAGTCAGGGCAGTTCCACGTCGACGCCCTCCTGCAGGCTCGTCGCCTTCACCGTGTTGTACAGGAGCATCGCGATCGTCATCGGGCCGACGCCGCCGGGGACGGGCGTGATCGCCGACGCCTTCTCCTTCGCGCTCTCGAACTCGACGTCGCCGACGAGTTCGTACCCCTTGTCGGTGTCCGCGTCCACGCGGTTGATCCCCACGTCGATCACCGTGACCCCCTCGGACAGCATCGACCCGTCGATCATCTCCGGCACGCCGGCCGCGGCGACGACGATGTCCGCGTCGCGGGTCTTCGCGGCCAAATCCCCGGTACGGGAGTGACACACCGTCACCGTGGCGTTACCGCCCTCGGCCTTCTGGATCAGCAGGTTCGCCATCGGCTTGCCGACGATCTCCGAGCGCCCGACCACGACTGCGTCCTTCCCCTCGGGGTCCACGTCGGCGGCGTCCAGTAGCTTCTGGATGCCGTGGGGCGTGCAGGGCTTGAATCGGGCGTCGCCCGCGACGAGGCGGCCGACGTTCTCCGGGTGGAAGCCGTCCACGTCCTTCGCCGGGTCGACCCGGCGGAGCACCTCCCGCTTCGGGACGTGCTCGGGGAGGGGCATCTGGACGAGGATCCCGTTGACCGACGGGTCGGCGTTCAGTTCGTCGATGGTGTCGTACAGCGCCTCGGGCGGTTTCTCGGGGTCGATGTCGACGTGGGTCCCGTCGATGCCGACCGACTCGCAGGCCTTCTGCTTCATCGAGATATACGTCTCGGAGCCGGCGTCGCCGCCCATCAGCACGGTGGCGAGACCGGGCGTGACGCCCTCGGCTTCGAGCGCGTCGATGGCGTCCGAGAGGTCGTCGCGGATGCCGTCGGCGACCGCGTTCCCGTCGATGACGTTTGTCATTACGTACATCGGCGAGCGCGGCGGCCTTCAACCCTCGGGTTCGTGCGTATCTTCGACTATCTCGATCAGGATCTGTGCAAAGAAGTGGATCATTCAGGGACGCGGGACCGGGGGCGTTCGGGCGGGCGTGGGGGGGCTCGCCGCTCCGTTACTCGTACAGCGGGTGCTCGTCGCAGAGCGCCTGCACGCGCTCGGCGACCTCCGCTTTCACGTCCGCGTCGTCGACGTTGTCGACCACGTCGGCGATGCACGCGCCGACCTGCTCCATCTCCTGGGCCCCGAACCCACGACTCGTCAGCGCGGGCGTCCCCGCTCGGATGCCGCTGGCGACGAACGGCGACCGCGTCTCGCCCGGCACCGTGTTCGCGTTGAGGACGATGCCGACCTCCTCCAGGGCCTCCTCGGCGTCGCTGCCCGTCACGTTGGGGTGGGACTCGCGGAGGTCGGCCAGCACGAGGTGGGTGTCCGTGCCGCCCGAGACCAGCGAGAAGCCGCGGTCCTCCAGCGTCTCGCCCAGAACTTCGGCGTTCTCGACGACCTGCTCGGCGTACGTTTCGAACTCGGGCTCCAGCGCCTCCTTGAACCCGACGGCCTTGCCGGCGATGTTGTGCATCAGGGGGCCGCCCTGCGCGCCGGGGAAGACGGCGCTGTCCACGTCGTCGGCGTACTCCTCGTCGCACATGATGATCCCGCCGCGGCCGGCGCGGATCGTCTTGTGGGTGCTGCCCGTGACGAAGTCCGCGACGCCGACCGGCGACTCGTGGACGCCCGCGGCGACGAGTCCGGTGATGTGGGCGATGTCCGCGAGGTGGTAGGCGTCGACGGCGTCGGCCGCGGCCTGCACGCGCTCCCACTCGACCTCGCGGGGGTACGCGGAGTAGCCCGAGACGATGATGTCCGGCTCGAACGCCTCGGCGTGCTCGCGGAGGCCCTCGTAGTCGACGTACCCCGTCTCCTCGTCGACCTCGTACTGCTCCACCTCGTACGTCTGGCCGGCGAAGTTCGCCGGGTGGCCGTGGCTGAGGTGGCCGCCGTGGGTCAGGTCCAGGGAAAGGATCTTGTCGCCTGGGTCGAGCATCGCCAGATAGACGCCCATGTTCGCCTGCGAGCCGCTGTGGGGCTGGACGTTGACGTGGTCGGCCCCCCACAGCTCCTTCGCGCGGGAGATGGCGAGCTCCTCGACCTCGTCGGCGTTCTCACAGCCCGCGTAGTAGCGCGAGCCGGGGTAGCCCTCGGCGTACTTGTTGGTGAGCGCGCTCCCCTGGGCCTCCAGCACCGCCTCGCTGACGTGGTTCTCGCTGGCGATCATCGACAGCGTGTCGCGCTGCCGGTCCACCTCGTCGGCGAGGGCGTCTGCGACCGCCGGATCGGCCTCGCGGACGGTGTCGTAGTTCATGTTCGAACACGGGTCGGGCGCGGCCATAAGTGTACCTTTCTCACGACGACGGCCCCGGTGCCCGCCCGCCGACAGCTCGTATCACACCTGTAGCTTCCGAAAGAATAACCTGCCAGTGCCCCGTGCTCTCAGGCCAACGATGGAGTGGGTGGAGACCGAATCCGGCCTGCGGGCGTCCGCCGACGGCGCGGACCTCGCAGTGGCCGCCCCTGGGTTCGACCTCCGCGCGACCGACGCGACGCTCCCGCGACGGACCGACGGCGCGCTGGCCGGCACCGCCGACGAGTTTCGGATCCCGTCCCGCGACCTCTCCGTCACCTCGCTGGCGACCGGCGAGCGGATCGACCCGCTGCGTGGCCCGTCCCGACGCGACCTCCCGGCCGACGAGTACGTCGTCGAAGCGGCGGCATCGATCGACCTCGTCCTCCGATTCGAGGGGGCCGCGGTCGTCCGAGCCCACGGCGACGAGACGGTCATCTCCTTCCCCGAGCGCCGTCGCTGTGATATCGGGTTTCGCGCGCCACGGGACCGTGCCCTCGAAACCGTCAGGGTCCCGCCGACGCCGTCGGGACTGGCGACCGCGCTGACACACTGCGCCGCGGCCCACGAGACCGTCGGCCCGGAACGGTCCTTTCCGGCGCTGCGCGGCCATCCGCCGCTGGTCGAGACGGCCGAAACGATCCGCGACGAGCACGTCCCCGACCGCGTCGTCGCCGCGACGCCCGAAACGGGGATCGAGGTCGCGGCACCGCCGTCGTTTCCCGACCTCTTCGTACTCGCGCCGCTCGCGTACTACCTCGGTGCCGACGTCGTGACCGAGGAGCGAAGCGCCGCCGTCGTCCGCGCCCCCTCGGCCGGCGTCGAACGGCAGTTGGACCCGATGCCGGGTCTGGAGCGGTCCACCCCGCGGCTGCTGAGGAAGGCGTTCTTCCTCGACTGTCTCGTCCGGGAAGTCGGGCCGCGGGCGAGCGCGCTGGCGGAGCGGAACCTGCTCGACGCGCTCGGCCTCGACGCCGCCCGGCTCGCCGATATGTCGCCCGCCGAGCGGCTGTCGACCTACCTCGACGTGCCGTACGGGGCGATAGAGCGGCGGCTCCCCGACTGGCACCTCTCGACGTACGTCGAGCCGCGACCGGAGCGCGTCGACTGTCTCCCGTACCTGCTCGACGACATGAGCCTCGTCTACCGCCCCCGGACCTCCGAACTCGAAGGGTCGGAGCTGGTCGAACGGTCGCTCGACGACTTCTACCGCGCGCCGTCGGCGGGCGGCTCCGGACAGGTGGCCTCGGTCGACGTGGTCGAACCGGAACTCCGCAGCGGTCGCGTCCACGGCTGGCTCGCCGACGGCGTCCCGATAGACGTGTTCAAATCGGCACAGGCGGCCCACGAGAACCGCCTCGACTACCGCGACCGGGACGACGGTCCCACGTCGGTGACGGTCGTGCTCAACGACACCGAGATGGCCAAGGAACACGACGAGGTCGAGCGGATCTACCGTGAGCGGTCGGAGGACATCCCGCTCGACCTTTCCGTTCGCCGCCGGTTGCCACGGGCCGAACTGGCCGAGGTGTTCCAGTCGCGGCGGGATTTCGTCCACTACATCGGCCACTGCGAGCGGGACGGACTCTGCTGTCCGGACGGCCACCTCTCGGCGGCCGAACTCGACGATTGCAACGTCGAGACGTTCTTCCTCAACGCCTGTGGCTCCTACCACGAGGGGATGGCGCTCGTCGAGCAGGGCAGCGTCGCGGGCGCGGTGACGTTCTCCGAGGTGCTCGACGACCACGCGGCGACGGTCGGGTCGACGTTCGCGCGCCTGCTCGTCCACGGCTTCTGCATCGAACGGGCGCTGCGGCTCTCCCGCCGGCGGATCCTGATGGGGAAGGATTACGCCGTCGTCGGCGACGGGACGCACGTCCTGACAGGCGGCCGGGAGCGCCCGCCGGCGACGATACGGCTTCAGGGGGTCGACGGCGGGTTCCTGCTGACCTACGACCAGTTCTCGCCGGGGAACCTCGGCGCGTTCTACCGGCCCCGCGCCGGCGACGGCGAGTACGCCTACCTCTGTGGCAACGAGTCGGAGTTCGTGCTCGACCGGGAGGCAACTCGCACCTTCCTCCAGGGGGTGGAGATGCCAGTCGTCCACGACGGGGACGTGTACTGGTCGACCGACCTCGCTCGCTCGCTGTAGCGCTCGCCGACGCCGAGCCGATGGCCGGGGCAATGAATCCCACGCGTTCGGCCGGAACAGTCCGAAACGAGCAAGATTTGCTCCGAATCCGGCCAGTAAAATTAAATAGCTGGCTGTTCTTTCTGCCGTATAGGCATGACCTCGAATTTACTGGACAGCCAACTTGACGATATACTGACCCGGGTGCTTTCCGACGCCGACGACGTGATCGTCGTCAACCCGACCGCGGACGCGATCGAGGACCTGATCCGCGTCGCGATCGACGCCGACGAAAGCCTCCCGTCGATCCGACTGCTGGCCGACGAGCGCACGCTCAAGGACGTGATGGACGACTTCATCGTCGCCAGCAACGCGGCGGACCTCATCGACGAGGGCTCGCTCGCGCTCCGCACGACCGACGACGACCGCCGGAACTCCCTGCTCGTGACGGCCGACAGCGTCGTCGCGCTGGTCGACGCCGGCGACCAGGTCGGCGGCCTCACCGCCGACGACGGCGGGTTCGTCGACGCCGCCTACGACGCCTACGACACGCAGTGGGACGACGCCGACGAGTTCGGCCTCCGCACGCCGCCGATCAGCCGCGTCCGCGAGACGCTGGCCGACGAGATCAGCGCCGACGCCGAGTCGGACTTCACGACGATCCTCGACTCGCTGGAGACCGCCCGCGGCGACGGCGACGGGCTCGACGAGGTGACGATCAGCCTGCTGGTCGCCGCCAAGAACGAGGCCCTGCTGTACGACATCAGCAAGTGGGGCGAGGACGTGGGCATCGCCTCGAAGGCGACGTTCTCCCGCACCAAGACCAAGCTGGAGGACATGGGCCTGATCGACACCGAGAAGGTCCCCATCGACGTCGGTCGCCCCCGCCTGCGCCTGAAGCTCGGCGACGACCGGCTCCGCGACGCCGAGAGCGACGAACTCGCCAGCGCGGCGACCAGCCTGCTGGCCTGACGCTGCGGACCGTTTCTCCCCTTCGACGCCGTCCCGGTAGCGTCGTGTCCGTCCCGGACGCCACGTGAACCCGCCGCCCTTTTGCTCCCGCCGCGAGTTGTCCACGCCATGAAGGTCACGTACGTCGGGGACGGGCCGGCCGTCGAGGCCGCCCGTGCCGCGCTCGAAGACGCAGGCGTCGAAGGGTCAAGCGGCACGCCCGGGAGCGTCGCGGCCGCCGATTTCGCCCTCGTCTCGGCCGTCGCGGGCGACGACGACTTCGCGGCGGCCGACCGGGCGGCCCGCGACGGCGGCACGCCGTGGCTGGCCGTCGAGGTGGGCGGTCTGGGCGGCGTTCCGCTGGCGGCCATCGACGCCGCCGTCGCCGGGTTCGCGCCGTCGTCCGGCTGTTTCGACTGCCTGCGCCAGCGCGTCGCGGCCAACGCGTCCGACGGGGAAGTCGCCGAGGACGCCTCGGCGGACCGCGCCGCCGTCCGGCTGGCGGGCGCGATAGCGGGCCGGGAGGCCGTCACCCTGCTGTCGGGCGGGGAGTCGTCGATCCTCGGCGGCGTCGTCGAGGTGCCCCACGCACGCCGGGAGTTCCGCCCGGTTCCGGGGTGTGACTGCGGCGGCGAGCGCGACCGCTCGCTCGGCCGCGACCACGAGGCGGTCGACGTGGACGCCGCGCTCGCCCGCGCCGAGCGCGCGCTGGACGAGCGCGTCGGTCTCGTCAACTCCGTCGGCGAGATCGAGTCGTTCCCCGCGCCGTACTACCTGGCGAACAACGCCGAGACGGAGGGGTTCAGCGACGCGTCGGCCGCCGCGAAGGCCGCCGGCGTCGACGCCGACTGGGACCGGGCGTTCATGAAGGCGCTCGGCGAGGCGATAGAGCGGTACTGCGCGGGCGTCTACCGCGAGGACGAGTTCCGCGTTGCGCGTCCCGACGACGTGGCGGACGCCGTTCCGCCGTCGGATCTGGTCCGCGGTACCGACGAGTCGGTCGACGAGCCGATCCCGTGGGTGCCCGGCGAGACCCTCGCGTCGGGCGACCCGGTCTCGCTCCCGGCCGAGGCGGTCCACTTCCCGCCGCCCGAACAGCGCCACCTCCAGTCGATCACCACCGGTCTCGGGCTCGGCACCTCCACCGTCGGCGCGCTGCTGTCCGGGCTGTACGAGGTGGTCGAGCGCGACGCGACGATGCTCGCCTGGTACTCCACGTTCGACCCGCTCGGGCTGACTGTCGAGGACGAGCGGTTCGAGACGCTGGCCCGCCGGGCGCGTTCGGAGGGGCTGACCGTGACGCCGCTGCTGGTGACACAGGACGTGGACGTGCCGGTCGTCAGCGTCGCCGTCCACCGCGACGGCGAGTGGCCGCGATTCGCGGTCGGCTCCGACGCCGACCTCGACCCGGACCGGGCGGCGACGGCGGCGCTCGCCGAGGCCGTCCAGAACTGGACGGAACTGCGCTCGATGGGACCGGCGGAGGCCGCCGAGGACCCCAGCGCCATCGCCGACTACGCCGACCGCCCGCCCGAGGCCGAGGCGTTCCTCGACGCGGACGGTTCGGTGCCGAGCGACCGGGTCGGTCCGGGCGACGTGCCGACCGGCGCGGCGGAACTGGACGCCGTGGTCGACCGGGTCGCGGACGCCGGGTTGACGCCCCACGCCGCCCGGCTGACGACCCGGGACGCGGCAGGGATCGACCTGGAGGCCGTCCGGGTCGTCGTCCCCGGCGCACAGCCGCTGTTCACCGGCGACCCCGTCTTCGGGGAGCGTGCGGGGACCGTCCCGGCCGACCTCGGGTTCGAACCGCGCCTCGACCGGCGACACCATCCGTACCCCTGAGCCGCCGTCTGATCCCGGCGAGCGTCGTCTATTCCCCCAGCACGTAACTTTATGTTGGGACCCCACGTACTCCCTAGCGGTGTGTCATCCTATCGCATGAACGTACGTGGCTTCTTCGGAGGACCGGAATGACGACGGAGTTCGACCTCGGCTGTGCGACGTGTGGGGGGCGACTCGAAGAGCAAACGCTGGGAGCGGACGCGGTTAATGCGAACGTGACTGGGACGGTGGACGTTGCGGTGTGTGCCGACTGCGGGAGCCGACATTTCCCGGAGCGGGCGCTCGCGGCGCTAGATGCCGAACGTGGCCCGGAGCATGTCCCGGGTTCCGGGCCCGAGACCGACCGCGAGCACTGTAATCAGTAGGATGATCGTGTAGCGCGGGTTCTCCTCGAATATCTGCTCGTCGAAGATCCAGACGACGAAGACGGCCGCGACGAGCTTCACGAACAGGAACGGCCACGCGGTGCCGGTGTAGTGGGTGATGCTGGCCGGCAACACGGCGTCGGTGAGGTCGACGATCCCCGCGTTGACCGGGTGTTTCGGCCCGAGGTCGCCGTAGTGGACGCCGAGTTCGCCGGCCCAGTCCAGGCCGACGACGTTGGCGACGCCGTCGATGGCGTGGCCCCAGATGATCACCAGCCCGATCAGCCCAGTCCCGCGGTTGACCTCGGGCGCGTATCGCTTGACGAGCGCCCATGTGATCCCGGCCGACAGCGTCGCGCCGACGAGCACGACCCCGAGGATCGCGGGGTAGAAGTACACGTACTCCTTCGTCGCCGCGAGGGCCCCGAGATAGCCGACGCAGGCGACGAGCGCCGCCGTTCCGATGCCCGCCAGCGGGTACTCGTAGCCGGAGACGTACCCGTTGCGGTCGAGCCACACCGAGATCACGACGGCCGCCAGCGCGAAGAAAAACATCGTGAAGTAGATCAGCGGGCTGATGAGCAGCGTGTTCAGCGGGTAGCTGATCGGCTGGCCCACGCCGGCGCGGATCGCCGCGACGTTCGCGTCCTCGACGACCCGGAGCGCGCCGCCGAACAGCATGAACGGGAACAGCGCGAAGAAGCCGACCCGGTAGCGCTGGATGTCGAGCCGCCGGAGCAGAAACATGACGCCGATCAGCGCGATCAGCAGGATGATCACGTACCCGATCTCCGAGACGATCGTGTAGCCGGGTTCGGCCACCGGACCGATCTCGGCGAGGCGTTCGGGGTCGTTCGCCAGCGCCCGACACTCGTCTACACCCAGCAGGCGGCGTTCGCCGTCAGCCCAGGCGACACAGCTCGCCCCTTCGGAGTCGGCGTACACCGGGCCCCAGAAGTAGTGCCAGACGAACTCCGCGTACACGGTCCGGGGGAAGACGACCGACCCGATGCTGAAGCAGGCCACGAGGGCGGCGACGAGCGCGGCCCACCCGCGTTCGGGGTCGATCCGGTCCAGAACGTCGTCCATAGCGTGCATCTGCGACGCGGGCGGTTTGACGTTTCCGGTCTCGTGCGCCCGCCGCGCGTTGCCGGTCCCGCGGGCGTTCCAGTGTGACCGGCGCTACTCCACCGGCAGCTCAGGACTCTCGTGGTGGGTCCCGAGGATCACCATCGTCTGCGACCGGGCGAAGCCGTCCATCCGGGCGACCCGTTCGAACATCAGCTCCCGGAGCGCGTCGGCGTCGTCGGCGTACACCCGCGCCATCACGTCCCACTCGCCGGTGGTCAGGTGTATCTCCTGAACGCCCTCGATCTCCTGCAAGCGGTCGAGCGTGTCCTGCTCGCGGCCCTGCTCGACGCGCAGGCCGACGACCGCGGAGATGCCCAGTCCGACCGCCCGCGGGTCCACCTCGGCGTGGTACCCCTCGATGACGCCGGCCTCCTCCATCCGGGAGACCCGGTCGTGGACGGTCGCGCTCGACATATCGATCTCCCGTGCCACCTCGCTGAACGGCGTCCGAGCGTCGGCCTGGAGGATGCGGAGGATCTCCCGGTCCGTCTCGTCCAGTTCCATACCCGGGGTTGGGATCCCGGTGTCGTCAATCTATCCCCGGACAACCGGACCGTCGGGGTCCGATGCCGTGACCGGCGGCCGTCAGCGCTCCTCCAGGATCTCCGAGAGCGCGGCCGCGACGTCCTCGTACGTCTGCAGCGTCATGCTGTCCGCCGTCGCGAACACGCCTTCGGTGTCGGTCGTCACGCGGACGAGGTAGCCGTTTTCGAACGCGCGGATCGTGAACTCGTAGTCCCCCAGTTCGGTCCCCTCGTACGCCGACTGCGTGGTCTTGAAGTCCTGCCACTCGTTGCCGATGAAGCCCATCAGGTCGGCGTCCTGCTCCAGGTCGTCGCGCAGGTACAGCTGCTCGAAGTCGTCCCGCGTGAAGTAGGTGATCGACCGGAGGCTGTCGCCGATAGCCGTGCGACACAGCGAGACGACCCTGTCGGCCGCTTCGTCCGCCAGCAGATCGTTTTCCATAGTCGATTGGGACAGATGCGAGCACCATAACGGTACTGCTCGACGCCCGAACGCGGGGACGAAACCGCCCGGCGCTCCGCCCGAACGCGTCGCCGGAGAGCGTGGTGGCCGGCCGCGAACTCCTCGGTGTAGAAAGGGTTTTGTCGCCGCGGCGCACCCGTCACCACGTGCGCATCGAGAACAGCTTCATCCCGGTCGACGGCGTCGGCGAAGCGACCGAGCGCCGGCTCTGGCGGGACGGGGTCACGCGCTGGGAGGCGTTCGACCCCGACCTGCTCGGGCCGACGACCGGCGAGCGCGTCGAGGAGTTCATCGCGACGGCGTGGGAGCGCCTCGACGACGGCGACGCCGACTTCTTCGCCGAGCGGTTCCCGCAGGGGAGCCACTGGCGGCTGTACGAGAACTTCCGGTCTGATGTCTGTTACTTCGACATCGAGACGACCGGGCTCTCGCCCGAGCGCGACCGCGTGACGACGGTGAGTTTCCACCAGGACGGCGAGACGACGACGCTCGTCCGCGGCGAGAACCTCACCGCCGACGCCGTCGAACGGCAGTTCGCTGACGCCTCGCTCGTCGCGACGTTCAACGGCAAGCGCTTCGACGTGCCGTTCCTCGAAACGTCGTTCGACGTGTCGGTCGATACGCCCCACGTCGACCTCATGTACCCCTGCCGGCAGGTGGGTCTCACCGGCGGCCTGAAGGCGATAGAGCAGGCTGTCGGGCTCGAACGCGACCGGCCCGACATCTCCGGCGAGGACGCCGTTCGCCTCTGGCGCGAGTACGAGGCCGGGAACGACGGCGCGCTCGACACGCTCGTCTCGTACAACCGCGAGGACGCGGCGAACCTCGCGACGCTGATGGAGACGGTGACGGAGCGGCTCCACGCCGACGTGTTCGAGGCCGAGCGCGGCGACGACCCGTAACCTGTCACCAAATTTATTCCCCCTCCGGCGGACCGAAACAGTATGGATCCGACGCTCTCACGACGACGATTGCTGCAAGCGACGGCCGGCACGGCGACGGCGGCCGCGGTGGCCGGTCGGAGCATCGCGGAACGGCGGTCCGCCATCCCGCCCGGCACTGACGTACTGCAACTGGTCGCCGGCCGCGCCGAAAGCTTCGACCCCGTGGTCGCCAGCGACGAGACCTCGATGGAAGTCATCACGCAGGTGTTCGACACGCTGACTCATTTCCCGGACGGCGAAACCCGGGCGGAGCCGCTGCTCGCCAGCGATATCCGGACGGAGGACGACGGCCGCTACGTCGAGATCGACCTGAAGCGGGGCGTCCGGTTCCACGACGGGAGCGAACTCACCGCCGACGACGTGGTGTACTCGTTCGAGCGGATCGTCCAGTCCGACCAGTCCCGATATCAGCTGTTCCTGCTCGACGACATGGGTATCGAACACCGCTCGGGCGACGGGGAGTACGCTCCGGGGTCGCTGGCGGTCACGGCGGAGTCGGAGTACACCGTTTCGATACGGCTCGAAACCCCGTTTCACTCCGTCGAAGAGATGCTCGCGATGCCCTGGTGCTCGATCATGCCGGAGGGGATCGTCGGCGACGTCGAGGGGTACAGCGGCGAGTTGCAGCAGCCGGCGTTCGCGCAAAACCCCGTCGGCACCGGCCCGTTCGAGTTCGTTGGCTGGGAACCGGGCAACGGGATCGAGGTCCGTCGGTGGGAGGAGTACCACGGGACGGTTCCGTCGGTCGAGGCGGTCAACTGGCGACTGATCCAGGCTCCGATGGACCGATACGGCTATACGGTCGTCGACGAGAACGCCCACGAGGTCACCGTCCCGCCGGAACGGTTCGACGCGGGGAAGCGCTCCATCGACCGAACCGACGACCGCGGCCGCCGGATCGGCACCTACGGGCCGCTTGAGAACGAGAAGACGGTGGACTACTTCTCCGTGCCGGACCTGATCACCTACTACGTCGGGTTCAATCAGGAGAACACGAACCGGGCCGTCAGGGAAGCGTTCGCACACGTACTCAACCAGTCGACGGTGGTTGAGGAGCTGTTCAACGAACCGGCTCGACCCGCGGCCCACCTGACCCCACCGAACCTGTTCCCGAACAACGCCGCGGGCTACCGCGAGCACGCCGAGCAGTACCCGTACGGTATCGACGAAACGAACATTCAGCGCGCACGGCAGATCATGGAGCAGGCGGGGTACAGCGAGAGCGACCCCTACGAACTGGAGTTCGCCGTGTACACGGGGGCGTTCTGGGCCGACCTCGGGGGGATTCTCAGCGACCAGCTCCAGTCCGCGAACGTCGACCTCACGGTCCAGCGGATGGATTTCGGGACGCTCACCGAACGCGGACGCAACGGCGACCTCGAAGCGTACTCCCTGGGATGGGGAGGCAACTACCCAGGTGCACCCGATTTCCTCCAGCTGTTAGCCCCGGAGCGCGCCGACGCCCAGTCGGCACCCCTGTCGTACGTCGACTGGGCCGGAACCAACGCAGCCGAGGAGGCGGCCGCGGCGTGGGAGTACATCCAGCAGAGGCCCGATCCGGATCCCGGCGCGTACGTCGCGATGGAGCAAGCGAACTGGGAGGACATCGTTCTGCTCCCTGTGCTCCACCCGGTCATAGAAACGATGTGGTACGACACGCTCGACGTGCCGATGCACGGCTCGGTAGGTCGGCAGAAGTACAACACGGTGACCGACCCCGGCAATGGCGGGGGAGGCGGTGGCGGCGGTGGTGATGAAGATACCGGCGGAGGCGGCGGCGGAGGGGCCGGCGGCGGCAGCGGTCCGACCGTGCGCTTCACCGACGATTTCACGATCCCGGACCGGCTGTACGTCGAACCGGGGACGACCGTTACGTTCGAATGGGCCGAGGGCGGCGCGCACAACATCGTCGTCGACAGCCAGCCCGACGGGGCGAACTGGAGCGGCGTCGAGCCGATCGAGGACCCGGGGTTCGTCCACGAACACACGTTCGAGGTCCCCGGCGAGTACGAGTACCACTGCGCGCCCCACGAGGGTGTCGGCGAGGTAGGATCCATCGTCGTCGCGGAGAATCTGGGCGACGACCCCCGCGTGGTCGAGCACACTGGCGACAACACGTTCGACCCGGAGGAACTGACAGTCGAGGTCGGGACGACGGTCCGGTTCCGGTGGGCCGACGGCAGCCACAACCTCGCTGTGGAGAGCCAGCCCGAGGGAGCAACGTGGCAGGGACACGAATCAGTCGAGGACGAGGGCCACGTCCACGAGCACACGTTCCGGGTCGTCGGCGAGTACGAGTACCACTGCCAGCCCCACGAGTCGCTCGGGCAGGAGGGCGTCGTCACCGTCGTCGCCCCGGGGAACGCCGGTGGCGGCGGTGGAGGCAACGGCGGAAGCGGCGGCGGTGGCGGCAATGGTGGCGATGAGTCGGGCACCGACGACGTGACCGCCGATGCCGCCGGCAACGAGTCCGCCAACGGCTCGGCCGAGTTCGCAGGCGACTCCCAGGCGATGCCCGGCTTCGGCGTCGGGAGCGCGCTGACGGCGCTGGCAGCGGGCGGCGCGATCCGCTGGCTCACTGACGACGACGAAGCGGAGTAGCGTCAGCCGTCGCTGGCGGGCGGTTCAGTGAGACGTTTTGCGAGGGAAGATCGCCCCGAGAGGCGAACTTCCGCACTGTTTGCGAGGGCCCGCGTGGGCCAGCAGTGCGAGGGATGCGATTTGAACGCATGGACCCCTACGGGAGCGGATCTTGAGTCCGCCGCCGTTTCCAGGCTTGGCTACCCTCGCACGCGGTCGGCTCTTGTCCCGAATCGCTTAACTACTCTGCGATCTCGTCAGCGACGGCCCCGCACAGCGTCGGAGAAATCCATGGTTACGCCGACATGGTCGCCCCGTCGACAGGCCCTCGGCGACGGTTACGCGGGTTTCCCTGCGATGGTAACGTCACTTGGCGGCCGATAACGAAGTGCCGTGACGGCGTAGCCGCCGACGCGATGTCCCTGACCGAGATCAGTCACGTCGATGAGGACGACCTGATGGCGGAGTGCATCGACAACTGCTTCGAGGCGGCGCAGGCCTGCGAGTGGTGCGCCGACGAGTGCGCCGGCGAGGGCGAGGAGATGGCCGAGTGCCTGCGGCTCTGTCGCGACGTGGCGGACCTGACGACCATGCACGCGCGGTTCATGGCCCGGAACTCCGCGTTCAGCGAGGACCTGGCCGAAACCTGCGCCGACGCCTGCGAGGAGTGCGCGGACGAGTGTGAGCGCCACGACGCCGAGCACTGTCAGGTCTGCGCCGAGACGCTCCGCGAGTGTGCCGAGACCTGCCGGGAGATGGCGGGCACGTCGTCGTACAGCGTCTTCTCGCCGGCCCGGACTGCCTCGCGCTGTGCGGTCGAGGCCGTCTCGTCGCGCGTCCGCCAGAACGCGTCGCGGTCCAGCCCGTACCGGGCACACAGGTCGTCGAGCCAGTCCTCGGTGACGCCGAGAGCGAGCCCCTCGACGTGGCGGTCGGGCGGCGACTCGACGCCGGCGCGGGCGAACGCCTCGCGGGCGGCGTCGTGGAGCAGGTCGCGACCGGGCGGCGTGGTGATCACGCCGTCGTGGTCCAGCAGGATGGCGTCGTACGGCATTCGTGCCAGTGTTCCGAGGGGCGAACACTTCGGCGCGTCGATCCGCCGGAGGAGTTACCCGCGTCCGCGGCGACGATCCGGCCATGGACGACCACACGCGGGACCCGAGCGTCGGCCCGCCGGCCGGGGACCCGACGGGGTGGCGCGACGACGGCCAGTGGGAGCACGCCACGCTCCGCCGGGCGACGGTCCACGGGGTGCGGCTCTACAACGCCGGCGAGTTCCACGAATCGCACGACTGCTTCGAGGACGAGTGGTACAACTACGGCCGCGGGACGACCGAGAGCAAGTTCCTCCACGGGATGGTACAGGTCGCCGCCGGCGCGTACAAGCACTTCGACTTCCGCGACGACGACGGGATGCGCTCGCTGTTCGAGACCGCGCTCCAGTACTTCCACGGCGTGCCGCGGGACTTCTACGGCGTCGACCTGCTCGCCGTGCGGACGACGCTGTCGAACGCGCTGGACGACCCCGAGACGCTCCACGACTGGCGGATCCCGCTGGACGGCGACCGACCGACGGCGCGCGACGAGGATTTCGCGTACGCGGCCGGCCTGGAGTAGCGGCGGCCGCCTTCGACCGCGGTGGTTCGCCGGTCGCGGGTTAGACCCCGAGCCACTCGTCGTTCCGAACCTCGTACCCGTTCGCCCGACAGAACTTCGCCGCCTGCCGTCGCACTCCCCGCGAGTCCGGCACCTTGCCCTTCTCGGCGACCTGCTCGACGATCCAGTCCGCGACCGCTCGGACGCCCTCGTCGTCGTCGTCGGCGTCTATCGCCGTGAGCGCCCGGAACGTCTTCTCGTAGGCCTCTCGCTGCGACCGGCCGAGTTCCCCGTTCGGGAGCTCCTCGCCGGCCTCGACGACGCGTTTCATCGCCGCGGCGACCGTCGGTCGCTGGACTCGCGCCCGCACCGCTTCGGGCGAGCCGAACGCCTCCGCGTCCGTCGCCGGGACGAGTTCCTCGACGGGGTAGCTCCCGTCAGCCGACGCGACCGTCCGGTCGCCCACGGCGGCGACGACCTCCGTCCCGGTCGCCGGGAACTCAAGGGATTCGAGTTCCGCTTCGAGGTCCCCGAGTTCGCGCTCCTCGACCGGGGGCTCCGTCTCGTCCGAGCGCTCCAGTTCGATTGCGAGGTCGCGCTTTCGCTGTCGCCGCTCTGCGTCCCGCGCTTGCTTGTCTCGGCCGCTCTTGTCGTCTGCCATTCGAAACGGTACGCGACCCACGCGGATAACCCTGTGCAGGAGGTGGTCGGCCGAGGTGTCGGGCGGCGACACGTCTCCTTGGCGGGGTTCGGTCCGCTCCGTCGGCCGCCGACCCGTCGTGCCTCGTGGCGCCCGGGTGTGGATCTCAAGCCACTTTACCGAGGAGTTCGTGTCACGACACGATGCGTGTCGAACAGCGCGGCGAGGGGACCCCGGAGGTGGCCGTCGTCGGCGGGATCCACGGCGACGAACCCTGCGGCGTCCGGGCGGTCGAGCGACTGCTGGACGAGCCGCTCACCGTCGACAGACCTGTGAAGTTCATCGTCGCCAACGAGGAGGCGATAGCGCGCGAGGAGCGGTACGTCGACGCCGACCTCAACCGCGCGTTCCCCGGCGACCCGGACGCCGAGGAACACGAGCGCCGGCTCGCCGCCGAAATAAGCGAGGAGATCGAGGGCTGTCTGACGCTCGCGATCCACTCGACGCAGTCCTACGCCGAGCCGTTCGCGGTCGTCGACGGCATCGACGACCTCGCGCGGGAGGTCCCGCCGCAGCTCTCGGTCACGGCGCTCGTCGAGACGAGCGAGTACATCGAGGGCCGGATCTTCGTGGCGACCGACGCAATCGAGATAGAGGCGGGGCTACAGGGGTCGGCGCAGGCCGAGGAGAACGCGCTCCGGATCGCCCGGGAGTTCCTCACCGCGACGGGCGTCCTCCCGGGTGACACCGTTCGGCGCGAGGTGCCGGTGTACAAGCTGCTGCGGGCGATCGACAAGCGCCCCGCCACGGAGTACGAGGTGTTCGCGGAGAACTTCGAGCGGGTGACCGCCGGCGAGCCGTTCGCCGCCGTCGACGGCGAGGCGGTCACCGCCGAGACGGACTTCTTCCCGGTGCTGCTGTCGGCGTACGGCTACGCCAGCGTGTTCGGCTACGCCGCCGAGCGCGTCGGGAGCGTCGGCGGCGAGGTCACCATCGGCGAGTAGGGCGGCCACGAGGCCCAGCTCACCGACGAACGGAGCGCCACGCTCGCCGGTGGATCAGCCGCGTCGGTCGAGCAGCGCCTCGACGGTCGCCGGCGACTCGTCGACCAGCGCGGCGGCACCGGCGGGGTCGAGGTCGAGCACGTCCACGGCCGCAGCAGCGCCGCGGAGGCGGACGATACGCCGGACTTCGGCGTCGGACTTGGCCGCCGGAACCGTCGACGGGGTGTCGCCCATCGCCGACTCGCGGTGGTAGCCCGCCCGCACCACGTCGCGGGCGACCGTGTCGAGCCAGTCCTCCGGAGTGAGTTCGACTTCTTCCGCAGCGTGCTCGGCCTGATCCCCGGGCTGTTCCCCGTGGTCGTCGGACCCCTCCGCGGTTCCGTCCGCGGTCGGCGCGTCGCCCGGCGCGAGTTCGAGCAACCGCGCGGTCAGCGCGAGCGTCGCCGAGAGCAGGTGTGCGAGGTCGCCGTCGCTCCCGCCGCCGGCGTCGAACGTCACCCCGACGTCCAGCGCGAGGTCCCGGAGCTGGCGGGCCGCGACCGCCAGCGCGAGGTACGGCTCCGCGTCGGCCGGCGTCTCGGGTGCTGCAGCGAGCAGTTCGCCCTCAAGCTGGCCCGCGATCCGGACGACGACCCGGACCGCGCGGCCGACCGGGTCCGCGATGGGCAGGTCGGCGGTCAGCGCGGTCAGGCGCTCGGGGTCGGAGAGCAGCGCCCCGTCGCCGAATCGCTCGGCGTACCGGCGCGCACAGCGGGCGAACCGCTCGTCGGGGGGCGTCGTGAGCACGTCGCTGACGAGCATCTCGGGGTCGGGCAGCCCGAACGCGCCGGTCGCCTGCTGGAGCGTGGCGCGTAGCGGGTCGACGGCGTCGGCGAGCAGCGCCAGCGCTGCGGGCGGGTCGCCGGCGAACTCCGGGCCGCCGTCGGCGTCCCCCGCTGCGGGGGCTGGCGTGTCGGGGTCGTCCATGCACGCCGGTAGGGGCCGGGGCGACTTAACCCGCCGGCATTCCGCCCTGCGGTCACTCCTCGGGCGCGAACTCGACGAGCGTCAGGTCGCGGTCCAGCGCGCAGGTGTCGTGTGGCGGGTCGCCGACGACTTCGGCGATCTGCCGTTCCGTCTCGTCGTCCGCGCCGTCGGCGACGCAGAACTCGTGGCTGGGGCATTCGACGTGGGGGCAGGGACCGGCGAGGCTCGCTTTGCTGCCGGCGTAGGCGTTTTTCGACGGGACGTTCGCGCGGACCGGGGCCGGTTCGACCTCGACCGCGCGCACGTCGCCGTCGTGGACCGCGCAGTCGAGAGACTGGGCGTTCTCGCGCACGGTGACCACGCGGTACCTGACGCCTTCCGAGAGGTTCAGACACTGGTCGCGGTAGGGGCAGCCGTCACAGCCGGGGGCCTCGCCGTGGTAGACGAACTCCTCGTCGACGGCCGCGAGGCGCGTGCCGACGAGCGTGACCTGTGACATGGCCGACCGTAGTCGGCCGGATGGGTTAAGCTTCCCGACCCGTCAGTTCGTCCAGTCGCTCGAAGTACGACTCCCGCGGCACCTGGTACAGCGCGCGGTAGTCGACCTCGCCGGCCGCGAACGCCGCGGCGCGCTCCATGGCACCCTCGACGGCCGCCTCGCGCGAGTCGTAGCGCTCGCCGCCGTCGTCGACGTCGGGTTCGAGGAACAGCGTGACGTGCCAGTCCGCGCCGGCCGCGGGCGACTCGCCCGGCGGGCGGCCCCCCTTTCGGCCCCGGGTCAGATACAGCGTCGGGAGGCACTCGGCGGGGAACTCGCCGGCGTCGAACACGTCGGGGCGGTACGCGAGCACCAGCCGGCCGTCCGCGCCCTCGTTCCAGACGACCCAGCCGTCGGGCGTGTCGAGGTCGCTCATCGCGAAGCCGTACGCGTCCCCACCGTAAGGGGTGTACGGTTCCGCGCCGTAGTCCGGACGGGTCCGCTACCGGCGCTCGACGACCGCGCTATCACCGGTGTGTATATAAATGGGGCAGAATATGTCCGCGATCCTCCGGACCGGTGGCCGACGTTCCGGTTAATTCCGGAACGTTCATTGCGGATCTGATGGCGACAAATACCTTTTGGGGTTACGCTTAAGTTGCTCAGGAACTCATAGATTAAATACTATCGGTGGAGCCTGCCACCGTGCCACCCTCGCGCCCCGGATCGACTCAGTCGTCGACGACGTTCTCAGTCGCCCCCAGCGGACGAAGTGACGGTCTCGCGCGCGGGCATGACAGACGACCACACATGTCACGCTCCCGGGTAACTCGGATCGACGCGTCGTGGCCGCCGTCGGCGGAAGTCGCTACTGCGGCGTCGGGTGGGGACGACGGCAGGTGCGCGCCGAAGTTGCGGGGTCGGTCCCGCGCTCTCCCCCCGCTGCCAGTCGCCGCGGCGGTCGGGCCGACGGCCCGGCCGCCCGAACGGGTGGGCAACCAACCGACCGTGATACAATGACAGGAGATATCGACACGCTAGAGGAGTTGAGTCAGGAGTACCAGGACTCGGTCCCGGAGGACCTGCGTGCGGCGAAGCCGTTCGACTGGTACCTGGAGGAGGTGTACGAGTCCCCGAAGATCGCCCGCAACGCACACCAGCGCGTCGCGGACATGTTTGACTACTACGGCACCGAGTACGACGAGGAGGCCGGCGTCGTCGAGTACAAACTCGTCTCCGAGGACCCGGTCAACGACGGCGAGAACACGTTCTACGGCCGCGTGATCCACCAGGCGATCCACGAGTTCGTCAACAAGGTGAAGTCGTCGGCCCGCGGCCTCGGCCCGGAGCGCCGGATCAAACTCCTGCTCGGCCCCGTCGGGTCGGGGAAGTCCGCCTTCGACCAGCAGATCCGGGAGTACTACGAGGACTACACCGCCCGGGACGAGGGGCGGCTGTACACGTTCCGCTGGACGAACCTCTGTGACGTGATCGAGGACCAGGACCCGGCCGACGACACCGTCCGGTCCCCGATGAATCAGGACCCCCTTGTGCTGGTGCCCCACGAGCAGCGGGGGTCGATCATCGCCGACCTCAACGAGCGCCTCGACGCCCCGTACTCGATCCGCAACGAGCAGGCGCTGGATCCGGAGTCCGAGTTCTACATGGACCGGCTCCTGTCGTACTACGACGACGACCTGGAGCAGGTGCTCTCGAACCACATCGAGGTCGTCCGGCTCGTCGCCGACGAGAACAAGCGGCAGGGCCTGGAGACGTTCGAGCCGAAGGACAAGAAGAACCAGGACGAGACGGAGCTGACCGGCGACGTAAACTACTCGAAGATCGCCGTCTACGGCGAGTCCGACCCACGGGCGTTCGACTACTCCGGCGCGTTCTGCAACGCCAACCGCGGCATCTTCTCGGGCGAGGAGCTGCTGAAGCTCCAGCGGGAGTTCCTCTACGACTTCCTGCACGCGACCCAGGAGCAGACGATCAAGCCGAAGAACAACCCGCGGATCGACATCGACCAGGTGATCGTCGGCCGGACGAACATGCCCGAGTACAAGGACAAGAAGGGCGACGAGAAGATGGAGGCGTTCAACGACCGCACCAAGCGGATCGACTTCCCGTACGTCCTCTCCTACGAGCAGGAGGCCGACATCTACCGGAAGATGCTCGCCAACGCCGACGTGCCCGACATCAACGTCGAACCGCACACCCTGGAGATGGCCGGGCTGTTCGGCGTCCTGACCCGGATCGAGGAGCCCGACACCGAGACGGTCGACCTGCTCCAGAAGGCCAAGGCGTACAACGGCGAGGTCGACGAGGGCGACGAGGTCGACGTGAAGAAGCTCCGCGAGGAGGCCGAGGAGAAAGCCGACATCGGCGAGGGGATGATGGGCATCTCGCCGCGCTTCATCGGCGACGAGATCGCCGAGGCGATCATGGACTCCAAACACCGGAGCCGCGGGTTCCTCTCGCCGCTGACGGTGTTCAACTTCTTCGAGGAGAACCTCGAACACCACGGCTCGATCCCCGAGGAGAACTTCGGGACGTACTACCGCTACCTCGAAACCGTTCGCGAGGAGTACAAGGAGCGGGCGATCGAGGACGTGCGCCACGCGCTGGCCTACGACGTCGACGAGATCCAGCGCCAGGGCGAGAAGTACATGGACCACGTGATGGCCTACATCGACGACCAGACCGTCGAGGACGAGCTCACCGGGCGCGAGCAGGAGCCCGACGAGACGTTCCTGCGCTCGGTCGAGGAGAAACTCGACGTGCCCGAGGACCGGAAGGACGACTTCCGGCAGGAGGTGTCGAACTGGGTCTCCCGGCGCGCCCGCGAGGGCGAGGCGTTCAATCCGCAGGACAACGAGCGCCTGCGCCGCGCGTTAGAGCGCAAGCTCTGGGAGGACAAGAAACACAACATCAACTTCTCGGCGCTGGTCTCCAGCAACGAGTTCGACGACGACGAGCGCAACGAGTGGATCGACGCCCTGATCGAGCAGGGCTACTCCGAGTCGGGCGCTCGCGAGGTGCTGGAGTTCGCCGGCGCGGAGGTCGCCAAAGCCGAGATGGAGGACTGATGAGTCGCGGCGACGAGTTCGTCAGCGAGGCCGACCGCGCCCTCGAAGGGGCCTACGAGGAGCCGGTGAGCCTCGCCGAGTACGTCGACGCGGTGTTCGAGACCCCCCGAATCGCCTCCCACGCCTCGAAGTACCTGCTGGAGGCGATCGAGGCGGCCGGCACGCGGACCGTCGTCGAGGAGGGCGAGGAGACGGAGCGCTACCGCTTCTTCGACGACCCGCACAACGACGGCGAGCACGCCGTGCTGGGCAACACGGAAGTTCTGAACGCGTTCGTCGACGACCTGCGCTCCATCGCGGCGGGCCGGGCGAAAGACGAGAAGATCATCTGGTTCGACGGGCCGACCGCGACCGGCAAGTCCGAGCTGAAGCGCTGCCTGATCAACGGGCTCCGGGAGTACTCGAAGACCCCGGAGGGCCGGCGCTACACCGTCGAGTGGAACGTGGCGACGGCGGCCGACACCCGCGGCCTCTCCTACGGCGGCGACGCGCCCGCCGACGAGGACCAGTGGTACGAGAGCCCGGTGCAGGCACACCCGCTCTCGGCGTTCCCGGACGACGTGCGCGAGGAACTGCTGGCGGAACTGAACGAGGCGAACGACGACCACCTCGACGTCCGCGTCGAGGAGCGGCTGGACCCGTTCTCCCGAGAGGCGTACGACTACCTGGAGGAGGAGTACCGCCGGCGCGGCGTCGAGGACCTGTTCTCGGCGGTGACCGACGAGTCGCACCTCCGGGTGAAGAACTACGTCGTCGACGTGGGGCGCGGGATCGGCGTCCTCCACTCCGAGGACGAGGGCCAGCCCAAGGAGCGGCTGGTCGGCACGTGGATGCGCGGTATGCTGCAGGAACTCGATTCCCGCGGCCGGAAGAACCCGCAGGCGTTCTCCTACGACGGCGTGCTCTCGCAGGGCAACGGCCTCCTCACCGTCGTCGAGGACGCCGCCCAGCACGCCGACCTGCTCCAGAAGCTGCTGAACGTGCCCGACGAGGGCACCGTCAAGCTGGACAAGGGGATCGGGATGGACATCGACACCCAGCTCGTGATCATCTCGAACCCGGACCTGGAGGCGAAGCTGAACCAGCACGCCGAGAAGAACGGGATGGACCCCCTGAAGGCGCTGAAGCGCCGCCTCGACAAACACGAGTTCGCGTACCTCACCAACCGGAGCCTGGAGACCGAACTCGTGCGGCGCGAACTCACGAACGAGACCGAGGTGTGGGACGGCGACGAGGAGGCGGTCGAGGCGAAGATCGCCGAGCCGATCACCGTGGCCGTCAAGGACGCCGACGGCGACCTCAGGGAGCGCGAACTCGCGCCCCACGCCGTCGAGGCGGCGGCGCTGTACAGCGTCGTCACAAGGCTGGACGACGAGGATCTGCCGCCCGGACTCGACCTCGTCGACAAGGCGCTGCTGTTCGACCGCGGCTACCTCCGGGACGGCGACGAGCGCGTCGAGAAGGACGACTTCGAGTTCGGCGACGGCACGTCGGACGGCGACCACGGCATCCCGGTGACCTACACCCGCGACACGATCGCGGACCTGCTCCACGGCACCCCGGACCGCCACCACGCGGACCTGCCGGTCGAGGACGTGATCATGCCCCGCGACGTGCTGAACGCGATGGCCGAGGGGCTGACGGAGGCTCCGGTGTTCTCGCCGGGCGAGCGGACGGAGTTCGAGAACCGCGTCGTCCCCGTCAAGAACCACGTGTTCCAGCGCCAGGAGGATGACGTGCTCGACGCGATGATGCGCGACCGCCGGGTCGACGAGGAGACCGTCGCCGAGTACGTCGAGCACGTGTACGCCTGGGCGACCGACGAGCAGCTGGAGAACGAGCGCGGCGAGCGCGTCGACCCGGACCCGCTGAAGATGAAGGTGTTCGAGACCGAGCATCTCGGCCGGTTCTCGCCGGAGAGCTACGACGGCGACGAGGCCTCGCCGGCCGTCCGGCAGTTCCGCACCGAGAAGGTGATCACCGCGCTGAACCGCCACGCGTGGGAGCACCGCGGCGACGACTTCTCGGCGGCCGACGCCGACCTCACGGAGATCCCGGTGATCCGGAGCGTCCTCGAATCCCACGACTGGGAGGACGTGTCGCGGCTGTTCGAGGACTTCGACCCGCGACAGTGGGACGACCCGCCGAGCGACACCGAGACGGCCGCGATCAAAGCCGAGACGATCGACAACATGGTCGAACTGTTCGGCTACAGCGAGGCGTCGGCGGAGCTGACAAGCCGACACGTCATGGGACAGGTGAGCTACAAATGGGACTGAAAGACGACGTCGAGCGGTTCTACGAGGTGGGCGAGGAACGGCGCGAGGACCTCTCGGAGTTCATCCAGTACGGCGACCTCGGTGGGAGCCGTTCGGACGAGGTCCGGGTGCCGATCAAGATCGTCGACCTCCCGGAGTTCGAGTACGACCAGCTGGACCAGGGCGGCGTCGGACAGGGCGACGCCGACGTGGGCGACCCCGTCGGGCAGCCACAGCCCCAGCCCGGCGACGGCGACGAGGAGGGCGACCCCGGCGAGGAGCACGGCGAGCACGAGTACTACCAGATGGACCCCGAGGAGTTCGCCGAGGAACTGGACGAGGAACTCGGGCTGGACCTCGAACCGAAGGGCAAGAGCGTCGTCGAGGAGACCGAGGGGCCGTACAAGGACCTCACGAAGACCGGTCCCGACAGCACGCTCGACTTCGAGCGGATGTTCAAACAGGGCCTCAAGCGCAAGCTGGCGATGGACTTCGACGGGGAGTTCCTCCGCGAGGTGCTGAAAGTCGACGGCGTCGGCCCGGCGAAGGCGTTCGAGTGGGCGCGCGGCGAGTCGATCCCCGTCTCGCGGGCGTGGCTGGACGACGCGTACAGCGACATCCCGGCCGACGAGCGCGACGAGTGGGACAGCATCGCGGCCGTCGAGGAAAACGTCGAGCGCGAGACGGTGCAGGAGCAGATCCGCCGGGAGGGGATCGACCACGTCCCGTTCCGCCGGGAGGACGAGCGCTACCGCCATCCCGAGGTCATCGAGGAGAAGGAGAAGAACGTCGTCGTCGTGAACATCCGCGACGTGAGCGGCTCGATGCGCGAGCAGAAGCGCGAACTGGTCGAGCGCACGTTCACGCCGCTGGACTGGTATCTCCAGGGGAAGTACGACAACGCCGAGTTCGTCTACATCGCCCACGACGCCGAGGCCTGGGAGGTCGAGCGCGACGACTTCTTCGGCATCCGCAGCGGCGGCGGGACGAAGATATCCTCGGCGTACGAACTCGCCGAGGAACTGCTGGCGGAGTACCCCTGGAGCGACTGGAACCGCTACGTGTTCGCGGCCGGCGACAGCGAGAACTCCTCGAACGACACCGAGGAGGGCGTCATCCCGCTGATGGAGGAAATCCCGGCGAACCTCCACGCCTACGTGGAGACCCAGCCAAGCGGCAACGCCATCAACGCCACCCACGCCGAGGAAGTCGAGCGCCACTTCGGCGAGAACGACGACGTGGCCGTGGCGTACGTCACCGGTCCCGACGACGTGACCGATGCGATCTACGAGATCCTCAGCACGGAGGAGGACGAATCATGACCACAGCACAGCCACCGACCCCGGACGACTGCGGCCGCCACACGGAGGAACGATGAGCTTCGACCGCTACGAGGCGCGCCGGATCGCCGCCGACCTGCAGGAGCCGGTCGACGACGCGAACGAACTGGCCGAGCGCCTGGGGCTGGAGCCGTACCCGGTGAACTACTGGATCGTCGACTACGACGAGATGAACCAGCTCATCGCCTACGACGGGTTCCAGCGGCGCTACCCCCACTGGCGCTGGGGGATGAAGTACGACCGCCAGCGCAAGCAGGACCGTTACGGCGGCGGGAAGGCGTTCGAGATCGTCAACAACGACAACCCCTCACACGCGTTCCTGCAGGAGTCGAACTCGCTGGCCGACCAGAAGGCCGTCATCACCCACGTCGAGGCCCACGCCGACTTCTTCGCCAACAACGAGTGGTTCGGCATGTTCGCCGACGACCTGGACGCCGCGGCGATGCTGGAGCGGCACGGCCGGAAGATCGGCGAGTACATGAGCGACCCGGAGATCGACCGTTCCGAGGTCGAGCGCTGGATCGACAACCTGCTCTCGCTGGAGGACAACATCGACCAGCACCAGGTGTTCGACCCGGAGGTGCTGTCGACGCCCGACCCCGTCGAGACCGACGACGACCTGAGCGAGCAGCTCGCCGAACTGGACGTCTCCGACGAGGTGCGCGAGGAGGTGTTCAGCGACGAGTGGCTCGAACGGCAGGACGAGGACGGCGACTCCGTCTCGTTCCCGGACGAGCCCGAGAAGGACGTGCTGGCCTTCCTCCGCCGCCACGGGAAGCAGTACGACGAGGAGGCGGGGAAGGCCGACGAGATGGAGCCGTGGCAGCGCGACGTGCTCGACATGCTCCGGGCGGAGGCGTACTACTTCGCCGCCCAGAAGATGAGCAAGGTGATGAACGAGGGGTGGGCCGCCTACTGGGAGTCGATGATGATGGGCGAGGAGGCGTTCGCCGGGCCGGACGAGTTCCTCAGCTACGCCGACCATCAGGCCCGCGTCCTCGGATCGCCGGGCCTCAACCCCTACAAGCTCGGCAAGGAGCTGTGGGAGTACATCGAGAACACGACGAACCGCCGGGAAGTCGTCGAGAAGCTCCTGCGCGTCGACGGGGTGTCGTGGCGCAACTTCACCGACACGGTCGACTTCGACCGCGTGCTGTCGGCGCTGGAGCCGCCGGCGGCGCTCGATGCCATCACGGCGGACTCGCTCGACGCGGTGGCCGACCTCCCGGACGAGTACGTCGACCGCGAGGCGCTCGACCGCGCCCGCGAGGGCGAGATCGACGTGGACCGCCATCCATGGAAGATGCTCACCTACGAGGGGCTGGCCCGCCGACATTACTCGCTGATCAAGCGGCAGAACCGCGGGTTCCTCGCCCAGATCGGCCAGAGCGACCTGGAGCGCATCGGCCGCTACCTGTTCGACGACGCCGTGTACGACGACGTGGACGAGGCGCTCGCCGACGTGGACTTCTCGCGGGGCTGGGACCGGATGCGGGAGATCCGCGAGAGCCACAACGACGTGACGTTCATCGACGAGTTCCTCTCACAGGAGTTCGTCGACGCCAACGAGTACTTCACCTACGAGTACTCGCAGGCGACCGGCGGCAACCGCGTCGCCAGCACCGACTACGAGGACGTGAAACAGAAGCTCCTGCTCCAGTTCACCAACTTCGGGAAGCCGACCATCGCGGTGTACGACGGCAACTACAACAACCGGAACGAACTGCTGCTGGGCCACCACTACAACGGCGTGATGCTCGACATCGAGCAGGCCAAGCGCACGCTCGAACGCGTCTTCGAGCTGTGGGGGCGCCCGGTGAACCTCATGACCATTGTCAAGGAGGTCGACGAACACGACATCGAGGTCGCCAAGCGCCGGAACAGGGAGCCGGAACCGGAGGAGCGCGGCAAACTGCTCCGCTACGACGGCGACGAGCACACCGTCGAGGACCTGCCGTGGGAGGAGGTCGAGGGGATCGCTGCCAGCGACGTGGACTACGACACCAAGCCCGACGAGTGGCTGGCGTAGGCTTTTCTCCGGGGTGGCTCACGCTCCTCCTATGCCAACCCGCTTCACCGTCGACACCGACGAGCGCCTGACGACCGTCGACGTGACCGACCGCGTCGCCGCGGCCGTGCCCGACGACGCAGACGGCGTCTGCACCGCCTTCGTCCGGCACACCACCGCGGCGCTCGTGGTGCAGGAGAACGAGTCGCGACTGCGCGGCGACGTGGCGGATTTCCTCGCCGAACTCGTGCCCGACGAGGGCCACGCACACGACGCGCTGGACGGGAATGCCGATTCGCACCTCCGGGCCACGCTGCTCGGGCCGAGCGTCTCGATCCCGGCCGCGGACGGCGACCTCGAACTCGGGACGTGGCAGTCGGTCCTGCTGGTCGAGTGTGACGGCCCGCGGAGCCGCGAGGTCGCGGTGGCGGTGGCCGACTGAGGCGTACCGACCGGGCCGGCGGTCGGCGACCTGTTACAGCGGTAGCGAGGCGAAAGCCCACGGTTTTAGCCGTGGGATGAAGCCGACAACTGGGGAGCAAACCACGGGTATCGGTCCGCCCGATATTCCCACATTTTAACACTCTCCAGATATCCGTTAC